>NZ_CP058986.1:3857509-4208346 GCF_019278525.1 Polaribacter sp. HaHaR_3_91
TTGAACTTTTAGGAGCTGCCGTTTGTATTTCTTTAATAAAAATATCTGCTAACGAAGCACAATCTATTTCAGATATTTGGAGCTATATTAACCATGAAAAAGCTTTTGAAATTATTAATGGAATACTATTATCCGTTGTCGTCGCATTCTCTGTAGGTGCACTTGTACAGTTTGTATCGAGACTTATTTATACTTTTAACTTTAATAAGAGAGCTACTTATATTAGTGCGCTATTTGGTGGATTTGCAATTACTGCAATTACCTACTTTATCATTATAAAAGGAATGAAAGGAACTCCTTGGTATTCTGATATAGCACATTTAATTGAAGGAAACACATTAGCTATTATTTTAGGAAGTTTTGTTATCTGGGCTATAATTTCTCAAATTTTAATTCAGTTTTTTAAAGTTAATATTTTAAAATTGATTATTGGAGTTGGTACATTTTCTTTAGCAATGGCTTTCTCTGGAAATGACTTGGTAAACTTTGTAGGGGTACCAATTGCAGCATGGAACTCTTACCAGTCTTGGAGTATTTCTGGTATTGAAGCAGATGCATTTTCTATGGGTATTTTAGCAAAAAAAGTACCTTCTAACATTTGGTTATTATTAATTGCAGGAGCTATAATGGTGGTTACTTTATGGACTTCTAGTAAAGCACAAAATGTAATAAAAACAGGTATCGATTTATCTCGTCAGGGAGAAGGACATGAAAAATTTCAGCCAAACCCTTTATCTAGAGTTGTGGTAAGATTTGCAATGGGTCTTAATTTTGGAATTGCTAAAATTTTCCCGAAAAAGGCATTGAATTATGTAGATTCTAAGTTTCAAAAACCGGTAATAGAATTACCGAAAGATAAAACATACGAGTTACCTGCTTTCGATTTAGTAAGAGCTTCTGTTAACTTAATTGTTGCTGGTATCTTAATATCTATTGCAACTTCTATGAAATTACCATTGTCTACTACTTATGTAACATTTATGGTTGCTATGGGTACTTCTTTGGCAGATAGAGCTTGGGGACGTGAAAGTGCAGTTTATAGAGTTGCCGGAGTAATAAATGTTGTTGGTGGATGGTTTTTAACCGCAATTACAGCCTTTTTAGCTGCAGCTTTAGTAGCATATTTAATTAGTTGGGATATGGTTATGATTCCTATTCTATTGGCGCTTGTTGCATTCTTAATTGGAAGAAACAGTCTAATTCACAGAAGAAGATCTAAAGAAGTAAAAAAACAAGTATATATAGAAAGAGCAGAATTAATTACTATTAATGGAGTAATTGAAGAAAGTGCAGATCATATTTCTGAAGTTATAAACCGTGTAAATAAATTATATACCAATGTGGTAAATGATTTAGCAAACCACGATTTAAATAAATTACGTAAAACAGACAAACACGTTGCCAAACTTAATGATGAAATAGATGGTTTAAAAGATGGCGTTTTCTATTTTATTAAATCTTTAGACGAAACTTCTGTAGAAGCAAGTAGATTTTATATTATGGTTTTAGGCTATTTACAAGACATAGCGCAATCTATTAGTTATATTTCTAGAGCAAGCTACAAACATGTAAATAACAATCATAAAAACTTAAAGAAAGGTCAAATAAAAGATTTAAAAACTATTGATGTTGCTTTATCTGCTTTATTAACTAAAGAAGCGGCTATTTTCGAAAATAGAGAATTAGACAATTTAAACAGCCTATTAATAGAAAAGAATGAGTTGTTACAAAGCGTAAGATCTTCTATTGAAAAACAAGTTGCAAGAATTAGAACAGATGAAACTAGTCCTAAAAACACAACTTTATACTTTAGTGTATTGTTAGAAACAAAAGATTTAATTAAAGCTTTAATGAGCTTATTAGAAACGTATGAAGAGTTTCACTTAAGCACAAAACAAGTAAAATTATAATCTATTTATAAGTAACAAAAAAAACCATGAAGAGTGCTTCATGGTTTTTTTTTGCTATTTACTTTATAGCTTTCTAAATACAATTGTTCTTAAGTATAGTGAATAGAAAGCAAACAGTATCAACGTATAAGTTAAAGATGTTTAAAAGCATAACTACACACAAATAACAGTAAGCCTTATACTTCTTATTCCATAATGAAATTCTTTATTATGAGGTTTTAAAACCCAGACACGTTTAATATCCATGTCTATTTCGTTTAGTATACAATGGAGTAATTACAAAAGATAAATCTAGTATTATAATAATATTAACAGGTAATAAAAGTTAATTTTAGAAGGGTATTACTAATATTTATAGCCTTATTTCTAAAACCAAAAACCTAAATTAAACAACCAATATTGTTCTTTGTTATCTGGAGACCAAGTATATTTTATTTCTAAAGGACCAACAAAAGAATTAAAACTATACCCAACAGCGTAACCAGATTTAACATCAGTAAAAAGGTCTATGTTTTTAAAAACATTTTCATCTAAACGTCCGTAATTGGCTATAAATATTGCATAATGTTTACTAGCAAAAGCATATCTTAAATTAAACTCGGTTTTTATATAAGTATTATCTGAAAGCTCCCCAAACTCATAGCCGTAGAAAGGCACAAAAGTGTTAATATAGTTCTGGTTATATCCTCCCAAATAAAAATCAAAAACATCAGAATCTACATCGTTTAATGTAAAACCAGCTTCACTTGTTACTTGTAGCGTAAGTTTATCTAAAAAAGTAGTAGCAAAACCTAGAGTTCCTTTTGTTTGGGCAAATTGCGAGAAATCATCATTATGATCTGATGAAACCATGTACCACTTAAAGTTTAAGTCTGCAAAATATCCTTTTGTAGGAAAATATTTTTTATCATAAGAATCTAACTTTAAATAGCCAAAAGAATTAAAATAGTTACTATTATCAAAAACAGTAGCTTCATTAGTTTCAGAAGCAATTGTTTCTGTAGTTGCCTTTACATATTTATACTCTACACCTAAACCTAGAGCAAATCTTCTATTAAAAGTTGTTTGCAGAAAAAATTGATTGGTAATATCTGTATATTTTAAATTAATACTGCTAACAGTAGGAAACTGAGATATAATGGAATTAAACTTAGAGTTTGTTCTAAAATGATTGTACCTAGATCTAAAACCATAACTAACATAAAATCCATTATCTACAAAATAATCTAAATTATACCTTAAATTATCTCCTAAAACAAGGTTCAAAGAAAGCATATCATTATTCAATAGAAAGTGTTTCTTATTATAATTTGCCAAAAGACCAGACTTATATAAATAATCATAATGGACACCTAATTTTAGATTAGCACTCCCACTTGATTCGTTTAAATTCAATTTTAAGTTATACGTATTATCTTCTTTTTTAATTAAATTATACGTTATTCGTTCGTAATTTTTTGTAGCAGATAAGAGGTGAATTCTTTTTGTAATTTCCTTTCTTGTTAAACTATCTCCTTTTTTTATCTTTATTTTACCTAAAACAAATGCTCTTGTATAGATATTACTACCAGACAAATTAATATCCGTAATTGAAAATTTCTCTTTATCAAAATTTAACTTTTTACGTTCTCTTTTATGTACTTGCTTTTCTGCTAATTTTTTAAAAACATTGCTAAATTTCTTTCCTTCTTTAATTCCTATTTCTAAAATATTTTGTTTGTCATCAAAACTAACCACATTATAATCATTGACAACGGGATGAATATAAACGTCTAATTTTTCTTTTTCTATATCTGTAGTTTTATACATCTGATAACTAACTATCTGATTTAAAAGAGCCACAATAGAATTAAGATTCTCTTTTTCATATAAATTACCTTCCACATCAACTCCTATCACAACATCAACTCCTTTAGATTTCATGATACTAATAGGAAAATTATTAGCTATCCCGCCATCTACTAATAATTTATCATCTACAACAACCGGATTTAATAACGTAGGGAAAGATCCACTAGCCCTTAAAGCCAAAGGCAAAGAACCCTTTTCTAATAAGACAGGACTCCCATTTTCTACATCTGTAGCAATACAAAAGAAAGGAATAGGAAATTTTTTAAAATCATTAATAAGTTCTACTGATGATAATAATTCTGTTAAAAAATTTAATACATTCTGACCTTTAGAAACGGCCACCGGAAAACCTATGGAACCTTTGTTAACAGGCAAAGTAATTACTGTTTTTTCGCCAAATTCTTTTTCAAAAAAAGGTTCAGAATTTCGAGGCAACTTATCTTGTAAAAGTGTCATAAAATCGGTTTCTAAAACAATCTGCTCTATCTGGTCACCAGAATATCCTATTGAATATAAACCTCCAATAATTGCCCCCATACTGGTACCACCTATATAATCTATTTGTAAACCAGCTTTATCAATTTCTTTTAAAACCCCAATATGAGCAAAACCTTTTGCGCCTCCTCCACTTAGAACCAAACCTACTTTTGGTTGCTTTTCTTGACTATTTAGAGTTATAGAAAGCAACAATAAAAATGCTAATATTTGTTTTTTCATTTTTTCTTAGGTTGAAAATATTCATATACTTTTATAGCTCTTGCGTTTCCTATAACTTCTTTTAGTTCTTCTAAAGTAGCTTCTTTAACACGTTTTGCCGACTTAAATTTACGCAATAAGGTTGTAATGGTTTGCTCACCAACATCTGGTATTTGTTCTAACTCAGATTTTATAGCACTTTTACTTCGTTTATTTCTGTGAAAGGTAATTCCGAATCTGTGTGCCTCGTTTCTTAGATATTGCGTAATCTTTAGTGTTTCAGATTTTTTATCTAAATATAAAGGTATTGGATCTCCTGGATAATAAATTTCTTCTAATCTTTTTGCAATTCCTATAATGGCTATTTTGCCCCTTAAACCTAAACTTTCTAACGCTTTTAAACCAGATGATAATTGTCCTTTTCCACCATCCACAATAATTAATTGTGGCAAAGGTTGTTCTTCTTCTAACAAACGCTTGTATCTTCTGTAAACAACCTCTTCCATAGATGCAAAATCATCTGGTCCATCAACTGTTTTAATATTGTAATGTCTGTAATCTTTTTTACTTGGTTTTCCGTCTTTAAAAACTACACAAGCTGCAACAGGATTTGTTCCCTGAATGTTAGAGTTATCGAAACACTCTATATGACGTGGCTCTACAGATAAACGCAAATCTTTTTTCATTTGCGACATAATTCTTTTTACATGTCTGTCTGGATCTACAATCTGTACCTGCTTAAATTGTTCTTGTCGATAATATTTTGCATTTCTTTCAGACAATTCTACAATACGCTTTTTATCGCCTAATTTTGGTACGGTAACTTTTAATGTTTCACCTAAATCTACTTTAAAAGGTACATAAATTTCTGGCGATTGAGAATCGAAACGTTGTCTAATTTCAACAATAAACAATTCTAATAACTCTTTATCCGTTTCATCTAACTTTTTCTTAATTTCTGTAGTGTGAGACTGAATAATAGATCCGTTAGAAATTTTTAAGAAATTAGCATATCCATGTGTTTCATCAGAAATAATAGAAAAAACATCTACATTATTTATAGACGGATTTATAATGGTACTTTTAGATTGATAATTGCTTAATAGATGAAGTTTCTCTTTAATTTTCTGTGCTTCTTCAAACTCCATGTTTTCAGCAAAATTTAACATCATTTCGTTAAACTTCTCTAAGCTTTCTTTAAAGTTACCTTTAATAATATTTCTAATTTCTACGATAGAATTATTGTAATGACTCTCGGTTTCTAAGCCTTCGCAAGCACCTTTACAATTTTTTAAATGATACTCTAAACATACTTTATACTTTCCTTCATTTATATTTTGATGGCTTAAATCGTATTTACAGGTTCTTAGCGGATACAACTCCTTAATTAAATCTAACAGAACCCTAACCGTTTTTATAGAAGTATACGGACCAAAATATTCCGAACCATCTTTTATAACTCTTCGGGTCATAAAAACTCTAGGAAAACGTTCTTTTTTAATGCAAAGCCAAGGATACGATTTATCATCCTTTAGTAAAACATTGTAACGCGGTTTGTATTTTTTAATTAAATTGTTCTCTAACAATAAGGCATCTGTTTCTGTATTTACAACAATATGCTTTATACGAACAATCTTTTTTACTAAAACTCTCGTCTTGCCGTTCTCATGATTCTTATTAAAATAAGAAGCCACTCTTTTCTTTAAATTTTTAGCTTTACCAACATAAATAATAACGTCTTCTTTATCAAAATACTGATAAACTCCGGGTTCATTTGGTAACGTTTTAATTTGTAGTTCTAAGGGTGTAGGCATGGAACGAAATTACACATTTTTAAACATCCGGAATATAAAAAGAAGTTTAAAAAAAAGAGGAAAACTGTTTTTTATATTTAAAATTACGTATTAATAGGGCATCTTAGTTATTTTCTATACTTTTAAAACCTAACTAAAATTATTTATTAACTACCGATACAAACTAATCATGGCAAAAAAAAACACTATTTCATTAAAAACAGCTAAAAAATGGACCAAAAGATGGCGCAAAATGGAAGGCACCTATAATGCACACCGAGATTGCAGAGCTTTTAACATTCCTTTAGAAGATTTAAAAGGAGTAATTGCAGAGGGAGCCGTAACAGTAAGAGCCTATTTAGGGGTGCATAAACGCAAAATTGAAGGAGAAACTGTTTTTGAAGAAAAATTAATTATTGTGGGTGTAGATGCTGAAGGAAAAGATATGATTTCTTCTAAGGATGGTGAAAATTTAGATCCTGAGAGTGATTTTATTTATGATTTGACGACTCCTTGTCCGGATAAATGTGACACTGAAAGTCCTTTAAATTAAGCTACCTAATATGACTTTTGATAATTTTGTAATAAATGCTGGCTATACTGTATTAGCTTTAAATACACTAGTTTTTATTATAAGCTATAATAAAAAATACAAAGCACTAAAATACTTTATTATGTATTTATTGCTTTGTCTTTTTATTCAGTTTTTATCTAACATTTTAAATTCGTTAAACAATTACAACCTTTTTTTAAGTCATTATTTTTTTATTGGTCAGTTTATTTTTTTAAGCCTATTCTTTTCCTCTCTTATTGATTTTAAAAAATATAAGCCCTTCATTTTTTTTTTAACGTTTATAACAGCAGCATCTTTTATTATATATCTTTATAATTTTCCTGAAAATCTAAATAGATGGAGTGTTTTAGAAATTGCAACCACATCAATACCGTTATTATTTTACAGCTTTTTCTTTTTTCTAAAAAAAATAGATGATAATAAAAATAGAAAATACATTTATTTTAACTCTGGTTTCTTTGTCTATACGTTGTGTAGTACACTAATCTTCACATTAGGAAATATAGGTTCTAGGGAGTTAAAGTTTTATGTTTGGCAGTTTAATTCTATTTTATACCTAATTTTTCAGATAATGATTTTTGTAGAATGGTATAAAAACTTTAGAAAACCAATTCGTAAAGAACACAACCAACTATTTGCATCAAAAAATACAGATTAAATTTATAGATAGTTCTATTACAAAGTAATAAAACGACAATTTTGAAAATAAAATTATTTTTATGTAACTTCGTTTTCTTTGATTTAAACCCCCCAAATGAAAAAACTCCTTATTCAAGAAAACCAAGTGATACTTATCGCTTTAATAGGAGTTTTATTACTTCTATTTATGGGAGTTGCGCTCTTACTATTTTTCTTCTCCTCAAGAAAAAAAATTGTAGACAAAGAACTAGAGAAAAAGAATTTAGAAGTAACACATCAAAAAGAAATTATACAATCTATCATCATAACTCAAGAAGAAGAGCGCAAACGTATTGCACAAGATTTACATGATGATATTAGTTCTAAACTAAATGTTATTAACTTAAATGCAAACCTTTTAAAAGACGGAGATCTGTCTCCAGAAGAATACCTTATAGTTAACAATGGTATTTTAGAAGCTACAGATAAAACCTTAGAAAGTGCTCGTAAAATTGCACATAATTTACTACCACCAATTTTAGAAGAATTCGGGCTTAAAGATGCCATAGAAGAACTTGCAGACTCTTTTAATAATAGTAGAAAAATTAATATAATTTACAATATAAAATACACTAAGCAACATTTAAACCCACAAAATGAATTACATCTCTTTAGAATTACTCAAGAATTAATTAATAATTCTATAAGACATGGTAAGGCAAAAAAGAGTACTTTAAATATTTCTCATAAAGACAACAACCTTATTTTTAGCTATACAGACAACGGTATTGGTTTTAATTCTGATAAAAAAGAAAATAAAAAAGGCCTTGGTATGAAAAATATAGAAAGTAGGGTTTCTTTATTAAATGGACGATATAGTATTGGAAGTGAAGTAGGTAAAGGATTTAATATCTTAATTGTAATATAACCCCCAAATGATGAATAAAATTAATATCATAATTGCAGATGATGAAGAACTTTTTAGAAAAGGTATCCGATTTTTATTAGAAAGAGAAAATAACTTTAGCATTACTTATGAAGCAGAAAATGGTAAAGAATTAATTGATTTTCTATCTTATACAGAACATACTCCAGATATTATTTTAATGGATTTAAAAATGCCAGAAATAAATGGTGTAGAAGCTACTAAAAAAATTCATAAGACACACCCAAACATTAAGATAATTGCTTTAACTAGTTTTGATGGAAAATCCTTTATAACCAATATGATTGATGTTGGCGCCTCTTCTTACCTACTTAAAAACACAAGTCCTAAAATGGTAATTCACACCATTAATGAAGTATTTAATAAAGGTTTTTATTATGATGAAAAAGTTTTAAAAATTATTCAAGAAAATATTAATTCATCTAGTGGAAAACGCATAAAAATCGATTTAGATAAAAAATTACTTTCTAAAAGAGAAATTGATGTTTTAGAATTAATTTGTGACCAATGTACTACTGCAGAAATTGCAGATAAACTTTTTATTAGCCCCAGAACCGTAGAAGGTCATAGAAACAACTTATTACTTAAAACGCATTCTAAAAACGTTGCAGGTTTAGTTATTTACGGTATTCAGAAGAAATTAATAGAAGTTACTCCAGATTTTAATATCTAAAAGACGGTTAAGTTTATAATAAACTATGGTAAATATGCAGCTTTAAAGGCTCAAGTTTCAAGTCTCTAAAGAGCTAAGGATAGATTTTAATAAAAAAGGATCATAAACACAATGTAAAAGCTCTCAAATTTATTTTTGAGGGCTTTTTTAAACTTAATTTTTAAAATTACTTAAAAATCCAGAATTGGTATTGTCTATAACTTGCCAATTATAAACTGCAGAAAGTTGATAGATTTTAGACAACTCCTCTAACAATCTTATTTTTGCTTTTTCTTTTAAATCTGTAACTTCAATAGTTTCTTTAATCTTTTCGATACTTGTTTTGTTAATTTTATTCAAATCGTACTTAGAAAAAGTATTAAACTGACTTTGTTGTAAATCGAAATATTTTATATCAGGAGAAATTACAACCTCTTCTTTCGGTATTTTATTGATGTAAATTTTCTTACCTACAGAATCTATCTGAATTTCTAATTTAGATAAATCATAACCAACCTCTACAGTCGCATTTACAGTTACGATAGCTTTTTTATCAAAAGAAAGATAATCGTAAAAGTATTTTTTAGAGTCTGAGTAATTATAAACTTCAGAAAAAGTTCCTTTAGAAACAACAAGCTTACTCAAATTCTTAATAGAAGTTACGACTACTTGTATTTCTTCTTGTTTATGATTCCTCTCTTTTTTATCGTACCAAAATTTGGCGATAAAAAAACCAAAAAGAAAAACAGCCAGGTATTTTAGAAAGCTATTCATATTCTTAAACTTTCTTTAAAGATATAAAAGATTATTCTTTTAAAGAAACTCTCTCTTCTTTAGGAAAAGCTTGTTTGCTAAAAATAAACAACAAAGCCACACCAATACTTATAAAAGCATCTGCAGGATTAAATATATATTGAAAAAAAGTAAACATTTCTCCACCCATAACAGGAATCCAATCTGGCAGAACACCTTGCCATAAAGGAAAATAAAACATATCTACCACTCTACCATGAAATAATTCTCCATAAGGTTTATCTGCAAATAGTGTTGCTATTTTGTGGTTAGATCCATCAAAAATAATTCCGTAAAAAACAGAATCGATGATATTACCAACTGCTCCAGAAAAGATTAAAGCAATCGCTATAATTACGGCATTGTGTACCTTCTTTTTAATGTTTTGTATTAACCAATAGATAATTCCAGATACTGCAATCAATCTAAATAAGGTTAAAAAGAGTTTTCCTCCTTTGCCTCCAAACTCAAACCCCATTGCCATACCATTGTTTTCTGTAAAATGGATTCTAAACCAATCGAAAACAACCACTTCTTCACCTAAAATAAAATGTGTTTTAACATAAATTTTAATTACTTGATCTAAAATAATTGCGATAAAAATAATTAGAATAGCAAGACTCTTTTTTGACATCTGTTTTTAATTTGTGTTCACAAAAATAACAATAATATTGCGTTTATTCGGCTGTTAAGAAAATATTAGCTTTTGCAGAGTTTATACGAATTTCTTTCATAGATTTTGCTACTCTTTTCTGATATGTTTTTTCAACTAAAACATCGTTAATTACTATTTTACCCATATTAGAAACAATATCAATACTAGTGTTATTTGAACTCGCATATAAATTTCCGGCATACATTTTTACTGCTAAATTCTCAATAATTGTATGCAATTTTAAAATTCCTTTTTCAATAAAAATATTTAAATCTCCTTTATAGCTTTTAGATTCAATATTTATTTCATCTCCAAAAACAGTAATCTTTTTATTGCCTGGAACTTTAAGAACTACACTTGCTCTTTGTAATCGTTCTGTTATAAATTTTCTAAACACCTTATCTTCTGGTAAACTTTCTGGTATTTCAAATTGAATCTTTAAGGTGTTAAACTCTTCCTTGTAAAGAATATGTTGTTTTGTTATATTTTCTGCAATTAAATAGACTTCTATAAAGTTAGAGTCAGAATTTTCTATTACAAAACTATCTAAACCATGTGTAGAAATTTCTATTTCTTTTAATTGAGTTTCAAACTTTTTCACCACTTTCTTTTGAGATAAAATGTGGGTAGAAATCAATAAAAAGAAAAACACTATTTTCAGATGCCTTCTATTAAACATAATCGTAAAGTTATAAAAACAAAAAAAGCTTCCCTAAAGAAGCTTTTTAATTATGATAAGTAATTTATTATTGTTTGCGTTTAGCTTCTATGCTTAAAGTAGCATGAGGTACTATTCTTAAACGTTCTTTCTGTATTAATTTACCTGTTACTCTACAAACACCATACGTCTTGTTTTCTATACGTAACAAAGCATTTTTTAAGTCTCTAATAAACTTTTCTTGTCTAATAGCTAGCTGAACATTTGCTTCTTTGTTCATCACTTCAGAACCTTCATCAAAAGACTTAAATGAATGTGAAGTATCATTTGTACCGTTATCTGAATCATTTTTATAAGCAGCTTTTAACAACGCTAAATCTTCATTTGCTCTTGCTATCTTCTTGTCTATAATTGCTTTAAACTCTTGTAAGTCTTCCGCTGAATATTTTTGTTTTACGTCTGACATAAATCTTACATTTTTTCTATTAATATTCTACTTTTTATGGTATCAAATTCAATTTCTGTACCATTATTTAACTCATCTACAAAAACCAATTCCTTAGTTAATGTTTCACTCATTATGTAGTCTTTATTATCCGTGATAGATTTTTGTAAGTTCTCGAAATTTAAAACCGTTAATTTTATTCTATCTGTTACTTCTAAACCTGTGTCTTTACGTGCATTTTGGATTCTATTTACCAATTCTCTGGCAACTCCTTCTTTACGCAAATCTTCTGTTATGGTAACATCTAAAGCAACTGTTAACGCCCCTTCATTTGCAACTAACCACCCTTCTATGTCTTTAGATGATATCTCTACGTCTGAGAGTTCTAAAATAATATTTTTTCCATTAACCTCAAGAGAAATGTTTTTATCTTTTTCTATTTTGTTAATATCTTCTTGGTTAAACTTTTGCACCTCAGCAGCAATAAAACGCATGTCTTTTCCAAACTTAGGCCCTAAAGTTTTAAAATTAGGTTTTATTTGTTTGATTAAAATATCTGAAGCATCATCTAAAATCTGAATTTCTTTAATGTTTACTTCATTTTTGATAAGATTTGCAACCGCTAAAATTTCTTCTTTCTGTTGTTCATTATCAACAGGAATCATAATTTTTTGTAATGGTTGACGCACTTTAATCTTTTCTTTTGCTCTAAGTGATAAAACTAAAGAAGATATAATTTGTGCATTTTCCATTTTACGCTCTAAGCTCTTATCTACAAAACTTGCATCATATACAGGGAAATCTGATAAGTGAATACTTTCTGATGTTTCTTTACCCGTTACAGAATTTAAATCTTGATACAATCTGTCCATAAAGAACGGCGCAATTGGCGACGCTAATTTTGCAATTGTATTCATACAAGTGTACAACGTTTGATATGCAGAAATTTTATCTGTTTGATAATCTCCTTTCCAAAAACGTCTTCTACTTAAACGCACATACCAGTTACTTAAGTAATCTTGTGTAAAGTCACTTATTGCTCTAGCAGCTCTTGTTGGTTCGTATTCTTCGTAGAACTTATCTACTTTTGCAATTAAAGTATGTAATTCTGATAAAACCCAACGGTCTATTTCTGGTCTTTTTTCTAAAGGAACATCTGCTTCTTCATAAGAAAAACCATCTAAATTTGTATATAAAGTAAAGAAAGAATAGGTATTATATAAAGTTCCGAAGAATTTACGTTTTACCTCTTCAATTCCGTCTAAATCGAATTTTAAATTGTCCCAAGGATTTGCATTTGCAATCATGTACCAACGTGTTGCATCTGCACCATAGGTAGATAATGTTGTAAAAGGATCTGTTGCATTTCCTAAACGTTTAGACATTTTATGTCCGTTTTTATCTAAAACTAAACCGTTAGAAACAACGTTTTTATACGCTACAGAATCGAAAACCATCGTTGCAATTGCGTGTAAAGTATAAAACCAACCTCTGGTTTGATCTACTCCTTCTGCAATAAAATCTGCAGGAAAAGATTCATTTCCATCAATTTTTTGTTTGTTTTCAAAAGGGTAATGCCATTGTGCATACGGCATAGAACCAGAATCGAACCACACATCAATTAAATCGCTTTCACGTTTCATTAGTTGTCCACTTGCAGAAACTAATACTATTTCATCCACAATGTTTTTATGTAAATCTATTTTTGCATAGTTTTCTTCTGAGTTGTTATCAACCTCAAAATCTTCAAAAATATCTTTTGCTAAAACGCCAGCTGATACAGCCTTTGCCATTTCTTCTTTTAATTCTTTAACAGAACCAATACAAATTTCTTCTTTACCATCTTCTGTTCTCCAGATTGGTAATGGAATTCCCCAGTAACGAGAACGAGATAAATTCCAATCGTTTGCATTTGCCAACCAGTTTCCAAAACGACCAGTTCCTGTAGATTCAGGTTTCCAGTTAATGGTTTTGTTTAAACCGTGCATTCTATCTTTAACATCAGTTACTTTAATAAACCAAGAATCTAATGGATAATATAAAATTGGCTTATCAGTTCTCCAACAATTTGGATAACTGTGCTTGTATTTTTCTACCTTAAAGGCTTTATTTTCTGTCTTTAACTTAATAGCCAACTCAACATCAATAGATCTTTCTGGCGCTTCACCATCAGGATAATATTCGTTCTTTACATATTTACCTGCAAATTCGCCCATTTCTGGTCTAAATTTACCTTGTAAATTTACTAGAGGAACTAAATTATCATTTTCATCTTTTACCAACATTGGCGGAATTGGTGGTACCGCTTGTTTTGCAACCAAAGCATCATCTTGACCGAAAGTTGGTGCTGTATGTACAATTCCTGTTCCGTCTTCTGTTGTTACAAAATCTCCTAAAATTACTCTAAAAGCATCCTCTGGATTGTCATTTGGCAAACAGTAATTTAAAACTGGTTCGTATTTAATATTTACTAAATCTTTACCAACAAATTCTTTTATAACGTGATAAGGTATTTTTTTATCACCAGAATTATATGTTGATAATTCTTCTGTAGTTCCTACTTCAACATTATTTTTACCTGCAAATTGTTTTCCAACTAATTTCTTAGCAAGAATTACTTTGATTGGTTCAAAGGTATATTGATTAAAAGTTTCTACTAAAACATATTCAATTTTAGGTCCAACTGTTAATGCAGTATTAGATGGCAACGTCCAAGGAGTTGTTGTCCAAGCGATAAAATAAACCGTTCCTTCATTCTGTAAAAAGTCTGGAAGCGTATTTTCTACAGCTTTAAATTGTGCAACAATTGTAGTATCAGTTACATCTTGATATGTTCCTGGTTGATTTAATTCGTGAGAACTTAAACCTGTACCCGCTTTTGGCGAATAAGGCTGAATTGTATATCCTTTGTAAATTAATTTTTTATTGTAAATTTCTTTTAGCAACCACCAAACAGACTCCATATATTTAGGTTCGTAGGTAATGTATGGATCTTCCATATCTACCCAATACCCCATTTTATTGGTTAAGTCATTCCAAATATCGGTATAACGCATTACTGCTTTTCTACAAGCTGCATTATAATCTTCTACAGAAATAGTTTTTCCAATATCTTCTTTGGTAATTCCTAATTCTTTTTCTACACCCAATTCTATAGGTAAACCATGTGTATCCCAACCAGCTTTACGCTTTACTTGGTAACCTTTCATAGTTTTATAACGTGGAAAAATATCTTTAATAGCTCTTGCTAAAACATGGTGAACTCCAGGAAGTCCGTTTGCAGAAGGAGGGCCCTCAAAAAATACAAAAGGTTTTGCATTTTCTCTAGAAGATACACTCTTTTCGAAGATGTTATTTTCTTGCCAATAGCTTAAGATTTCTTCTGCTACTTTTGGTAAGTCAAGTCCTTTATACTCAGGAAATTTCGCTTTCATTTTCTGTCTTTTCTAATAAGATTGCGAATTTACTGAAATTCTTCTAATTTTTAAGTTTGTTTCTAAAGAAGTTACAAAGCATAAAAAAAGTTACAAAATTGAGAAGAAACGAAATGCCAAACTTCGTAAACGCTGCAACTTTGTAACTCTTTAATTTTGTTACTTTAAAACTTAAAATGATATCTACATACCTCTCTCGTTTTTTATCTTTTCATACGCAGCTTGTATGCTTTGGAATTTTTCATTCGCACCTTTTAAATGCTCTTCTCCTAAGCCTTGTAATTTATCTGGATGGTATTTTTTTACCATTTTTCTATAACCACTTTTTACTTCTGCATCTGTAGCTGTCTTTTCTAGATCTAAAATTTTATAAGCGTTTTCTGAAGCATCATGAAACATTGCTTTTATAGACTCAAAATCGTTTTGGTTGATGTACAAATAACCTGCCATCTTTCTAATTTCTTCTATTTCAGACGCTGCTACAAAGCCGTCTGCTTTTGCAATACCGAATAAGAAATGTAATAATTGTAAACGAGATGCGTGAGACATATTTTGTCTAATCTGTATACAAACTTGACGCGCAGAAACTTCCTTTTTTATAATTCCGCTAAAAAGCTTAAAGGCATTGTTAGCTCTTTCTTTACCATACATCCCAACAAATTGAGAACGTACAAAGTCTAATTCTCGCTGATCTACTTTTCCGTCAGATTTTATAACTATGGATGCTAAAACCAATAAACTCATTTCAAAATCTCCAGATTGTGTATCTGCAGCACTACTTCTACCACTAGATTGTCTGGTTCTTTCGTAATCTAGTTGTTCTTGTGTAAGGTCTTTTATAGAAAAACCATCTACAAAACTACCTACTGCAAAACCAATGGCTGCACCTATTGGACCTCCAAAAGTAAATCCTAATCCTGCTCCTAACCATTTTGTAAAACTTCCCATTATTTATTTTTTATTTGAAGCTACAAAGTTACAAAGATATTTAGTTGAAATTTAAAAGGTTTTAAATTTTATGTAATTGGCAAGTACTCCTTTGCATGAAGGATTGAAGCATTTGTTTGAGCTCTTTTTTGTTTTTCTCAAAAAAAGCGAGTGCTGAAAGCCTGACGATTTTTAAAAAAAGTGCAGTGTAAACGGAACTTTGTTTTAAAAATGGGCATGCCCAAAGAATAGACAATCATTTCTATTGATATAAAAAGGCATCAATTTTATTGATATTTCTATTGAGACAACTATTTTTATAAAGTTGACTTTTCTTTAACTTATACCTATCTTTGCATTTTAAAATTAGAAAATATGTATCCAGAAGAATTAGTAAAACCAATGCGCGATGAGTTAATTAACGCAGGTTTTGAAGCATTATATACAAGTGAAGACGTTGAAAACGCAATGTCTAAAAAAGGAACTACTTTGGTAGTGGTAAACTCTGTTTGTGGTTGTGCTGCAGGTACGGCAAGACCAGGTGCTATTGCTTCTTTAGGAGCAGATAAAACACCAACAAACTTAACAACTGTTTTTGCAGGTGTAGAAAAAGAATCTACACAAAAAGCACGTGAGTTTATGATTCCTTTTCCAGCATCATCTCCAGCAATGGCTTTGTTTAAAGATGGTAAATTGGTGCACATGTTAGAGCGCCATCATATTGAAGGAAGATCTGCACAAATGATTGCACAGAATTTAGCACAGGCTTACGAAGAGTTTTGCTAGGCTTCTAAAATTATATTATACAAAAAAAATCCACTTAATAATATAGGTGGATTTTTTTTTCAATAACATTACTTATTATGGCTTCAGAATTTTCTACATACACCAAAGAAGAACTTATAACGAAACTAAAAAAGCAAAAAAACTTTTTTATTATTAAAATAGTTGTCATTCTTTTAATGGTGGTATTTGCTGTTTTTTCTACCATTGAAAACGGTACTTCTTTTCATACCTTTTTACCTTTGTTTTTTATACCGATGTCTATTTATATGTATGTTGATATCAAAAACATAAAAAAGGAACTGGCTTTAAGAAAATAACTTCTACTACCCCAAACTTTATAGTATAATAATAATTACTTAACATTTACTGTTTTGTAATAGTATTCCTTTGAGTTAAATTATAACTAATTTAATTTACCTATGGAATTAACAGTAATGTATTTAGGGTTTTTCTTAGCAGCTTATTCTGTTGTAGGAAATGACACCATACAAACATTAGGAACCTTTTTAAGTTCTAACGAACGTAAAAAATGGTGGGTTCTATGGCTTTTTGCTGGTGGTATACTTGCTGTAACATTAATCTACGGTTACGTTACTCATAATGGGGATGTTTCTTACGGAAGGTTGGCAAAATATCCTTTACCACAACCATTTGCTTGGTACTACATTCTACCTCCTATTGTTTTAATGCTGTTAACACGTACTGGAATACCGGTAAGTACCTCTTTTTTAATTCTTACATTTTTTAATGCAAAGAATTTAGAAGATATGGTTACAAAATCTGTTTCTGGTTATTTACTTGCGCTAACAGCATCTATTGTTTTATACCTAATTATCTCTAAATCGGTTGAAAAGAAATTTATTGAAAACCCAATTACAGAAAAACAAAGAAATATTTGGACAGCCTTACAATGGTTATCTACAGGTTTTTTATGGTCGCAATGGCTAATTCAAGACTTTGCTAATATTTATGTGTACTTACCAAGACAATTAAGTGTTTGGGAGTTAATAGGTTCTTTAGTTATTATTTTAGGTCTTTTGGCTTACATTATAAAATCTAAAGGAGGTGCAATACAAAGCATCATTCGCTCTAAAACAAATACAGTAGATATAAGATCTGCTACATTAATAGACTTTACGTATGGTATTGTTTTATTCTACTTTAAAGAACTAAACAATGTACCAATGAGCACAACTTGGGTGTTTATAGGAATTTTAGCAGGTAGAGAAATTGCCTTAAACTTTGTATTGCGTAAAAACGAAGCTCGTAGAGATATGTTTAAAAGTTTAGGAGTAGATTTATTTAAGGTATTAATAGGCCTTATAGTAAGTATTGCACTTGTGTATGGTGTAAAATTTATAGCAACTTCAATTTAACAATCATTCTAAATTAAAACCAATGTATTTTAAATTTAAAACTTGCATTATATTAGTTTGTCTACTTTCTTTTACGAATTTAACAATGGCACAAAGCCAAAAAAACGGAATAGATACCGATGAAAAAGGAATCACTATTGCAGATTTTCTTCAAATGTCTGGTAATTGGTTTATCGCTTATAGAGATGGTATTTCTCAAACACAGGCAGATGACGAAATAGGTATTACAAACGATCATCAGAGTGCTTTTGTTTTAAAAAGGAGTTATTTCACCTTAAAAAAAGACCTAAACAAAACCTATTCGGTACGTTATACGATGGATTTAACTGTTGATAGAGATGGACCCGATGCCGGAAATATAGAAACGCGTTTAAAATATTTATATGTAAAAGCAAAACCAAATTTTAATAGTGATGTTTTTACAGGAAACTGGGTAGAAGTTGGTATGGTACATACACCTTGGTTAGATTTTGAACAAAAAATAAATACCTACAGAGTACAAGACAATATGTTTATTGAAAGAAATAGAATTTTTAATTCTGCTGATTTCGGTATCACCTACGGAGGAAATATTGGTCCTGCAATGGATAAGGAGTTTCTAAAAGAAGTAAACGGTGCTATGCCTGGTAAATACGTAAGTTATGTAGTAGGTTTGTTTAATGGTGGAGGATATTCAGGTGAAGAGAATAACAATAATAAAGTGTTTTCGGGACGTTTAACTGTTAGACCGTTTGCCAATAAATTACCAGAATTACATATAAGTGGTTATTTTAATGTTGGAAGAGGAAATAGTGAGTACAATCCTCAATTTAATCAGGTATTAGGGTTTATTGCCTATACAGGAAAACAATTAACTTTAACAGGACAAATGCACAGCGGTATAGGTGATTTTAGAGGAGAATATGTAGATGAAAACGATTTTAGTAAAGCAATTGAAAATGATGGATATAGTTTTTTTGGAGAATATAAAATTAAAAAATCACCTTTAGCTCTTTGGGCAAGATATGACTCCTTTCATTTAGAAACTTTAGACGATGCGAATACAAAACGTTTTATTGGAGGGCTTTCTTATACTGTAAACAAATATCTAAGATTGGTACTAAATGCAGAACATAACAACAAAACATCAAACGAAAATAATATTTACGAATTAAATCTCGAAGTATCTTTCTAAAAATAAAAATTATGAAAAACATATTATTTCCAACAGACTTTTCAGAAATTTCTTTAAATGCCTTTGCGTATGCAATGGAATACGCACAAAAGCTAGATGCTACCTTAATTATATATCATGCCTATCATGAAGACATATCGGTAGATGAAAAAACACAATCTATTTACGAAAAAATTGACATTGATAATTTTAGAAATAAAAAAGATAAATTTCCGCCTTTTCAAAAGCTGATAAAAGCAAGTAAAAAAGGAGACTTAAAAGTAAAATACATTGTTGATGAAGGTGTTTTTTCCGATTCTCTATTTAAATATGTTGCCAAACGTGATGACAAAATTGACATCATTATAATGGGAACTAGCAAAGGAAAAAATAGCAGCCTTTTTAATATTTTTATGGAAACCAATACCATTAAAATTTTAGAAGAAATAGACAAACCTGTAATCGCAGTTCCAGAAAACGCAAAATTTGATGGTTCTCTAGACAATATTATGTTCTTGGTAGATTATAGAGATGAAGAAATTGAACCTTTAGAGAAAATAACCAAAGTTGTTAAAGAGTTTAGTGCTCAATTACACGTTGTACATTTCGATTTAGCTCATGGTGAATCTATTTCTCCATTAATGGATAACTTTAGACAGAACTTAACTTTAAAACATAAAAAAACCAAATTTGTGTCTATTGATACTTTACATTTAAAAACATCTTTAACAGATTATTGTACCGAAAATAAAATAGACATGGTTTGCTTATTAAATCAAGAACGCAACTTATACCAACGTTTATTTACCTTTAGTTTAGCAGAAGATTTAATCAATCATATTGATATCCCTGTAATGGCTATTTATAAAAAGTAATAGATACAAGTATCTAGTTTAAAATTTAAAATCTCAGGTTCATGTTAATCTGAGATTTTTTACTTTTGTAACATGGATAAAGACAACATCATACTAAATACTATAAAATTTGTAAAAGAAACCTTAAAAGATGCCGAAGGCGGACATGATTGGTTTCACATAGAACGTGTCTATAAAAATGCAGTTTTAATTTCTAAGGATGAACATGTAAATGCTTTTATAGTTTCTTTAGGTGCGCTATTGCATGATATTGCAGATCCTAAATTTTATGATGGAGACGAATCTGTTGGTCCTAAAATAGCAACAAAATTTTTAGAAGAACAAAACGTTTCTAAAGACATAATAGGGCATGTTATAAATATAATAAAACACATATCTTTTAAAAACTCTTTAGAAACTAGTGGTAAAAAATTTACTTCTAAAGAATTAGAAGTTGTGCAAGATGCAGACAGATTAGATGCTATTGGAGCCATTGGTATTGCGCGTTGTTTTAATTATGGTGGATTTAAAAACAGGGCTTTGTATAACCCAGAAATTCCACCAAATCTAAATATGACTAAAGAAGAGTATAAAAACTCTTCCGCTCCAACAATCAATCATTTCTACGAAAAATTATTGCTATTAAAAAATAAAATGAATACTGTTACTGGACAGCAAATTGCTGCAGAAAGACATTCTTTTATGGAATTATTTCTGAAGCAATTTGATGATGAATGGAATGGAGTGAAGTAATTAGAAAAGCTTAATTCTGAATTAAACTCATCATTTCACTTCTATATTTTGAAGCAGATTTACCTGTAAACTCTTTAAACAATTTATTAAAGTGAGAAAAGTTATTAAAACCACATTCAAAACAAATATCTGTAATACTCGTTTGGCTTTCAGATAATAATTTAGTTGCATGTACAACTCTATATTCATTTACCAATTTAGTAAACGTTCTACCTGTTGTTTTCTTAAAAAACCTACAAAACGCAGGAACCGTCATACTTACAAGATCAGAAATTTCATCTAAACTAATATGTTGGTTAAAGTTTTCGTTTATATGTTTAAAGATTACATCTATTTTACTACTGTCTTGTGGTTGCGTCTCAAAAGCATAACCATCTGCATTCAATAAAGTATAATCATCTGATTTAGAAAGTGTATGCAAAATTTCTAACAAAATCAACACTTGTTTAAAACCTTCTTTTTCAGATAATTTTTCAATTTTTGGACCTAATTTTTGTTTTGTTTTTACACCAAAAAGAATTCCTTTTTTGGCTTTTTCAAATAAAATACTAATAGGTTTCATTTCAGGAACTTCAAAAAACTCATTTCCTAAAAAGTCTGGTTTAAATTGTACCAAGGTTTCAGAACCATTGGTTGTTAGTCTATCTGTAAAACCATTATGTGGCAAATTAGATCCTATTAATAATAACTGACTATTATTAAAGTAAGACAAATGATTACCAATATGTCTTTTACCCTTTCCCTTATTCACATAAACTAATTCGATTTCTGGGTGAAAATGCCAGAATGCTTTTATTTGCTTCAAAAACTCTGTATGTTTTTTTACAAGTATTGAGCTTCCAAAATCGGGACTAATTTTCTCTAAAGTAGGTTTAACGTTCATAAATAGTACTATTTAACGGCAAATTTACGACACTTAACACTAAAAAGCTGTATAAAATTAACAAAATTATAGACTAAATTATCTTTACTTTCTTTTAACATAAAAATAACAGTTAATCTAGTACATAAACCCACCAATTTAGATGTTTTCTAAACAGAATTGCTGCCATAAATTTGCAGTGTTATTAATCATATAAATGACAAATAAAATGAAGAAAATTATATTAGTTGCTTTAATGTTCGGAACATTAATTAGTTATGCAAACGAAAACATCAATACTGAAGACGCAAAGAAAACTGTAAAGGTTGAATTTAATAATGTAAAAAAAGGTCAGACTTTAACCATTAAAAATAGTAACGGTTTAACTGTTTACAATAATGAAATTCAAAATTCTGGAGACTATTCTAAAACATTTGATTTTTCTGCTTTAGAAAATGGAATTTACTCTGCTGAGTTAAATAAAGACTTCGAAATTGTTATTAAACAATTTAATGTTGAAAATGGATTGGTAACATTTTTAAACAATAAAGATCAAAAAATATTTAAACCAATCATTAGAACTGAAGGTGAATTATTATTAATATCAAAAATTAATTTTAACAATGAACCTTTAAAAGTTTCTCTTTACTATAATGATGAAGCTGTACTTTCTGAAACCTTATCTGGGGACAAAATTTTAAAAAGAGTTTACAAATTGTCTCAAAAAGAAACTGGTGTTTATAAAGTAGTTATTAGTTCTGATGAAAGAACTTATTCAAAAGAATTTAAAATATAAAAATTTAGTTAATTGTTTCGTCAAATTACTGCTATAGTTTGATGGTAAAAGCGAGTCCAAAAGGACTCGCTTTTTATGTTTATAAAACATCTAGACAAAACCTTTATTGCATAAATTAACATAAACCTACACTATATTAACATGTGTAAATCTACCAAACAAACACACTTGTTAATATAACATATAAAAACACCAATTATGATGTTTTCTAAACAAAACTTCTATCATAAATTTGCAGTGTTATTAATCATATAAATGATATATAAAATGAAAATAAAGAAAATTATATTAGTTGCTTTAATGTTCGGAACATTAATAACTAACGCAAACGAAAAAGACAATACCAATTATAAAGAAGCAAAAAAAACTGTTAAGGTTGAATTTAATAATGTAAAAAAAGGTCAGACTTTAACTATTAAAAATAGTAACGGTTTAACTGTTTATAATAATGAAATTCAAAATTCTGGAGACTATTCTAAAACTTTTGATTTTTCTGCTTTAGAAAACGGAATTTACTCTGCTGAATTAAATAAAGACTTCGAAATTGTTATTAAACAATTTTATGTTGAAAATGGATTGGTTACTTTTTTAAATAATAAAGATGAAAAAATATTTAAACCAATCATTAGAACTGAAGGTGAATTATTATTAATATCAAAAATTAATTTTAACAATGAACCTTTAAAAGTTACTCTTTACTATAATGATGAAGCTGTACTTTCTGAATCCATATCTGGAGACAAACTTTTAAAAAGAGTTTACAAATTATCTGAAAAGGAAGTTGGTGCTTATAAAGTAGTTATTAATTCTGATCAAAGAACTTATACAAAAGAATTTAAAATATAAAAATTTAGTTAATTGTTTCGTCAAATTACTGCTATAGTTTGATGGTAAAAGCGAGTCCAAAAGGACTCGCTTTTTATGTTTATAAACATATAGACTAAAAATCTTTATTGTATAAAATTAACACAAACATATTCAATATTAACATACCTAAATTCAATACAGAAATACGATTGTTAATATAACACACAAAAACACCAATTACGATGTTTTATAGACAAAACTTCTGTCATAAATTTGCAGTGTTATTAATCATATAAATGATATATAAAATGAAAATAAAGAAAATTATATTAGTTGCTTTAATGTTCGGAACATTAATAACTAACGCAAACGAAAAAGACAATAGCAATTATAAAGAAGCAAAGAAAACTGTTAAGGTTGAATTTAATAATGTAAAAAAAGGTCAGACTTTAACTATTAAAAATAGTAACGGTTTAACTGTTTACAATAATGAAATTCAAAATTCTGGAGACTATTCTAAAACATTTGATTTTTCTGCTTTAGAAAATGGAATTTACTCTGCTGAGTTAAATAAAGACTTCGAAATTGTTATTAAACAATTTAATCTTGAAAATGGATTGGTTACATTTTTAAATAATAAAGATGAAAAAATATTTAAACCAATCATTAGAACTGAAGGTGAATTATTATTAATATCAAAAATTAATTTTAACAATGAACCTTTAAAAGTTACTCTTTATTATAATAATGAAGCTGTACTATCTGAAACCATATCTGGAGACAAACTTTTACAAAGAGTTTACAAATTATCTGAAAAGGAAGTTGGTGCTTATAAAGTAGTTGTTAGTTCTGATGAAAGAACTTATACAAAAGATTTTACAATATAAAAATTTAGTTAATTGTTTCGTCAAATTACTGCTATAATTTGATGGTAAAAGCGAGTCCAATAGGACTCGCTTTTTATTTGAAATACTTTTTTACAGAAAATAAAATTAACATAAATATACTCTATATTAACTTAACGATTAATTAACATCAATCAAACATGATAAAATAACACATAAATACAGCAATTATGATGTTTTTAAAACTCAACTACCATTGTACATTTGTAGCGTTACTAACCTTTAAATAAGAAGATAATGAAAACAATAATTAAAACAATTTTAGTAGTAACATTAATGTTTGGAACATTAATTAGTTATGCAAACGACAACACGAAATCTACTAATTCAGTAGCCGTTAAAAAAGTTAAAGTAGAATTTAAAGATGTAAAAAAAGGGAATGCTTTAACTATTAAAAATGAATACGGAATAACGATATATAAACAAGTACTACAAAGTTCTGGAAACTTTACTAAGAATTTCGATTTAACAAATTTAGAAGATGGTTTATATACTACCGAACTAGAAAAAGACTTCGAAATTATTATTAAGAAACTTGAAATTAAAGATGGTTTTGTAACTTTCTATAAAAAAGAAAAGGAAGTAATTTTTAAACCAGTAATTAGAACAGAAGGAAATTTAATTTTGATTTCTAAAATTGAATTTGACAACCAACCTTTAAATGTAACTTTATACTACAATAATGACATTATTTTTTCTGATAAAGTAGAAGGAGAAAAAATCTTAAATAGAGTTTATAAATTATCTGAAACGGAAGAAGGAGCATACAAAGTTGTTATTAACTCAGACGACAGAACTTACATTAAAGATTTTACATTATAAAAATTTAGTTAATTGTTTCGTTAAATTACTGCTATAATTTGATGATAAAAGCGAGTCCAAAAGGGCTCGCTTTTTATTTTAAAACACTTTTTTATAGAAAATAAAATTAACACAAATATATTCTATTTTAACCTTACAATTTATTAACACTAACTTAAACTGATAAAATAACATACAAATATACCAATTATGATGTTTTAGGAGCTTAACTTCCATCTTACCTTTGCAGTGTTACTAACCTTTAAATAAGAAAAAAATGAAAACAGTAATTAAAACAATTTTAGTAGTAACATTAATGTTTGGAACATTAATTAGTTACGCAAACGACAACACAAAACCTACAAATTCAGTAGCTGTTGAAAGAGTTAAAGTTGAGTACAAAGCCGTAAAGAAAGGCGATGCTTTAACAATAAAAAATGAATATGGAATAACAATATATAAACAGGTATTACAAAGTTCTGGAAACTATACTAAAACTTTCGATTTAACGAATTTAGAAGATGGCTTATACACAACAGAACTAGAAAAAGACTTCGAAATTCTTGTTAAGAAGCTTGAGGTAAAAGATGGTTTTGTTACTTTTCATAAAAATGAAAATGAAATAATCTTTAAACCAGTAATTAGAACAGAAGGAAATTTAGTTTTAATTTCTAAAATTGAATTTGATAACATTCCTTTAAATGTAACTTTATATTACAACAATAAAATTATCCTTTCTGATAAAGTGACTGGAGAAAAAGTATTAAATAGAGTTTACAAATTGTCTGAAACTGAAAAAGGAGCTTATAAGGTGATTATTAATTGTAATAACAGAACATACAAAAAAGATTTTACAATATAAGAGTAATTAATTTTATCATCAATCTACTGCCATACTTTGATGCTTAAAGCGAGTCTAATTTAGACTCGCTTTTTTTATAATAAATAGATATAAAAAATAAAACCTCAACAACATCCGTAATTCTATTTATAAAACATGAACTTTTTTTTTACCAATAAAAGAAAGTACAAAAAGAAAAAAATAATTTAAAAATCGATACATTTTAATTGAAATATCCATTATTTTGGTAAAAATTTTATTTTTGTTCTCTTATTACCTATTTCAACGAAATTGGTTAATTTAGGTATTCCCCATGAAAGATTATAGTAAACTCGAAATACGGCATTTTAAAAATTTTCAACTTGGTAACGAGAAGGCCTTTGAGTATTTTTTTAATAAACACCATAGTCATATTTTAGGGTTTTGCATACAATTCATTTATGACAAATCACAATCTTCAAGCATTACACAAGAAGCTTTTCTAAACCTATGGCTTAATAGAGCTAAAATTGAAAAAATAAACGGTATTGAATCTTTTTTGTACACCTTTGCTAAATCTAAATGCCTTAATACAATTAGACACAACAAAGTAAAAGAACGTTTTAAAAGTAAAACTTTAAACGATAAAGAACGTGCATTAGATCTTGATGTATTAAATGCTATTAATTTTGACAGCCTAACCTTAATGGAGTTAGAAAATTTGATTTCTGATTCTATAAAAGATTTACCAGAGAAGACAAGAGTTATTTTCTTAAAAAAAAGATTTGAAAGCAAAAAAAATCAGGAGATTGCTGATGAATTAAATATTACCCTAAAAACAGTAGAAGCGCATATGACCAAAGCTTTAAAAATTTTAAGAGTAAAACTATCTGATTACCTACCACTTATACTAGTTAGCATCATCCTTGCTAACCAACAATAGCCACTATTCTTTAAAACATTTTAGTAATTCATAGTTCTAATTACAAAAACAGAATACTTTTGTCTTTATTTTTAATTAATCTAAATAACTATAATATTATATCATAGGGTTATCTAAAACTGAAGTGTACTAACTTATATGCAACAAAAAGAAAGAAACACCAACATTAAATCAACATTACTTTAAAATGATTTCGAATTTAATAACAAAATATTTAAATAACGAAGCTTCCGAAAAAGAAGTTGAATTGATTTTTAAATGGATTGAAGCATCAAATGCTAACAAAAAAGAATTTATTGCCTTAAAAAAAACATGGGTATTAACTTCTGTATCAGCAAACACAGAGAAAAAAGATTGGCAAGAAGTCCAAAAGAAAATAAGAAGCACAAAAACATTTACATATAAAAAATGGCTTAAATATGCTGCCGCAATAATAATTTTTATAAGCATTGGAAAATATTACTATCACACAAGCAGTGTTAACAACAACCTAATAGAAGAAAATAGTATTGTTTTACAAACTGAAGACAAAGATAATAGCATTAAAATAAAATATGATCATGAGAATATTATAAATTCTTCTGGCCAAGTTATCGCTGAACATAATAAAGACGAAATCATTTATAAAAAAACTTCTACTACAAGTCCTACACTTTATCATACCCTAAATATCCCTTTAGGAAAAACTTTTAAAGTAAAACTTTCAGACGGAACAACAGTACACTTAAACTCTGGTACTACGTTTAAATACCCTAAACAATTTAGTACAGCTGGTAACAGACTTGTTTATTTAGAAGGTGAAGCATTTTTTGAAGTTGAAAAAGACGCTACTAGACCTTTTATAGTAAACATAGCCGATGTTGATGTGAAAGTTTTAGGTACCAAGTTTAATATAAGTGCTTATTCTAATACTACAAATTATAGTTGTGTTTTAGTAGAGGGTTCTGTAGATGTGTCTAATGAAAATTACAACTCTTTATTAATTCCTAATCAAAAAGCTAGCTGGAATAACGAAAATATACCATTTAAAATCGAAGAGGTAAATACAGATCTTTATACTTCATGGGTTTATGGAGAATATATTTTAGATGCTTCACATTTCAGCGAAATATCTAAAAAACTTGAGCGTGCATTTAATGTAAGAATCATTAATAATAACAAGCTATTAGAATCTCAAGAATTTAGCGGAACCATCAACTTTAAAACTTCAACAATAGAAAACATTTTAGACTTACTAAAATTCGATACCTATTTTGAGTACACTATTAAAGACAACCAAATAATAATTAGTAGCAATTAATATGAAGCATATTTTTACTCCCCATATAAAAAAACTAATTCTCTCCTTAGGAATTATATTATTTTATCAAAATGCCTTTGCGCAAACAAAACCAATTTCTATCAACATAAAAGAACAACCACTAAGTACTGTTCTAAAAACAATCGAAGATCAAACATCTTATCGCGTTATTTATAATATCGCTAAAATAGACACGAATCAAAAAGTTAGTTTGGTAGCAATCAACAACAGCTTAGAAGAAGTTTTATCAAAATTATTAAAAGATACAACGCTGACATATGTAATTAAAAATAAGCAGATTTTACTTATTGAAAAACAAGCTGCTAAACCTCAAAAAACAACAAGAATCATAAAAGGAATTGTGTATACAGCAGAAGACAATTTACCACTTCCAGGAGCTAGCATTTTAATTAAAGATTCTAGAATTGGAGCAATCACAAATATGGATGGTCAATTCACTTATTTATTAAAGGGAAATGATATTGCAAACATTGTCTTAGAAGTTTCTTACTTAGGTATGAAAACAAAAACCGTTGTAGTAGCAGACCAATCTCAATTTACTTTTTATTTAGAAGAATCTAGAAATACTTTAGAGGAGGTTGTCATTACATCTTCTTATGGAACAAAAAAACTAAGAGAGGAAGTTGTTGGAAGTATAGAAACCTTAAATTCTAAAGACATTGCTATAGAACAGGCCTCTGAAAGTATTGATAAAATGGTAGACGGACAAATAGCGGGTGTTTATATAGAAAACACATCTGGTATTGGCGGCCCAGTAAGTATTAACATTCGAGGTCAAGGTAGTTTAACCCCTCTAAATGGTGCTATATACGGTACTTCTACACAACCACTTATTATTATTGATGGTGTTATTATGGCCGAAGAAATGGCGATAGATAATGACTTTTTTGACGCTAACGGAAGTTCTTCCGAAGATTTATCGAACCCTTTATCTCAAATTTCTCCAGAAAACATAGAAAGTTTTACTGTCTTAAAAGATGCCGCTGCAGTTAGTATTTATGGAGCTGATGCGGCCAATGGTGTTATTTTAATTACTACCAAGCAAGGGAAAAAAGGACCTGCAAAATTTGGTTTCTCATCACAATTAGGAGTTTCCTCTGCAATTAATCAAATTAAATACTTAAGTGGATCTCAATACAACGAACTGCGAAATGAGTATTTAAAAAACACAACAGTAGGCTACACTCCTATAGCTTATAATGGTGTAGATACCGATTGGTTTAATTTATTAAATGGTACAGGAATTTATAATAAATACAATTTTAGTGTTTCTGGAGCTTCAGAATCCTTTTCATACCGCACAAGTTTATCTTTTAAAAAAATAGATGAGCCTCAAAAAGGAAACACCAACAAACAACTAAATGCGAATATAAATTTAGGATATAAACATAAGAAATTCGACCTAAATTTAACACTAAGTCCAAGCTTCGTATCAAAAAACGCTCCAAACATATATTACAGCTATGCTTTTGCACCAAACTTATCTCCTTATAACGAAGACGGTTCTTATGCCAATGTTGGGATTACTGGCTTAGGAAATCCATTAGCAGCCATTGACCAAAACAAAAACATTTCAAACACTTATAGTATTTTAGGAAGTCTACAAGCTTCCTATCATATAACAGAAGACTTAAATATTTCCTCTTTATTTGGTCTTTCATATAGTGATAAAGAACAAGACCGCTATTTCTCGGGAGAAAATGAAAGTGGTCAAGTTAATGGTAGTTTTACACTAAATGGTACGTCGTATCCAATCTATGGCCGTCGTTTAATAAATAATAGGCACACCAATAAGTGGAACTGGCAAACACGCGCACTTTACAATAAACAAATAGACGAAAACAATGCTTTCGACGGTATCTTTGGTATTGAACTTACAAAAGAAAATGTAGACTTTAATTATGCTTCCGGACGAGGATTTGTAAACCCAAACATTATAAACGAGGTTACCGATGCCCTTCAGGATGACGCCCCATCCACAACCGAGAATGAATCTACAGGAAATCAAACTTACAGCTCGGATATTAGCAACAACTCTAAAGTTTCACTCTTTTCGCAACTTAATTACAATTACAAAAAACGCTATTTTATTCTAGCAAATTTTAGACGTGACCAAAGTTCTGTTTTCGGAGACGACACCAATGTGGCCTACACAGGAGGCGCTGGGGTAAGCTGGATTTTATCTAACGAGAATTTTTTAGAAGCTAATAATTGGATTGATTTATTAAAACTTAAACTAAGTTACGGAACTACAGGAAACTCTAGAATAGGATCTTATCGCTCTAAAGGCTTATACACCATTAATGATAATGGTTATAATAACTTAGATATCGCCTACCCATCGGCTGCTCCTAACGGTGAATTGAGTTGGGAAAAGAATAAAAAATTTAATGCGGGTTTAAACTTCAACTTTTTAAACACGGTGAGTTTAACGCTTGAATATTATTACGACGATATTCAAGATCTTATTACAAGTAGAAGTATACCTTCTGAAACCGGATATAACTCTATACAAATTAATGCTGCAAGCATGTACAACAAAGGCCTAGAGCTATCAACAAATTTTAAATGGTTTCAAAAAGAAAATTTTAAATGGACTACCTCGTTTAACATCTCTACATTACAAAGTGAAGTTACAGAACTGAAAGGATTGGGTAATGAATTTTCAGTTTCAGAAATTGCCTTAGCACAAAAAGTAGGCTACAGCACTTCTACTATTTGGGGTATTAAATGGGCAGGTATCGATCCTGCTACAGGGCGTGACTTACTTAAAAAAGATGGCGAAATTTACGACGCCATAACTTACAACAGTTTGTTTACCAGTGCCGATTGGGTTCCAATAGGTGATTATCAACCCGATGCCTACGGAGGGTTCAATAACACGTTTACCTTCAACAATAATATAAGCTTATCCATTCGAGGAAGCTTTCAAATAGGCGGTGATTATTTAGCAGAAGATGAACTTATTGCCAAATACAATATTACTTCAAACAGAAATCTATCTGTAAATGCGTACGATTATTGGAGAACTCCAGGAGATGTTGCTCTTAACCCAATTGTAACCAGCAATAACCCAACCATTTCTAACTACGATAAATACTTGTACGACGCTACGTCTTTAAGAATAAGTAACGTGAATTTAAACTATAGCTTTCCTAAAAATAGTCTAAGTTTTTTAGATGGCTTATCTGTATATACAGATGTTTCTAATGTCCTTTACTGGTACAAAGAAAAAAGTTTAAATGGCAGAAATGGTATTAATGAATTTAGATTTACCTACCCACAAGCGAGAACAATTTCAATAGGAGTAAATGCAAAATTTTAAGGTGATGATGACACAAAAAAAACAACTAAAACAACTTTCTAAATACTTCTTAACAGTGTTAATTGCAACCTTTTATAACTGCAGTGGTTTTTTAGAACAAGAACCAGGATCTCAAACTTCTATTACCGAATTATTAAATACTACGGACGGTGTGGTAACCGCACTAAATGGTGCTTACGATAATTTAGAATCCAACGTGAGAGGCGAGCGCTATGCTACTTACGCCGATATGCAATCTGGCAATATCACCTTTACACCAACAGAAACCGGAAGTAATACTGGACAAATTACGGTGCCTTTTAATATAGAAAACGTTTACAACTTTACAGATTTAGCAGATGACAGTAATTTAGACGGGTTTTATGATGACTGCTACGATATTATAAACCAAACAAACCTTATTCTAGAATATGTGGATGCACTAACAGATTCTAATGATAATATAAAAAATCAAATAAGAGCCGAAGCCCTAACCATTAGAGCTTATGTTCACTTTATATTATCTCAAATATATGCGCAAAATTATGGTTTTACTGCAGATGCTAGTCATTTAGGCATTGTTTATAATAAAACCACTTTAACCAATGGCATCACCTACCCATCTAGAGAAACATTAGCAACAACCTATACTTTAATTATTGCCGATTTAACTTCAGCAATAAACAACTACTCCAACACTTTACTTTTAGATGGACCAACATATTCTTATTTCAATAAAGTAAGTACTCAAGCTTTACTTGCTCGAGTTTACGTTTCTCAATACGATTGGCAAAATGCTTACGATTTGGCAAATGAAGTGATTTTCAATTCAGGAAAAACACTAACACCTTCGGATGATTATATAACAGAATGGGAAAAACCAGATTTACCTATTTCTGAAGTATTATTAGAGTTTTCAATTCCGAGAGACAATGGTGGTACGGTAGGAGGCTCACTGTCGAGTTCCTATGGTTTTACCTCAACAGCAGATTATGGGGATTATGTAGCCTCGGAAGATTTATTAAACCTTTTTGAACCTAATGATTTACGTAGACAGCTATTTCTTGAAGCTAATTTACCAACCTTAATTGGTGGTGAACTAGAAGACCGCCCATATTATTTTACTAAAAAATTTCAAGATAACCCAGGCTTTATAGCTATCAGATTAAGTGAAATGTATTTAATAAGAGCCGAAGCCTCATTAGGACTTGAAAATCTAGAAGCTTGTAAAGACGACATTAATATATTACGAAGCAGAGCAAATGCCACGCTACTTACAGAGACGACAGATTTACAGGGTATTCTTCTACAAGAACGCCGAAAAGAAATGTGCTTTGAAACTCAATACTTATTCGACTTAGCAAGATTTCAACAAAATATAATACGAGGTGCAGACTGCGTATCGCAAACTTGTAACTTAAATTATCCTTCAGGAAAATATATACTTCCAATACCAAATAGTAACATTGAACTTAACTCTAATTTACAGCAAAATGAAACATACTAAAACCATATTAGCCATAGCAACTGTTTTTGCGATACTGTTTTCATGCTCTAAAAATGATGACAATACAGTTAATGACGTTCCAAGTTTTGTTCGGTTTAATTTTTTAACCAACAGCAATAATGAACCACTCGAATACCCACAAGTAAGTAGCGCCATTATACCAAGTATTAATTATATAAACACAAGCATTAACACCTTAAAAGTACCTGTAACCTTAACATCTTACACATTAGAAAATGAGGTAACCGTAAATTACAGCGTTACATCTTCCTCTAATGAAGATCTATTTACCATAAGCCCATTAAATCAAGTTTCATTTCAAAACAATCAATTAACCGATACTATTTATATTAACTTCGGCAAACGTTGGTCTAGTAACGAAAGCATTGTTCTAAATCTAGAATCGGTATCAGATTCTTCTATAAATTTAGGCAACTTAAATTCAAATGAAACTAATACGGAATTCACTATTAACTTAGAACCTATTACAACCACCTATACATTTCTAGAGAACAGAATTGAAATTACAGGTACACCAGGTGAACAAATTGACTTTGCCGTAAATTTCCCTAACGGATATATTCCTTCAGAAATAGAAAATTTAGATATTTTTAGTTTTTTAGACGGATTTGATTACACTTTAACTACTTTAAATTTAGGCGAAAATAAAACATCAATTACGTATCGTTTAACGTTAAATGAAGCTATTAATAATGATGATGTTCTTTACCAAACAATCATCACATTAAATGATACAGATAATTACAATGCAACCGGAAACAAAAATTTACAAATTGTAAAACCAATTAAAACCGCTAGAGACAACTCCGTAAATATTGCCGCAAATTTTTATAATTTATCAGACAGTTTTTACAGAACTTACCTAGAACATTGGAGCGATTTTAATGAAGATGGTATTTGTGTTTGGCAATCTACATTTGCATTTACCTACCCAATTGTTGTAGATGCAACCAACCCAAATGCGGTACTTTATGATGATAAAGGAACTACAGATACTTCGGATGATATTTATCATCATGCCTTTCAAATAGGTTTCGACAGTCCTATTTCAAGCACTACAACAAACTCTTTTAATCTAAAAAGATATTTTACAAATGAAGGTACAGATCGTGTAAACTCTCCTGGTTTTAACGTAACACCGGCAATAGAATTTTTTCCAGAAAACGGAACAAGTACAACTAACGGCTCCATTTTAATAATCCCTCAATTTTTAACAATCTCTGGTACAAATGGCAATAGCTATGCTTTTGCCATTTCTGGAGAAGGTACTTACCAAGAAATTGGTGATGGAATTTTTGAACTAAAATTTAAACTAAACCTTACAAATGAGGAAGTTTTTGGAGGTACCATTACTTCTGAATATCGTTTATATAATACAGCCAATTATACGGTTCCTGAAGATTTAACTACTAACAATTGCGTTACTGAATACACACTATAATAACCATGAAAAACAACCTTATTTTAACCCTATTTATTTGCATTATTATATGTTCTTGTAAAACAGAACATAAAGAAGAGTACACCAATATTGCTAACCTAAAAGCTATTTATTCCAATGGAGACAATACTAAATGGCCTACTCCAAATTTAGATAGTACCGTAGACAAAAAAGCTTTTAAAGATATTGGAGCTTTACCAAAGTTGCAACATCCAGAATACAACCCTTTTAGTAAAGAGAAATCAAAGCTAGGAAAAACACTCTTTTTCGATCCAAGATTATCCGTTAGCGGACAAATAGCGTGTGCTTCTTGCCATAATCCAGAATTAGCTTGGACTGATAATTCTACCCGTTCTTTTGGTCACGATCGCCAGACAGGAGCAAGAAACTCTATGACTATTTTAAATGTTGGTTTTGCACACAGTTTGTTTTGGGATGGTCGTGCTTCTAGCTTAGAAGATCAGGCTAGATTTCCTATTGGAGATCCTTTAGAGATGAATGAAAAACTGAATATTGCTGTAGATAAAATAGCAAAAATAGAAGGATACAAACCTTTATTTAAAGCCGCTTTTGGTAATGATACCATTTCATTACAACGTATTCAGTATGCCATAGCAACCTTTGAACGCACCGTAAACAGCTACAAAACAAAGTTCGATAAGTTTGTTGAAGGAGATTCTACCAAACTTAACAATCAAGAAGTTTTAGGCTTACACTTATTCCGCACAAAAGCAAGATGTATCAATTGCCATAACACCCCTTATTTTTCAGACAACCAATTTCACAACGACGGACAAACCTTGTTTGGCACCAAAGATGAAGATTTTGGTCGCTACAACGTTACCAAAAACATGGATGATATTGGAAAAATTAGAACTCCAACATTAAGAGAAGTTGCCAGAACTGGTCCTTGGATGCATAATGGACACTTCCCTAGTTTATTAGATGTTGTTCAATTTTACAACCTTGGAAACCCTGCGGTTGTTCAGAAAAAATACTTAGGTAAAGGGCGAGACTCTTTAATACCTACAAACTCACCTATCTTAAAAAAATTAAATCTAGAAAAAAATGAAATTGAAGCCTTAATTGCCTTCATGGAAACCTTGTCTTCTAGCAGAGGGAGAACTTTAATACCTAACCTTCCTAAGTAATATTAATCAATTTTAAACACTCACAATTATGAAAAAACAATTACTCTTATTTACTGCTCTTATCAGCGCAATTGCGTTAAACGCACAAATTACACTTGTAAAAGAAATTAATAATAACGGAGCTTCTAGCTCTAATCCTGCATATCTTACTGTTTTAGATGGAAAAATATTTTTTTCTGCAGATGATTCTAACGGTTCTAATACTCCCGGTGGAGAAGATTTAGGAAAAGAACTTTGGATAACAGATGGTACAACAGACGGTACAAATTTTCTAAAAGATATTAAACCAGGTTCTGATAGTGGAAATCCATTTGCTTACTTCATCTTTAATAATAAACTTTACTTTACAGCAAATGACGGTAGTGCTGAACTTTGGACATCAGACGGAACAGAAGCTGGTACAACAAAAGCAGATATTATGCCAACTATTACAGGAGAAGCACCTCAACGTTTTACAGAACTAAACGGAATGGCTTATTTTACTGTTGGAGGACAACCAGGTAATACAAGTGCAGAAACAGCAAATAAATTAGTGCAATGGGATGGAGAAAACGACGCTGTACAAGTTGCTGATGTAGGAGATGGTTTCGAATCTATTTTTGCTGAAATGGTTGCTTATAAAGATGCGCTTTATATCTATATGAATTATTCTACACAAGATGCATCTTATGGTAACGAACTTTATAAATATTCACCAACTACAGATACCTTTACATTAGTTAAAGATATAGATGCAGGAACTGGAGATTCTAGTATTAGTAATTTTACAATAGTTAATGACATTTTATATTTTGAAGCAGACAATGCTCTTTGGCAAACAGACGGTACAGAAACTGGTACAATAACTGTAGCAGCTGCTACAAACTTAGCAGGAATAGCAGATCTATTTGCATGGAATGATCAATTATTTTTTGCTGGTGATGATGGTACTAATGATGATCAACTTTATGTTTTAAACCCAACAACAAATACTATAAAAAACATCAGTAATATTTCTGGTAAAAACCATGATCCTTCCAATTATGCTGCTTATAATGGGTATTTATATTACAGTGGTGAAGATGCTACAAGTACCAACCAATATTTATTTAGAACGAATGGAACTTCTATTGAACAACTAGACAATACTATTAAAGATATTGATGAAATTACTGTATTAAACGATATCTTATATTTTGAAGGTGACAATGGAGATACTGGGAACGAACTTTACAGCTTAAACCCTACTACGTTAGCTACAGAGAGTGTAACTGCAGAAATAATTAAAGTATTTCCTAACCCAGCATCAGAATATATTATGGTACCACAAAGTCTTTTAAAATCTGCATATGTTATTTATGACATTTCAGGAAAAAGCGTAAGTGGAGGTATTATTTCTTCTGAAAAAATTGACTTAGACTTAAACAGTGGTTTATACATATTACAAGTACAAACAAACTTAAACACCATCTCTAAAAAAATAATTGTAAAATAAATCAATTTACAACTAGAAAAAAAGCCTCATAGTCTTGCGATTATGAGGTTTTTATTTGACCAAAATTGGAGTTACTATTTTATTTTAACCGCTACTTAAAATTTGGTTTTCTTTTATTTAAAAATGCATCAGTACCTTCTATAAAATCATCTGTTCCAAAACATTCTCCAAATTCATCTACTTCAACATCAAAACCATTAACACCATCTTCAAAACCTGCATTAACTGCTCTAATAGCAGCGCTTATTGCTTCCGAAGAATTTCTTATAATCTTACTTGCTATTTTCTCGGCTAATGACAATAACTCCTCTGGAGGAGTAACGTGGTTTACCAAGCCATATTCTTTTGCCTCTTCAGCAGATATCATACCAGCTGTCATAATCATTTCCATCGCCTTTCCTTTACCAACCAATTGCGGCAAACGTTGTGTACCTCCATAACCTGGAATAACCCCTAAAGAAACTTCTGGTAAGCCCATTTTTGCATTATCAGATGCTATTCTAAAATGACAAGACATTGCCAACTCTAATCCACCACCTAAAGCAAAACCATTTACGGCTGCAATAACAGGTGTAGACAAATTTTCTACATAATCGAATAAAGTATCGTGCCCTAATTTAGATAATTTGGTTCCTTCATCTACAGAAAAATCTGCAAATTCAGAGATATCTGCTCCTGCAACAAAAGCTTTCTCTCCGCTACCCGTTAAAATAATTACCCTAATATTAGCATCATCTTCTAATTCTTCAAAAGCTTCATTCAGTTCTATAATTGTAGCCTTATTAAGAGCATTTAATTTTTTGGGTCTGTTGATAGTAATTTTAGCCAAACTATCTTTTTTCTCAATTAAAATATTCTCGAATTTCATTTTTTATAAATTTAGTTACCTATCCTTCACATTCAAGGCAATGATTATATTAACTTTTTGGTAATACCACAGTAAACACAGTACCTAATCCTTCTTTAGAAGTAAAAGAAATAGTTCCTTTATAAGCTTCAATAATATTTCTTATCATACCTAAACCTAACCCCATTCCACTTGATTTTGTAGTAAATTTAGGTTCAAAAATTAAGTCTTTTAGGTCGTCAGAGATTCCCTTTCCATTATCAGAAACTGTAATTTTTATATTTATATCTTCAGAAAAAACTTTTACTTCAATTAAAGGGTTTTCCTCAACATTTACCGCCTGAATTGCATTTTTAACTAAGTTTGTAATCACTCTAATTAATTGAGTTTTATCTAAATTAGCATGCAGTTCTTTTTCTTGCGGATAGTATTTAATATAACGCTCCGAAAAAATATCTAGAGCAAACTTTACAACACTAATTACATCTAATTGTTCTTTCTTTTGAGTTGGCATTTTAGCAAAATCGGAAAAAGCAGATGCTATAGAACTCATAACATCTATCTGCTGAATTAAAGTCTGGCTAAATTCTTTTAACTTCTCTTTTGCTTTTTCGTCTGTAGGATCAAACCTTCTCTCAAAACTTTGCACTGTTAAACGCATTGGAGTTAAAGGATTTTTAATTTCGTGCGCTACTTGTTTTGCCATTTCACGCCACGCCTGTTCTCGCTCACTTTTAGCTAATTTAGCAGCACTTTCTCCCAATTCATCAATCATATGATTGTATGCTTCCACCAAAATTTCTATTTCTGAACTTGCCTTATCTAAAATAATCTTTTCATTCCGTTTATTAAGACGTGTCTGCTGCATTTTATCAGAAATCGATTTAATAGACCTTGTAATATAACTTGATAAGAAATATGCTATTGCAATTGCAATTAGAAACATTAATATATAAACCACACCCAATCGCAACATAAACTCTCTCAATTCGTGTTCTATCTCAGAATTATCTTGTGTAAACTGTAGCTCAATAATACCAATTCTTTTAAATTTCGGATCATGTATAAACGAGTACGAAGATTGATAACCTGTTCCATTTTCTACACTTGTTTTTAATATTTTATGATTAGAATTTTGCGATAATTCTTTTAAAACATTTATCGGAAGCGGTTTTATATCTACCTTTTCAAAAGCATTTGCCGTAGAAGATTTTAGTAAATTCCCCTTTAAGTCGTAAAACGAGATATTTAACTTATTAATAGATGATATTTCAAAAATACGTTCTTGAAATATTTTAGCTAAATTTTCAGTATTTACCGGGTAGGTTGTTTTGTTTTTAAGCTCTAATTCTATAATTTCTTTGGTAGTAGCTTCTTTACGTTCAAAACGCTGAATATTGTAGTCTTTTGTCTGTTCATCATATTGATAAATAGTAACCACCAAGATTAATACAGATGCCAATAACACCAATAAAATCATTGATAAAAAGATACGTATTCTTAAGGATATTTTTTTAAAACTCACCAAATCTAATCTAATTTAATTCTCTTTGTCTTCATGGTTAACAGGTCATCAAAGTTTCCATCCTCATCCCAATCATACTTACTTGTCCCTATAAAACCTTCTGTAGTTCTTTCAATAAAGTAGCTTACTTTCTTATCTTTTCCTCCATAGTTAAAAGCTACTTTTAAAGAATCTCCAACTACATCCCATTCTCCAATAGCTTTAGATATTTGCTCTCCTTTTGTGTTTTTAAACCAAGCAGAAAAGGTACCATCATTATTATATTGAGATTGTGCTACTAATTCTGGATTATCATCAAATTTGTCTTCGTAAACTTGCAAAGAATCTGTATTATTAACCGTATACATTTCTATTTTTAGGTAAGTAGTTTCCCAATTATCTACCATAAATTCTTTTGTAGAAAGTTCCGGTTTACAACTAGCAAAAAGTATTCCGAAAAGAAGAATAAAAAAATAAGATTTTGTTTTCATAATAAAAGTGAGATTACATAAATTTAAACATTCTAATTTACAACTAATTTAGCTCTTTTTTAGCTTCATTAAACTCTTCTGGAGTATTTATATTTCTAATATAATCATCATCAATTTCAACAATTTCTACATCAGAATTAATTAACATTTTACGCGGACAAGAATATCCTTGCGCTAAATATTGTAATAAAATAGCGTATGCTTTCGGCTCATAAATAGTAATTAAAGGTTCCGGAAAATCTTTACCTTTCCCCTTAATTGCCGTTGCTGCCTTACTCGGATTTCTGTATTTTAAAACTAACTGAATAATTTCTTCATTTACAAAAGGAACATCTGTTGCCAACACAAACCAAGCTGCATTTGGGTCTTTTTGAAACGCAGAACAAATCCCTCCAAAAGGACCTAAATTGATAAATTTATCTGAAATTTCATCTTTTTTTTCTGATGAATTCTGAACAGAATAAAAGGTTTCTAACTTATTATTTTCTAACAATTCTTTTACCACTTTTTTCTGTGGTTTTCCAAAATAATCGAGTTCAGATTTATCCGTTCCCATTCTTGTACTTTTACCACCAACCAAAACCAAACCTTTTACAGGAGCAATTTTTTCTAGAATTAAATTATGAATATGATTAGAAATCGCATCGATTTCATGAATAGTATAACAAGTGATATTTTTTATCTGCGGATATTTCTCTTCTAAAAAGTTAAAATATTCAGTTTCTGATCTCAACTTAACTATAAACTGAATACGATCTAACTGATCTAATCTTTTTAAAACAGAAGCTTCTTTTGCTTCATCTAAAATTAAAATTTGTTTTGCTCCTTGATAATGATTTCCGTTGATAAAAACATAATCAAACTTAGCAAAATCTAATCGCTGCTGAAATTTATTGATATTCCCAGATGTGGTTATTTGCAAATTTCCTTCGTGATGAAACACATATTCTGACAAGTTATTTTTCACGACTTCCTTAGCATGAGAAGCATCAAAATAAGCCAATTTATAATCTGATAAATTTTGAGAGACTTTATGAACTAAATCTGAAATAACCCCACAATTTGTGCCCAAAATTGCAATTTCATTCGGAGCAAAATTATCGTTATCTCTTCTTTCTAAATTGGTATGTTTACTGTGTTTTTTCATATTATTATTCTATTGTTTCTAAAACAATTGTCATTTCGAAACGTGCTTTTTTTTAAGCGATTGAGAAATCTCATCATGTAGAATTCCAAAATTTTGTAACTTTATGTGATTTCTCCTAAGATCGGAATGATAGAAAGTTATTTATTATTAATATCAGATTTTCCTCCGGTTTTTTTCAACAGCTTCACTTCTTTAATCACCATTTCTTGACTAATACTTTTACACATATCATAAATGGTTAAACAAGTAATATTTGCGCCTGTTAAAGCCTCCATTTCTACTCCTGTTTTCCCTGTAATAGTAACTTCACAAAAAACTTCTATATTTTCTGAATCTATAATATTGATATCAACATCTACACCGTTAATCAACAACGGATGACACATTGGTATTAATTCTGATGTCTTTTTTACACCTTGAATTCCAGCAATAATTGCCGTTTGAAAAACAGGTCCTTTTTTAGTAAATAACTCATCATTTGTAAAGTGAGCAATTACTTCTTCTCCTAAAAACATGGTTGCTTTTGCAATTGCCGTTCTTTTGGTAATTTTCTTATCAGAAACATTTACCATTTTAGGGTTATTTTTTTCGTTTAAATGACTAAAGTCTGACATATTATTAATTTATTGTAAAAATTTTTTATCTTTAAAAACATCAATTAGAATTTCACCCACCTCTTCTGTTAAATTTCCCAATCCAATATCAACAAGTTTTCCTTTTAAGATTTGTTTCCAATTCTTTTTATTTAAAATAGAAAGCAATGGTTTGAGTTCAGATATTTCATCAGATAAATCGTCATAAATAATTTCTTGACCCTTTTCTAACCTATCAAGCTGGACAGATAACCCATCTAATCTTTTAGTAATGTCTATTTTCTCTTCACTTGTAAAAAATTCATTATCATCTGATAAACTTTCTTCAATAAATTCTATACCACGTGAATTAATTTTCAAATAAACACCATCTTTAGTAGCAATAGCTTTAACAAAGTCATCTTTTTTCAAAGATTCGGCAAGTTCAAAAGCTTCTTCTTTACTGATTTCAAATTCTTTAAGTAATTCAAAAGCATTATAATCTTTGCCATCAAATTTTCTTTCATATAATGAATTCAATAAACTCCTCTTTTTCTCTTTAAATTTCATTTTACTATCGATATCTAATTATCGGAAAAACTTCTCCTTTTTTAAATTCTATTTTATCACTTGATAACTGAATAAAAGCATCTGTTTTTACCAAACTAGCTAAATCTCCAGAACCATTTCCTGTAATTGGAGTTGCAATTAAATGTCCAAACCTTGAACTTAATTTTACTTGTAAAAAGTACGTTAAGTTAGGTTTAAATGAAACATCAGCATTTAAAATTGCCGTTTCTTCTTCCAATTTTATGCCTACAGATTTATAATACCAAGGGTAAAAATAGGCTAAGCAATTTACAAAAGTAGAAATTGGATTCCCAGGAAATCCGAACACAATTGTGTTCTTTTTGTATTTATCATTTGTATGATTATCAGAATTTAAATCATTTTCTTTAAGAAAAGATCTTCTTCCAAACCAGAATGGCTTCCCAGGTCTTTGTGTAACTTTATGAAACAATTTCTCTACCCCTAATTCATCAAAAACTTCTGGTAAAAAATCATACTTCCCTTTACTTACGGCGCCACTAAAAAGTAACACATCATATTCTTGCAAGTAGCTTTCTATTTTCGATTTTAAAATTGGCTTATCATCCGTAATATGTGCTGTTTCCGATGGAATACTTAAACGTTCTAACAAAGACACTAACGTAAATACGTTGCTCCTTCTAATTTGATGTTCTAACGGAATTTCAGCTACACCAACCAATTCATCACCCGTAGAAACAATCATTACTTTAGGTTGTATTGCAACTTTTACTGTTGATTTACCAACCGTTGCTAAAACACCAATTTCTGCAGCAGAAATTATTTTATTTTCTTCAATTAATACATCTCCTTTTTGTCCATCTTTTCCTCTCGGATGAACATTTTGAGCATCGTTAATTACATCAATATTTATGGTTGCAATTTCATCTATTATCGTTACATCTTCATATCTAATAACTGTGTTTGCATTGTTAGGCAAAACAGCTCCAGTCATAACTTCAATACAGTTTTCAGGATTTTTAAGCGAGATCTGTTCACTTCCCGCAGCTTGAATTCCTTCTATTTTAAAATCTCTTTGTCCATTTTTAAATGCAGGATAATCAATTGCAATTCCATCCATAGAAACTCTATTAAATGGCGGAAAATCTCTATCTGCAAGAATCTCTTCTTTTAGAATTCTACCTACAGATTTTATAAACGGAACTTCTTCAATTCCAAGTTCTTGACTTGAATTTAAAACGGTTTGCAAAGCTTTTTCTACTGAAATCATTATTCGTTTAATTAAGCAATTTATTAATTTGATATATTAATGCAATGAAACTTGCAATAATAATTCCAACATTTCTAATATAAATATTAAACTCTATATAGTTTTTTGACTTTTTATATTCTAAATAATCACTTTTAATATTTACACAACTGTATATTCCATAGACAATGAAAGCAAAAATAAAAATATCAAAACTGTCCATATTTTTTTTATCCTCCAATAGTACTCATACTCTCTGAAGCTCCACCATCTTTTCTATTTGCTTCTGCTATAAATCCATTTTCTGGCTTTTCTTTTACAAGACCTAAAAACAATTCTTTTAAATCGTCATTAGAAGCGCCTTTTCTAATAAAATCTCTTAAATTAAAAACACCATCATCAAACAAACAGTTTTTAAATGTACCAGTACTTGTAATTCTAATTCTATTACAATCGTTACAAATAGTTCTTGTAAAGGCGGGAATAATTCCGAAAGTTCCTAAATGATTGTCTACTTTATAATTTCTAGAAGTTGATGATTTTTCTGACTGAACTTCGGTAACATCAAACTCCGTTTTTACTTCATTTAAAATCTTATTGAAAGTCCAATTTTCTTTCATATCACGCTGTCCTTTTCCGTTAAAAGGCATTTCTTCAATAAAACGAACCGCAACATTTTTATCTTTTGTCAATCGTACAAAGTCTACAATTTCATCGGTATTAAAACCAGATTGCACTACTACGTTTAGCTTTAAATCTAAACTACTTTTCTCTAGTAATTCAAAGGTTTTATAAACCTCAGGAAAAACATCTCTTCTTGTAATTTTCGCAAACTTTTCTCGATCTAAACTATCAATACTTAAATTGATTTTTTTTACTTTTTCTAATTGTTCAATCTTAGAAATATGATGAGAAATTAACGCACCGTTTGTAGTAATATTAATTTCATCTAATAAATCATTAAAAGACAACATCTCTAAAAACCTAACAAAATCTTTACGTACAAAAGGTTCTCCACCGGTTAAACGGACTTTATTTACCCCTAATTCGGTTAATACACGAATTAAACGATACATTTCTTTAAAGGTAAGTAATTCTTGTCTCGGAACAATATCTATACCATGCGCAGGCATACAATATTGGCAACGCAAATTACAACGATCTGTAACTGCTAGTCGCACATATTCCATTTGTCTACCAAAACCGTCTACTAATTTGCTCATTTAATTTGGTAGTTTTTTACTTAAAACGCCATAAAGCAACGTTCCTAAAAGCGATCCGAACAATAAAATTAAAGCCGGAATTAATTCGAAACCAAGAATTACAAAAATAGGAGCTGCACAAGCACCAGAAATACCCCAACCTAAACCAAAAAAAGTTCCTCCTAAAAGTGTTCTTACAAAACCTTTTTCTTTCGGTTTTGGTATTATTTTATTTCCGTGAATGTCTTTTATTTTTCCACTTTTAAAAAGCTGCATAAAAATCATAGAAATTACAACTGCTCCTCCAATTATTCCAAACATATGAAAAGATTGAAACTTAAACATTTCGTAAAATCGATACCAACTAATTGCTTGCGTTTTGCTTAAAACGATTGCGAAAAAGATTCCTAATATTAAAAATTTGATGTTTTTCATTGAATTATATTTTTAAATTTCCAACGAACTTGTTGACTATATTCGAAGTGAAAATTTTTAATTATTTTTTTATTTAATGCCAAACCTTGCTAAAATAAAATTGGAATTATAAACCACGTAGCAATAATACCACCAATAAAAAAACCAACTACCGCCAATAAAGAAGGCAACTCTAAATTACTTAAACCTGTAATTGCGTGACCAGAAGTACAACCACCAGCATAACGGGTTCCGAAACCAATTAAAACTCCAGAAATAATTAAAATTAAAAACCCTTTTAAAGAAAAGACAACATCTTCACTAAAAATTTCATCAGGAAAATATTCGCTTCCAACATTAGAAAAACCTAAATCTGTTAATTCTTGCACTGTCTTTGGATTTAAATCTATTGCTTGATTTGGCGTTAGAAAATTTGCAGAAATAAAGCCACCAATTATTAAACCAACTACAAACATCAATGCAAAATCTCTGTCTTTCCAATCTTTCTTAAAATAATCCGACACTTTATCTGCACCTGCAATGGTACACAATGTTTCAAAATTTGTTGATGCTCCAAAATTTTTACCAAAGTAAAAATATAAGAGTAATGATATTGCTATTAAAGGGCCACCAACATACCAAGCCCAAGGTTGTAATATAAAATCCATTATTAAATCTTCTCTTTTAAATAATTCATAATTAATTTTGTTGCTCCAAGATTATCTTCAATATATCTGTTATTAATGACTCCTGTTAACTTTCTAAAGTTTTCATCCTTTTTTAGACTGATAAGATTAGATGTAAATTCTTCTTGATTTGCAATTGAAATACAGCCACCAATTTTTACCAAATCTACGGCTTCTTTAAATTTGTCGTAATTATTACCAATCACAACAGGAATCCCAAAAGTTGCTGGTTCTAAAATATTATGTAACCCTGTTTTTAAACCTCCACCAACATAAGCCAAATCTGCTGCGGCATAAATCTTAGTTAAAATACCAATCGTATCAATAATAAAAACTTGGTATTCAGCGAGGTTTTTATCCGCTTTAGTGGAAAATAAAACTGTTTTTTTGTTGATGGAATTCTGTAATTCTAAAATTGCATCATGTTTAATATTATGTGGAGCAATAATAAACTTCTCATCTTCTGTAGCATTATTATTTATGTAATTTACCAACAACGCTTCATCTTCTTGCCAAGTACTTCCAGCAACAATTGTATAATTATTGTCTTTAAACTGATTGATAAAACCTAACAAATTATCTTGTTCTAATATTTTAGAAACTCTATCAAAACGAGTATCACCAGCAATGGTAACGTTTTTAAAGTTGATAGATTCTAGTAAATTTTTAGAATTTTCATCTTGTACAAAAAAGTGATGAAAAGCTTCTAAAGATTTTCTCATAAAACCTCCGTAACTCTTAAAGAACAATTGTTTTTCCCTTAAAATACCTGAAACTAAAATTGTAGGAATTTCTTTTGATTTTAATTCATTTAAAATATTTGGCCAAAATTCATATTTTACAAAAACGGCAAATTTAGGATTTACAGTTTCTACAAATTTTCTTGCTTTTGCTTTAGAATCTAAAGGTAAATAACAAATAACATCTGCTAAATTATAATCTTTTCTAATTTCATATCCCGAAGGAGAAAAAAATGTGACTAAAATTTTATATGATGGGTATTCTTTTTTAATTGCTTCTATAATTGGCCTTGCTTGTTCAAACTCGCCTAAAGAAGCTGCATGAAACCAAATAACTTCTGAATTCTTTAAGGCTAATATTTTAGAAAATGTTTGATTTCTACCAGATACAAAAAGTTTTATTTTTTTATTAAATAAAGCAATTATTGGCAGTAACAGAGCTGCTATAAAAACGACAAAGTTGTATAAAAATTTCATAGCCGTAAAAATACGAAATAGTAACAACTAAGCTTCTACATAATTAACTAGATAAAAAAAAAAGCTACCCTAAGAGTAGCTTATTTTTATTTATGAAAAATAACTATTATTAATAACATTCATATTCCCCCGAAAAAAATGTTACAAGTAAATTAAATTTCATGTTAAATATACAACTATAAAATGACTAGCAGTTGTAAACACCAAAAAAACAGCTATAATAATCTAAAAAACATGTATTTACACCCATCCCCTACTACAACAACTTGCTTTTATTCTTATTATGAAATTTATTTAATAAGCTCAATCTATACTCATTTATCACCTGAATTACCTTTATTAAAACATAAAACGATTTATTTTAGTAATCTAAAAAGCAATTAATTTACTCGTAATAATTTCTAAAAACAGAAACGCTCAAACATTTTCATGTTTGAGCGTTTCTAATAATTTTAAAACTTAAATAGACTAAGCTTCAAATGGAGTAATAGATACATAAGATCTGTTATCCTTTTTCTTACGGAATTCTACAACACCGTCAACTTTTGCATGTAAAGTATGATCTTTACCCATGTAAACGTTTTCTCCCGGATTGTGAGTTGTTCCTCTTTGACGAACAATAATATTTCCTGCAATTGCAGCTTGTCCTCCAAATATTTTTACTCCTAGTCGTTTCGATTCTGATTCTCTACCATTCTTCGAACTACCTACACCTTTTTTATGTGCCATGTTATTGAGTTTTTATAGGTTAAAGTTAAATTTTTAGGAATTATTTTTCAATACCTCCGTCTAATCTATCTTGTAATTCTTTTAATTCATCCCACTTACCTTCTGCAGCTAAACCAGCTTGTTTAGGCCAAGTAGTTGTTACTAAATGAGATAATCTAGAACTAGCTTCAGTTAAGATTTCACTCAATTTTGCTGGATCTGCTTTTGCTACTTTTGCAAAAGTATCTAAACCTGCATTAACTAAAGCTTCTGCAGCTTTAGGTCCTGCACCTTCAATTTTCTTTAAGTCGTCTGCTTTTGCAGATTTCTTTGGAGCAGCTTTAGTTGCCTTAGGAGCAGCTTTTGTGCTACCAGAAGCAGCAATAGATTCAATAAGAATCTCGCTTAAAAATTGTCTGTGTCCGTTTTTCTTAATGTAACCTTTTCTTCTTTTCTTCTTGAAAACGATTACTTTATCACCTTTTAAGTGACTTAAAATTTGAGCTGTTACTGAAGCTCCTTCTATAGCTGGGGCGCCAATAGTTACATTTCCTTTTTCATCAAGTAAAAGAACGTTATCAAAAGTAACTTTTGATCCTACTTCTCCTTGTAAACGGTGAACGTATACTTTTTGGTCTTTTGCAACTTTAAACTGCTGCCCTGCCATCTCTACGATTGCGTACATACTATTTGTTTTGCGTTTATTACTAATTATTTGTGCACAATCCTAATGAAAATGCGGGTGCAAATATACATCTTTTTTAATACTCTACAATATCTTTTAATAAAAAATAATCACATCAAAATCAAGTAAATAAAACCTTATTCACTAAGAATTCTATAATTAAATTTTTATTTTTGGTAGATCTATAAAATGTTTGAATAAATACTGTAACATATTTAAGGTGCCAGCGTCAAACAAATATCAATTAATAACTTAAAAATTAATACATGAAGAAAAGTATTTTATCTCTTACTTCTGCTTTTTTAATCGCATTTTCTATAAATGCACAACAAGTAGAATTTGAAGAGTATGACTTAAATAACGGAATGCACGTTATTTTACATCAAGACAAATCTGCACCCGTAGTTACAACTGCAGTAATGTACCATGTTGGTGCAAAAGACGAACAACCAGACAGAACTGGTATGGCTCACTTTTTTGAACATTTGTTATTTGAAGGAACAGAAAATATTGATAAAGGAGAATGGTTTAAAATAGTTGCGGCAAATGGTGGAAAAAACAATGCCAATACAACTGATGATAGAACTTATTATTATGAAATATTTCCTTCTAACAATCTAGAATTAGGTTTATGGATGGAATCTGAGCGTTTATTACATCCTATTATTGGTCAAGATGGTGTAGATACTCAAAACGAAGTTGTAAAAGAAGAAAAAAGATTAAGAGTAGATAACCAACCTTATTCTCGTTTTTTAGAATATGTAAAAAAAGAAATCTTTAAAAAACATCCATATAAAGGAACAACAATTGGAGAAATGCAACACTTAGATGATGCTACTTTAGAAGATTTTTTAGCATTTAATAAAAAATTCTATGTACCAAATAATGCAACTTTAGTTGTTGCAGGAGACATTGACGTTGCAAATGCAAAAAGTTTAATTGAAGCTTATTTTGGACCAATTCCTCGTGGAGCAGATATTGAAAGAACTGTAATAGAAGAAGAACCTATTACTGCACCAATAGCAGCAAAAGGTTACGACCCTAACATTCAAATTCCAGCGATTATGACAGCGTACAGAACGCCGTCTATGAAAACAAAAGATTCTAGAGTATTAGATATGATTTCTTCTTATTTAAGTACAGGAAAAAGTTCTGTGTTATATAAAAAGTTAGTAGATACTAAAAAAATGGCATTACAAGCTGGTGCTATTAACTTAAGTCAAGAAGATTACGGAACGTATATTATTTTTGGATTACCACAAGGTGATACTAAATTAGCAGACATAGTTACAGAAATTGATGAAGAAATTGTAACGTTACAAACAGAATTAATTTCAGAAAAAACATACCAAAAACTTCAAAATCAATTCGAAAATCAATTTGTAAACTCTAACTCTAGTGTAGAGGGAATTGCAAACTCTTTGGCACGATACAATGTATTATACGGAGATACAAATTTAATTAATACAGAAATTGAAATTTATCGTTCTATTACTCGTGAAGATATTAGAGAAGTTGCTAAAAAATATCTAAACCCAAATCAAAGAGTAACTTTAGAATATTTACCTAAAAAATAATTAACAAAAGACATATACAATGAAAAAACAGATAATATCACTTATCGCACTTATAGCAATGTCTTTTGCTACAACTGCACAAATAGATAGAAGCCAACAACCTAAACCAGGACCAGCACCAAAGGTTCAATTAGGTAAATCAGAAAAATTTACTTTATCAAATGGCTTACAAGTAATTATGGTAGAAAACCATAAATTACCAAGAGCATCTGCTAGTTTAACTATAGACAACAAACCTGTTGTAGAGGGAGACAAGGCAGGAGTTTCTAGCATAATGGGAAGTTTATTAGGAAGAGGAACAAAAAATATTACCAAAGATGAATTTAATGAGAAAGTAGATTTCTTAGGAGCTGGAGTTAATTTTTACAGTTCTGGTGCTTCTGCAAGGTCATTAACAAAATATTTCCCGGAGATATTAGAATTAATGGCAGACGGAGTTATAAACTCTCAATTTACGCAAGAAGAATTCGATAAAGAAATTAAAATTACTTTAGACGGATTAAAATCTGACGAAAAAAATGTTACTAGTACTGCAAGAAGAGTAGAAAGCGCTTTATTGTATGGTAAAAACCATCCTTATGGAGAGTTTATCTCTAAAGAAACTGTAAACAACATTACTTTAGATGATGTTAAAACTAACTACAATACTTATTATAAGCCAAACAATGCTTATTTAATTATTGTTGGAGACATCAATATAAAAGCTACTAAAAAATTAGTAAAAAGTTTATTCAAAAAATGGGTAAAAAGTGATATTCCAGAAGTTACTTTCAAAAAACCAGAGAATGTTTCTAAAACAGAAATCAATTTTATCAATATGCCAAACGCAGTGCAATCAGAAGTTGTAGTTGCTAACAATATCGATTTAAAATTAGGCGACAAAGATTATTATGCAGCTTTATTAGCAAGCAATATTCTTGGTGGTGGTGGAACTGCACGTTTATTTATGAATTTACGTGAAGACAAAGGATACACTTATGGTTCTTATTCTAGCCTTAGACAGAGTAAAGTAGCGGCAACTTTTAGAGCATCTGCAAGTGTTCGTAACGTAGTTACAGACAGTTCTATAGTAGAAATTAAAAAGGAAATCGATAAAATTCGTACTGAAAAAGTTACCGAAGAAGAATTAAAAAATGCAAAAGCACAATATGTTGGTAACTTTGTTATAGATGTACAAAAACCTGCAACTGCGGCTAGTTTTGCTTTAAATATTGCTCGTTATAATTTACCAACAGATTTTTACGAAAACTATTTAACTAACATAAATGCTGTTACTGCAGAAGATGTTCAAAATGCAGCTTTAAAATACTTTAAAAGTGATGAAGCTCGTATAATTGTTACTGGTAAAGCAATTGATGTTTTAGATAATTTAGAAAAAACAGGGTACACCATCAACTACTTTGATAAAAATGGTAATGCTACTGAAAAGCCAGAGATGACTATAGCAATTCCAGAAGGCGTTACTGCAAGTTCTGTTATTGATTCTTACATTGATGCTATTGGAGGAGAAGATAAATTGATGGCAATTGAATCTGTGTCAATTACTTCTGCGGCAAAAGTACAAGGAATGGATATTTCTTTAGTAACAAAAACTGCTGCACCTAATAAAAGTGTTGTTATTGTTTCTGGAATGGGACAAGTTTTACAAAAAATGGTTTTTGATGGTGAAACAGGATACCAAGAAGCACGAGGTAACAAAAAAGAAATGACAGCAGAAGAAATTACAAAATCAAAAGCTAAAAATACAATTATAGGAGAATTAGCATATAAAGAAGGAGAACTTTTAAGAATTGAACCTTTAGAAGGCACCAAAGCTTACGTTATTAAATATGATGATAAAGAAATATTTTTTGATATAAAATCTGGATTAAAATTACAAGAAGTTCAAGTTGTAAAAACTCCAGATGGAAAAGAAGTAAGAGTACCTTCTACTTTTTCTAATTACAAAGAAGTAAAGGGTGTCAAATTTCCATTTTCAATGGGACAAAAAATGGGACCTATGGATATAAAATTTGAGGTTACAGAAATTAAAATTAACGAAGGTGTTACTGACGAAGATTTTAAATAAGCTACTTTAAAAAAGTATAAAAGGTTGAAGATTTCGGTTTTCAACCTTTTTTTATTTAAAATTAGTACAAAAATCTATAAAAATTTAAAAGTCAAGGCTTTTATTAATAAATTTGTAAAATAATTTTATAACTTATAATAATGAAAATTCAAAAAATATTATTTTCTTTCGCACTTGCTTGTTTCCTTTTAATAGGATGTAAAAGTGAAGTTAAAAAAGAAAAACTACCCGTACAAAAAGAGAACGTTTCTTTAGCTATCTCTGGTATGACTTGCGAAATTGGTTGTGCTAAAACGATTCAATCTAAATTATCTAAAAAAGAAGGTGTTATAGATGCTAAAGTTGTTTTTACAGATAGCATTGCAAACATTGCCTTTGATGCAAACACAACTTCTAAAGAAGATTTAGTTGCTTTTGTTAGCGGTATTGCTGGCGGAGAACTTTATAAAGCTTCTATTGCTCCTAAAAAAGTAGCACATACTTGTACAGAAGATTGTAAAGAAACTTGCCAAAACAAAACTACTACTACAGCAGCAGAGAAAGCTTGTTGCTCTGTTAATGAAGATGGAACAACCTTTTGTAAAGAAGACTGTAAAATGGCTTGTTGTGCAGACAAAATAGCAGCATAACACTTATTTTAAAAGCAAAAAAAAGCTGAATCTCAATTGAGATTCAGCTTTTTTTTTGCTTAAAATTTAATTACATTTTCTGTAACCAAGTTTTTACATCTACTTCTGCTTTAATAATTTCTTTTAAATCGGCTATTGCAACACGTTTTTGCTCCATAGTATCTCTATGTCTTATAGTAACACATTTATCTTCTAAAGTGTCATGATCTACAGTAATACAAAATGGTGTTCCTGCTGCATCCTGACGTCTATAACGTTTACCAACGGCATCTTTTTCATCGTAAAAAACGTTGAAATCCCATTTTAAATCGTCCATAATTTCACGCGCTACTTCTGGCAAACCATCCTTTTTAACTAAAGGAAAGATAGCTGCTTTAAAAGGCGCTAAGACTGCAGGTAATTTTAAAACAGTTCTTGTAGTTCCATTTTCTAACGCTTCCTCTTGTAAAGAGTTAGAAAAAACCGCCAAAAACATTCTATCTAAACCAATAGAAGTTTCTACTACATAAGGTGTGTAACTTTTATTTTCTTCATGATCGAAATACTGTAATTTCTTACCAGAAAATTCTTCATGCGCTTTTAAATCGAAATCTGTACGAGAATGAATACCTTCTAATTCTTTAAATCCGAAAGGGAAGTTAAATTCAATATCTGCTGCTGCATCTGCATAATGAGCTAATTTATCGTGGTCATGAAAGCGGTAGTTCTCCGCTCCCATTCCTAAAGATAAATGCCATTTTAAACGTGTTTCTTTCCAAGCATCATACCATTCTTTTTGAGTTCCTGGTTTTACAAAAAATTGCATTTCCATTTGTTCAAACTCACGCATTCTAAAAATAAATTGTCTTGCAACAATCTCATTTCTAAAAGCCTTACCGGTTTGTGCAATTCCGAAAGGAATTTTCATTCTACCCGTTTTTTGCACGTTTAAGAAATTTACAAAAATTCCTTGTGCAGTTTCTGGACGCAAATATAAATCCATTGCAGTTTCTGCAGAAGCACCTAATTTAGTACCAAACATTAAATTAAACTGTTTTACATCCGTCCAATTTCTAGAACCTGTTAAAGGATCTGCAATTTCTAACTCTTCAATTAATAACTTTACGTCAGCTAAGTCTTCTTTTTCTAAAGAAGAACCCATTCTTGCTAAAATTGTATTTATTTTTTCTTGATACCCAACAACTCTTCCATTGGTCGCTAAAAATTCTTCTTTATTAAAAGCATCACCAAAACGTTTTTCTGCTTTAGCAACTTCTTTATTTATTTTACCTTCAATTTTAGCACAATATTCTTCAATTAAAACATCAGCTCTGTAACGTTTTTTAGAATCTTTGTTATCAATTAATGGATCGTTAAAAGCATCTACGTGTCCAGAAGCTTTCCAAGTTGTAGGATGCATTAATATTGAAGCATCTATACCTACAATGTTTTCGTGCATTTGCACCATTGCTTTCCACCAATAATCTCTAATATTTTTCTTTAGCTCAACTCCGTTTTGAGCATAATCGTAAACCGCACTTAATCCGTCATAAATTTCAGAAGACTGAAAAACATAACCATATTCTTTAGCGTGCGATAATACTTTCTTAAATTGATCTTCTTGTTTTGCCATAAAGCAAAAATAAATTATTTATATCAATTTTTTATATATTAAAAATTACTTTTGTTAAAACTTTTATAACATGTTAAAAAGCCTTTTTACGGTTGTTTTCTCCTTCTTATTTGTCTCTTTAAATTTTGCTCAGATTAAAAAAACATCAACACCTAATTGGGTTGAAGTTCAAACCTATGCCAGCGAGCCAGATATTAATTTTGATGAAATAACACAGGGAACTTTAATTCTCTTATACGATCAACAAACACAAGTAGATAGCGAAGAAAATTATTTTAAAGTTGTCACTAAAATTACGGAAAATGTAGGTATACAAGAAGCATCGAGTATTAATATTTCTTTTGATCCAAGTTATCAAAACCTTAGTTTTCATGAAATTGATATTATAAGAAATGGACAAACCATCAGTAAACTCAACAATTCAGAATTTCAAACCATAAGACAAGAGTTAGATGCAGAAAATTATATCTATGATGGTAGTTTGTCTGCAGTAACTCATATTAGCGATGTAAGAGTTGGAGATATTATAGCTTATAGTTTTACACGAAAGGGATACAACCCTATTCATAAAAATTATTTTGCAGAGTATTATAATTTAGACAATTCACATCCGATAGGTAAAATAAATGTAAGAATTAACTCTAAAAACAAACTTGAAGTAAAGTCATTTAAAAACCAATTAAAGTTTAACGAAACTTTTAATAACAACAAATACACGTATACTTTATTAGAAGAAAATATTAGTGCCACCCATTTTGAAGACAATACGCCTTCGTGGTTTTTAGATGCTAACTTTATAGAAATAGGTAATTACAAATCTTGGGAAAATTTAATTGATTGGGGTGTTCAACTTTTTAAAGTTAAAAACAATCTATCTAACAGTTTATTAAAAAAAATTAAAGAAATTGATAAAGAAAACAATACTAAAGGTCTAAAAATAGAAGCTACATTAAGGTTTGTGCAAGATGAAGTAAGATATTTAGGGTTAGAAAACGGAATTAGCGCTTACAAACCTTCGTCTCCTAACAAGGTTTATAACCAACGATTTGGTGACTGTAAAGACAAAAGTCTATTATTAGTAACCATGCTTAATCAAATGAACATTGAAGCGTATCCTGTTTTAGTGAGTACTTATCTAAAGAAAACTGTTACCAATTTATTGCCAAATCCTGCTCATTTTAATCATTGTGTAGTTAAAGTTATCGATGGTAATGAAGGTGAGCGTTGGTATGACCCAACAATCACAAATCAAGGTGGTACTTTTAATAAAGTTGTTTTTCCTGATTATAGATTTGGATTAGTTCTTAAAAAAGGAAATAAAGATTTCGAAGAAATTTTTCCGTTTGCAGAAAACACCATCGATATAACAGATAATTATATTTTAGAGGAAGTTGGCAAAGGTGCAATCTTAAAAATAACTAGTATTTACAGTGAAGCAGAGGCTGATAATATTCGTTTTTATTTTAAAAACAATAGTATTATCAACATCCAAAAAGAGTTTGAAAAATTTTACTCAGACTATCATGCGAATATAAAAAGTTTAGGCAAACCAGAATATACAGACAATCTTAAAACAAACACATTTACAATAAACGAAACTTATAAGATTGATAGTATTTGGCAACCATCATACATGGAAAACCAGATTGGTGTAGATTTTACACCGTACACAATAACAAATGTACTATCAATGCCTTCTAAAATTGAAAGAGAAACACCTTTCGAACTTAGTTATCCTATTACAAGAAGCCACACCATTAATGTAGAGTTACCAGAAGAATGGAATGTTGATGAAGACAATTTTAACTTGAACTCTCCAAATATTTTTTACGATTTTGATGTATTATATAATAAATCTAAAAATATATTAACTTTAAAACATTTACTTAAAATACAAAAGGACTTTGTAAGTGTAGCCGAATTTCCAGCATTTTATAATGACTTAAAAAAACTAGATAGCGAGTTAAACTACAACATTTCCTATAATACAGGAGGTAGTTCTACCTCAACTGGTTCAGCATTAAAATACTTAGGCATTTTTATATTTATTTGTTTTTTAATATTTTTTACTTGGTTAGCTTTTAAACTTTATCACTACGATGTAACACCAAAAATTGAATCTTATTATCAAGAAAATAAACCTATTGGTGGTTGGTTAATTTTAATTGGTATTGGACTCTGTATCTCACCAATAAGGGTTTTTATGGATTTATTAAATACAGAAGTATATTTAAATGGAGATTGGTTAGTCTATTTTGGTGGCACAGACTTTAGTTTATCTATAGGGCTATTATTAATTATTGAAACAATATTTAACGCAGCAGTTTTAGTCTTTTTACCACTAATTATTGTTTTATTTATAAAAAAGAGAAGTAGTTTCCCTAGAGTATATGCTATCTTTTTAATCGTTTATTTGGTATTTATAGTAGCGGATTCATTTTTAGCAACAGCCATAACAGGTGTTAATAATTTAACAAGTGTAGAGGAAAATCAACTACTAAAAAGTTTTATTTCTACAGGAATTATTGTTCCTTATTTATTATTATCAGAAAGAGTTAAAGAAACTTTTGTAAAAATATATCAATAAAATTTTAACTTACCTTTTTACAATGATAAACAAAAGCTGGAGGGAAATTTAAGGGCTCAAAACCTAAAGATATAGATTGATTAAACACATTTTTAAGTTTTTTAAAATATGTTAAACTATACTGAAACTGAATAAAGGTTCCATTATCTACTAAAGCACGAAAAGATTTTTCTAAAATTTCATCTGCAACTTCCTCCGGAATGATGGTTAAAGGCAAACTAGAAATAATGTGACACGTTTTATTTAAGTTGAGTTTTTTTAGTTCTTCTTCAATTTTTTCTGCGGATGATTTTACAACAATAAGTTGCTTGTTTTTTATTTCAGATAGTTCATTGTAAAAACAATCATTAATTTCAAAACAAATTAGAGTTGCATTAATGGGTAACTTCTCTAAAATAAGTTTGGTTATCGCTCCGTTTCCAGGACCAAATTCTACTAAAACTTCTACTTTAGAAAAATCTATTTTCTTTAACATTCTTTCTGCTAAAAATCGAGAACTCGGTGTAACAGTTCCTAAGGTCTTTAAGTTCTTTATTGACTCTTTAAAAAAATTTATTCTGTTGTTCAAATCTTATTCTTAAATTATAATCTTATCTTTCTAAAAAAAAAGGCTTTGTAAAAATGCGAATTTTAAAAGACTTATTCAATCTTTTTTACCCCAAATTATGTGCAAATTGCGATAATCAACTCACTAAGAATGAAAATGCAATATGTACATTTTGCAGGCACGACTTACCTTTAACTAATTTTACAAACTATTCTGAAAATAAAATAACTAAAACATTCTATGGAAGAATTACCATAGAAAAAGCATATTCTTTATTATTTTACAGAAAAATAGGGATAACCAAAAAATTAATTCACGAATTAAAATACAAAGGAAATGAAGAAGTAGGTGTGTTTTTCGGAAATTGGCTGGGAGAGATGTTAATAGAAAATAATGAATTTTCTGCTATTGATGTTATTGTTCCCGTTCCGTTGCATCCTAAAAAACGAAGGGAAAGAGGTTATAATCAAGTTTCAAAATTTGGAGAATCCTTAAGTAATCACCTAAATAAAACCTTTGTAGAAGATATTTTATTAAGAACTTCCTCCTCAAAAACTCAAACTTTTAAAGCTCGTTTTGAGCGTTTTAATAATAACGATACAAAATTTCAGTTATCTAACATAACAGCCTTAAAAAATAAACACATTTTACTAATTGATGATGTTATTACAACTGGTGCAACTTTAGAAGCTTGTGCAAAAGAGCTGCAAAAAACCGAAGGTGTAAAAATTAGTATTTTAACAATGGCATACACCGAATAAACTTTATGATTTTTAAGTCAAAAATATATTGTTAATTTGTATAAAATTTACTTTTTGTGAGACACTTTTTTAGATTAATTTTTTTTAGCATTTCAATTGTAATTTTAACTAACTGCGCAAGAACAGGAAACCCAGAAGGTGGTCCTAAAGACGAAGACGCCCCTTTGTTCGTGACCTCTAAACCAGCATATGAAACCATTAATTTTGATGCAAAAGAGATAGAATTAAACTTTAACGAGTATATAAAATTAAAGGACCTAAACAAACAACTAATTGTTTCTCCTCCTCTAAAAACACCTTTATTGGTTACACCACAAAGTACGGCTAGTAAATTTTTAAACATCAAAATACTTGATACTTTACAAGAAAACACTACCTATATTATAAACTTTGGTAATGCTATTGAAGATAATAATGAAGGAAACAAGTTAGAAAGTTTTAAATATGTTTTTTCTACTGGTAAATATATAGACTCACTTTCTACTTCTGGTAAAATTAAAGATGCTTATTTAGACGAAAGTCAAAAAAACATCAATGTTTTATTATATAAAATAGATAGTTCTTTTACAGATTCCATCGTTTTTAAAAAGAAACCAAATTATGTAACAAGTTCTTTAGACACTTCTCTTTTTAACCTTACAAACTTAAAAGAAGGTAAGTATTTAATGGTTGCTTTAAAAGAAACTGTCAACGATTACCTTTTTAATCCAAGGGAAGATAAAATAGGTTTTTTTACAGATACCATAACTTTACCTAGAGATAGTATTATAAAAAAACCAATAATATTATTTAAAGAAACTCAACCTTATTCATTTAAACGTGGTAAAGAAATTACAAGAGGTAAAATTGAATTTGGTTATGAAGGTGTCATAAAAGATCTAAAAGTTCAAATTATCTCTGATACTCCAGAAGACTTTAGAAGTGTTTCTAAGCTAGAAATAGATAAAGACACACTAAATTACTGGTACAAACCTTTTGAAGCGGATTCTTTAAATTTTATAGTTACAAACGATAGATTTATAGATACAGTTACTGTAAATCTTCGTAAGAAAAAAACAGACTCGTTAATTTTAAGTTCTTCTGTAAGCGGAACACTACAACTTAGGGATACTTTTTTTATAAAAGGAAACAACCCGCTTGTAAAAATTGATACGAGCAAGATTACCTTGGTAGATAAAGATACATTATCAGTTCCTTTTGTTAGTATAATTTCTAACATAGAAAATAAAATAGCCTTTATTTTTGATAAAGAACCACAACAGAAATATGCTTTTAAGATGATGCCAGACGCTATTTCTGATATCTTTGAACAAAAAAACGATACTTTAAACTTCAAATTTACTACAAAAGAAATTGAAGATTACGGAAGAATTACCATGGATATTGTAAACGAAACTTCTAATCATTTAATTATTGAACTTTTAGAAGGAAAAAACAAAGACAAACTTATAGAAAGACGCTTTATTACAGGTTCTGGGCAAATACGATACAATCTATTAGAACCAAAAACATATTTTATTAGAGCCATTATTGATGAAAATAAAAACAATAAATGGGACACTGGTAATTACTTGTTAAAACAACAACCGGAAAGCATTATTTATTATCCTCAGGAATTAAAATTACGTGCAAACTACTACTTAGACGGAAATGTCTTTACTGTTAAAAATCCGGAATAAGTTTTAAATTAAAAGCATAAAAAAAAGAGCCAATTGGCTCTTTTTTTTATGCTTTTAAGGCTTGTTCTAAATCAGTAAGTATATCTTCTATATCTTCAATACCTACACTTAAACGAATTAAGGAATTTGTAATTCCCATTCGCTCTTTTTCTGGAGCAGGAATAGAACCATGAGACATGCTAATTGGATGATTAGATAAACTTTCTACGCCGCCTAAAGATTCTGCAAGCGTAAATATTTTAGTGTTTTTTAAAAATGCATATGCTGCTTCTTGTGTCTCCTCTTTTAGTCGGAAAGAAACCATTCCTCCAAAACCATTCATTTGACTTTTTGCCAATTCGTAGTTTGGATGATTTTCTAAACCAGGATAATAAACTTGACTAACTTTTGGATGCTTTTCTAAAAATTTAGCCACTACAATTCCGTTTTCACAATGTCGTTGCATTCTTATATGTAACGTTTTTATACCCCTTAATGCTAAAAAAGAGTCCATTGGTCCAGAAATTGCGCCTGCTGCGTATTGAATAAAATGAATATCTTCTGCCAGCTTTTTATCTTTTACAACCAAAGCGCCCATAATTAAATCGCTATGGCCTCCTAAATATTTTGTTGCAGAATGCATTACAATATCAGTTCCTAAATCTAAAGGTTGCTGTAAATATGGCGTTGCAAACGTATTGTCTACTCCTATTAAAATAGTAGCATCAATATCTTTTACTGCTGATGAAATTGCTTTAATATCGGCAATTTTCATCAATGGATTGGTTGGTGTTTCTATCCAAACTAGCTTTGTATTTTCCGTAATGGCATTTGTAATGTTTGCAACATCGTCCATATTTACAAAAGAAAACTCTAATCCGTATTTTTGAAATAACTTGGTAAACATTCTATAACTTCCACCATATAAATCGTCTCCTGCAATAATTTCATCTCCAGGATTTAATAAACGTAAAACAGCATCTATTGCTGCCAAACCCGATGCAAATGCAAATCCGTGAGTTCCATTTTCTAAAGATGCTAAACTATTTTCTAAGGCAGCCCTTGTTGGGTTTCCTCCTCTAGAATATTCGAATCCTTTGTGTTTCGTAGGACTCGTTTTAGCAAAAGTAGATGTTAAAAAAACTGGAGGCATTACTGCTCCGGTAGTTTCTTCTGGTTTTTGACCTCCGTGAATTGTTTTGGTATTGAATTTCATCTTTAAAAATGTATTGATAATTTTATATTACTATAAGTTAGCAAACTAGTTTAGCCCAGATTGAAGTGGCATCCTTTTTATAGCCTATAAAGAGGAGAATCTATTTTAAGCTATGAGATTGCGAATCTCAAAGAAAAAGTGTGATTCGCAATGACAGCTATAAAAAGATATAACGAAAAGCTGGAAACAGCTTCTAATAAACCTATAAAAATTTCTTGATAGATCTTATAATTCCATAGTGAATTCCTTCGTGAAAATTGTTAAAAGAAATAGCAACCTCTATAGAATTAAGTACAAAACCAGTACTTGTTGGGTATTCTACAAAATTCTCAAAAATACCTGCTTCGTAATCTTCTTGTAAAGTGTCTGGCAAACCTAAAAGCAACTCTTTTACTTCTTCAAACTCTTCTTCTGTAAAGGTTTTTGTTGGTACGGTTCCTTTTTTATAATCTTCGATTAACTCATCTGGACATAAACAGTTTAAACCTGCTAATTTGTAGTTTAAAAGCTGCTGCGTAACCACTAAATGTGCCACATTCCAAGCAATGTTATTTTTAAAACCAGCTGGTGTAGTATGGATTTGTTCTAAAGTTAAGCCCTCTAATTCTTTTAAAACTAGTGTGCGAGATGTTCTTAAAAGATCGAATTGTATGTTCATTTTTTTGTGTAATTTTGGAGATGTAAATATAATCTATAAAAATGAAGAAAGTCTATTTTTTACAAACTTGTGATACTTGCCGAAGAATTTTAAAAGAGGTAAATACCGATGGTTTTGAACGACAGGAAATTAAAACAAACAACCTTACTGCAGATCAATTAGAAGAAATGTATGCCATTTCTGGCAGTTATGAAGCACTTTTTAATAAACGTGCAAAGTTGTATAAATCTATGGATTTAAAAAACCAAACGTTGTCTGAGGCTGATTATAGACAGTTTCTTTTGGATGAATACACGTTTTTAAAGCGTCCGGTTTTTATAGTTGATGAAGAATTTTTTATTGGAAATAGTAAAAAAGTAATTGAAGCTTTAAAAGAGAAGATTGGTTAAAACCTTCTCTTTTTATTCTTGTTTTTTAATTTGATGAATACTTTACATCCGAAGAAGAAATCATTGCGGCTAATTCATCGTGTGTAATTTTAGTTTTTACCCCAAACAGCACCATTTTTTCTGAATCGCTGTTTGCTCTAATAATTATTTCTCTAATGTAGCTACCTTTCTCTATAAAAAATAATTCGGCTTTACTTCCGTTTTCTTTTACTCGAGCAAGCGTTTTTAGATTGTTTTTTCTGCCGAATTTTCTAAAATCCTTAGAGAGATTATTGTCTTTATTATCAAAAATCATTAATTTAAAATCGCTCGATTTTCTAATGATGTTCATTAAATCGTCATCGTCTTCATTATCTAAAAATGAACCTGCTAATGAAGCTGATAAATTGATAGAGAACGTAGATTTTTCTTTATTTGAATTGTAGAAATTTTGAAATGCCGCATCTTGTGCAGAAATAGCTGTTATAAAAAGTGTGAATAAAATTGTTGCTAAATGTTTCATGTTAGTAGGTTTTAAATTAAAGACGACCACGAACTACATTTGTTACAATTGCTATTCTTACAGCTTATTTTACAGCATCTAAACCTATGTTGTTTTATAAACTGCCATTAAGTTTTCTGCTTCTTTTTTTGCACTCCAGTTTTTTAGAATTTCTTCTCGTGCTTCTTTTCCTAAAAGAGGAATTTCATTCTTTAATGACTTAGATAAAAGTGTTTCTAATTCTGAGGTAGCCCCTGCTTCAAATAAATAACCATTCTTTTGATTATCTATTAATGAAGAATGGACTCCCACATTTTTAGTTGCAATTACAGAACATCCACAAGACATAGCTTCTGCAGTTACTAAAGAAAATCCTTCCGAAAAACTAGGCACAACAGCAATTTTTGAAGCTTGATAATAAGAAACAATATCTGATGTTTCACCTACAAAATATATTTGATCTGCAATATGATGCTTTTTTGCAATCTTTTTTAATTCCTCTAAAAAAGCAGGTTTATCTATTTTACCAACAATTACCAAAGCCCAATTTTTATGTTCTTTTAAAACCTTAGCTGCTTCTAATAAAACTACTTGCCCTTTTGCTTTACGAACTCTTCCTGCACATAAAATTACATTTTCTTGCTGAATATTTTCTAAAGCGACATCCTTTTTAGGAGAAAACAAATCAACATTTACTCCATGACCAACAATGGTATTTTTTATACCTAAGTTTTCACTCATACTTTCTATGAGTGTTACCACTTTATCGGCTTTTTTTAATAATTTTAAAGTTAATCCAGACGGAGTCGTTTCTGCGTGACGTGTTGCAATTAACTTAAACTTTGCTCCTAAAAAACGTAGAAATAACATTCTCATTATTTCATTATTTCTATGACAATGCACAACAACCTCTCGATCAGAAAAAAGAAGTTTCTTTAATTTTGAAGTCGTAATTTTATCTCCTTCAACATTATAACCATAAACATAAGTCTCATACTCCTTATTAAAAAAAGGTAGCACATTTTCTATACTTCTAGTAACTCCGGTTCTTCGTTTATGAAAATGCGTATGTATTAAAATTGGTTTCAAGAGTTATTCTATTTTCTAGGGTTAATAAAATATAAAGCAGTAAATAATTCTGTTATTCCATTAAATTATTTACTGCTCTAAATTTAAATAGTTTTATGCAAATTTACGCTCTACAATTTCTATAAAACGAGTCTCTAATTCTTGTTGAGAAGACCAGTCGTAATCTGGTTTTACCATTTTATTGATAAATTTTAAAGCTTCCTTTTCTGTTCCGTATGTATTTAATTGAGAAACTACTCTATTAAAATCTTCTTGACTTCCATCAAACAAATTCTTTACAAAGGCAATTCTATCATTTAAACCTATTTGAATATTAGCAGAAAACCTATCATTTAATGATTTTGGTGCAGCAGCAGGAATATCAAATAAAGTAGCCATTTGATCTACAGAAATAGTGTCTTGCAACTCTTCTTCTAAAGACAAAGTCTTACTTTCTTCAATTTTAACTTCTTCCTTTACTTCAACTGGGGTTGGTTCTGCAAATATAATATCTTCTATTTCATCAAAAGGTTGTTCTATAATTTCTTCAACTACAACCTTCACTTCTTCTTTCACATCCTCTTCAATCTCTTCTTCAATTTCCTCTTCGGCATCTTCTTCTGCTTCTTCTATCACTAACTCCTCTGCCAATTCTTCCTCAATTTGGTCTTCAACAGGTAAAGTTACTCCCTCTTCTTCTATTTCATAAAGGGTTACTGTTTCTTCTTCAATATCTTCTTTAACCGGCTCAATATCAACCGCAAAAACTTCTTGTTTTTCTTTTAATGCGATTCCTTTTTCTACATTTTCAATTAATTCCTCTTTTGTTACTTCTAAATTGGGTGTTGTATTTATATATTCTTCTACAAAAGCTAATAAAGATAATTTTTCATAAATTTCTTTCGATTTTTCTTTTAAAGCAAACACATCCTCTTTATTTTTTAATTGCAAAATGCTGTGTGCTAAACTCATTAAATCGGCTTCTAATTTTTTGTGCATAAGTTGTAAGTTGAAGTTATTTTTTACTCGTAAATATTCATAAATTTGTTGAAATTCAAAGTAACATCAAATTTAATATTCTAACGCCTAAAATTACAAAATGTTTCTCGAAAATACAGTAAATCATTCAGAACAATTTGGCTGGATTGAAGTAGTTTGTGGTTCTATGTTCTCTGGTAAAACAGAAGAATTGATTAGAAGATTAAAACGTGCTCAATTTGCAAAACAACGTGTAGAAATCTTCAAACCTGAGGTTGATACACGCTATGATGAAGAAGAAGTAGTTTCTCATAATGATAATAGAATTCGCTCTACACCTGTGCCTGTTGCCTCTAACATTCGCTTATTAGCAACTGATGTTGATGTTGTTGGTATTGATGAAGCTCAGTTTTTTGACGATGAAATTGTTGCCGTTTGTAACGACCTTGCCAACCGAGGTGTTCGAGTAATTGTTGCGGGGTTAGATATGGATTTTAAAGGAAAACCATTTGGTCCAATGCCTGCTTTAATGGCAACTGCAGAATACGTTACAAAAGTACATGCAGTATGCACACATACAGGAAACTTGGCAAATTACAGTTTTAGAAAAACCCAAAATGAGGATTTAGTACTATTAGGAGAAACCCAAGAATATGAGCCTTTAAGTAGAGCTGCATATTACAAGGCACTCCAAAAACAAAAAATGTTAACACAAAAAGATGTTGATTCAACTAAGGAATAAATGAATAACCATGTTACAGTTTTAGAAATTGATGGAGATGCACTATTGCATAACCTAAATTATTTTAAAGGCAAATTACAACCAGAAACAAAAGTTCTAGCGGTTGTTAAAGCTTTTGCCTATGGTAGTGATGCCGTACAAATTGCTAAATTTTTAGAAAATAAGGTAGATTATTTTGCCGTAGCTTATGTTCATGAAGGAATAGCTTTGCGTGAAGCTGGTGTAGAAAGTCCTATTTTAGTTTTACACCCACACATACAAAACTTACAATCTGTTGTAAACTATAGGTTAGAGCCTTGTTTATACAATTTTAAAATTTTTAATGCCTTTTTAAAACTGGCTGATGAAATTCCGTTAATGAATTACCCAGTTCATATAAAGTTTAATACAGGCTTAAATAGATTAGGGTTTTGGCATACAGATATTCCTAATATAATTGCCGAATTAAAGGAAGCAACACACGTAAAAGTAGCTTCTTTATTTTCTCACTTAGCTGCAAGTGAAGATTTAGAAGAACAAGACTTTACCATTAATCAAATAAATAACTTTGCATACATTGCCCAACAATTTTACAAACATTTAGGGTACGAACCAATGCTGCATATTTTAAATACTTCTGGCGTAATAAACTACCCAAAAGCACAATTTAATATGGTTAGAATTGGTATTGGCTTGTATGGTTTTGGTAACGATGAAAAAGAAACGGCTCAACTTAAAAATACACATAATCTAAAATCTATTATTTCTCAAATTCATATTATAGAACCAGGAGAAACAGTTGGCTACAATAGAGCTTTTACCGCCAAAAGACAAAGCAAAACGGCAACCATACCAATTGGTCATGCAGATGGTTTGTCTAGAAGATTGGGAAATAAAAAGGGCTATGTTATTATCAAGAATCAAAAAGCACACATTATTGGTAACGTTTGTATGGACATGATTATGGTAGATATTACTAAAATTGATTGTGCTGAAGGTGATGAAGTAATCATCTTTAATAATCAAGAAATGATACAACATATTGCCGATGTTTCTGAAACAATACCTTACGAAACCTTAACCGCAATTTCACAGCGTGTTAACAAAATGTTAAAGTGATGATTTTTTTTATTACTTTTGTATTCTAACAAATAATAAAAATAATAAAAAATGGGAATGCTTAAAGAGTTTAAAGACTTTGCAATGAAGGGAAACCTTATTGATATTGCAGTAGGTTTTGTAATGGGTGCAGCTTTTAAACAAGTTGTAACTTCTTTTACAGGAGGAATTGTTTCTCCACTAATTGGATTAATATTTAATACTGATTTAAAAGATTTGAAATGGATCGCTAAAGAGGGTGTTGTAGATGACGCTGGAAAAGTTGTTGGTGAAGTAGCTGTTTTATACGGAGATTTCTTAACAAACGTTATCGATTTTATAATTGTTGCTTTTGTAATGTTTATGATTGTAAAAGGTATTAACTCAACTAAAAAGAAAGAAGAACCAGCTCCAGCAGCTCCTGCAGGACCAAGTCAAGAAGACTTATTAGCAGAAATTAGAGATTTATTAGCTAAAAAATAAGTTTCTACACTTCTATATAAAACAAAAACCCAAGCAAATGCTTGGGTTTTTTATATAAAATATTTTAACTATTAAGATTCTACAGTGTCATCTTGTATATCTTGAATAAATTGCTCTACAGAAACTCCATTTTCAACAGAAAAATCACCAATTTTAGTTCTTCTTAATGCTGATAAATGTGCGCCTGAATTTAAAGCCAATCCAAAATCGTACGCTAAGGAACGAATGTAAGTACCTTTACTACAAACCACTCTAAATTCTACTTCTGGTAAATCTATTTTTGTGATTTCGAATTCTGTTATGCTTACAGTTCTTGCATTAATTTCTGTAGTTTCACCCTTTCGAGCTAACTCATATAAACGTTTACCATCTTTCTTAATTGCAGAAAAAATAGGTGGTCTTTGCTGAATATCCCCAATAAATTGCTTGGTAGTTTCATATAACAATTCTTCTGTTATATGATCTGTTGGATAGGTTTTATCAACCTCAGTTTCTAAATCGTAACTTGGTGTGGTTGCTCCTATTGTAAATGTACCTGTATATTCTTTTTCTTGTCCTTGGTAAACATGTATTTCTTTTGTCTGCTTACCTGTACAAATAATTAATAAACCTGTAGCAAGCGGATCTAAAGTACCCGCATGACCAACTTTAATTTTCTTAATATTAAAGCGTTGTCTAATTTCCCAACGAAGTTTGTTAACTACTTGAAAAGAAGTCCAATTTAAAGGTTTGTCTATTAACAAGACTTGACCGTTTTTATACTCTTCTACTGTTTTTATCATTTTGAAGAAAACTTATTATGATGAAGTCTCTGCTTTCACAGAAATAATCAGACTAAAATTAATTTAAAAGAGCGTAACCAATAGCAACAAAACCAACAATAGCACAGTATAATGAGAAGTAAGATAACTTACTTTTTTTAACCAATGCAATCATCCATTTACAGGCTAATAAACCTGATAAAAAAGCAGCTACAAAACCAATTGAAATAGGCAACATTTCTGAAGATTGAAAACTTAAGTCTCCACCTAATAAATCTTTACCTATTTTACCAAAAATTAATGGAACCACCATTAAGAAAGAAAAACGGGCTGCTTTTGTTCTATCAATACCTAATAAAACAGAGGTAGAAATTGTTGCTCCAGATCTAGAAATACCTGGCAACATTGCAATTGCTTGAGAAATTCCAATTATTAATGAATTAGAAAATGTTACTTCTTTATTCGTATTTTTTGCTTTATCTGCTAATAATAAAAGTACAGCAGTTACTAACAACATAACCCCTACTAATAGAATTTTTCCTCCAAAAAAAGACTCTAATTGTTCTTCAAAAAGTAAACCAACAGCAACAGCTGGAATCATTGAAAGAATAATTTTTAAAGAAAACTTAGATTCATCATTCCATTTAAACTGAAACAACCCTTTAAAAATTTCTGCTACTTCTTTTCTAAAAATAACCAAAGTACTTAGTGCTGTAGCAAAGTGTAAAACCACTGTAAAAGTTAAACTTTCTTCCGGTACAGAAGTATCTCCTAAAATTACCTTAGCCAATTCTAAATGACCACTTGAAGAAACTGGTAAAAACTCTGTTAATCCTTGTATTACACCTAAGATTATTGCTTCTAATATATCCATTATTATTTTTTTGGATTTGCTAAAATAGCATAAATTTCAATTCCTAAACCAATAATTACTAAAGTTGGCGCTAAACGAATACGCTGCCAATTATAGATTTCTTCATTAAAAACCTCAGGATTATCACTTCCTCCACCTGACATAAATATAAAACCCATTGCAATAACGATGAGTCCAATAATCATGAAAGTATAATTTCTTTTACCAAATAAAAATACTGGTTGTTCTGTGTTTTCGTTTGCCATTATATTAATAATAAAGTTCGTCTGTTTGTAAGTTTAAAAAACGTTGTGTTGCAAAATAAGTACTAATCCACGTAATTAAAAAAGCTGATATTAAAACACCTCCAACTAAATATCCTAGCGTAACATAATCTTTAACCAAATGTAAACTAGGTGCTAGCTGATCTGCATAATAAATAATAACTCCTAAAGCAACTAGGGCTAAAAGGGCTCCAAAAATACCCAATTTAATACTTTGCCAAATAAAAGGTCTTCTTATAAAGCCTTTTGTTGCACCAACCATTTGCATGGTTTTAATATTAAATCGCTTAGAATATATAGATAATCTAATAGAACTATTAATTAATATCATTGCTATTAACCCAAAGAAACCACAAACAACCAATAGCCAAAAGCTAATTCGTTTTATGTTTTTGGTTAATAAGTTAATTAAAGGTTTATCATAAGAAACATCAGAAACAAAAGCATTTTTGAGAAAACGTGTTTCTAATTCTTGCATTTTTTCAGGTGTTACATAATCTGCTTTTAAGTAGATATCTATTCCGTTTTTTAACGGATTTTCACCTAAAAATTCTAGAAAGTCTTCACCAATTTCTTCGCTATAGATTTTTGCAGCTTTTTCTTTACTCGTATAAATAATTGTTCTTGTAAATTCTTCTTCTAATAAAGAATCTTTAAAACTGTTTCTATTTTTAGTAGAAACATTATCTTTTAAGAACAAAGTTATCGCTACTTTTTCTTTTACTTTATTGGCAACAAAGGTAGATTTTAACAAAACTAACCCTAAAATACCGACCATAAAAAGTACTAAGGCTATACTTACTACTACTGATAAGTAAGAAGATAGCAGTCGTCGTTTTTGATAAGCATCAAATTTAGAAGACATATTATAGAATTTTTTTAAGCCTGCAAGATAATAATTAGAATGCAGTTACCGTAACTGTTAGCAGTATTTTAACTAATCTATTTCTTGACACAACTCAATAAGAACCCCATTGGTAGATTTTGGATGCAAAAAAGCAACTAATTTATTGTCTGCTCCTTTTTTTGGCTCTTTATTTAAAACAATAAAACCTTCATTTTCGAGTCTTTTTATCTCTGCTTTAATATCTAAAACCGCAAAAGCAATATGATGAATTCCTTCGCCTTTCTTTTCTATAAACTTAGCAATTGGACTTTCTGAATTTGTAGCTTCTAATAATTCTATTTTATTAGGTCCTGATTGAAAAAAAGAAGTTTTAACTCCTTCGGATTTTACTTCTTCTGTTTTATAATGTGGTTTTCCAAACAAAGAAGCATACAACGCATTCGATTTTTCTAAATCCTTTACAGCAATACCAATGTGTTCTATTTTATCCATAATGTAAAAATAAGAAAACTTCTTAATTTTCTAAATCAAAAAACACATCATTCTTTTGCATTTATTATTACGTTATCCAACTCATAAGTTCCGTTAAAGTTTACATTTCCGTTACCTGTATATTTAAAAGCGATAAAGGCAGTACCCGAATAATTTGATAAATCGATATAAGTAGAATGCACCCAATTTTTATAATTCTCTCCATCAGAAACAATTTTCGCAGGTAAGACTGTCCAAATTGCAGTATTTATATTGTTTTCGTTTCCATTAAAATCTGTAGAAATTAAAACTTGTAACTCACTTCCATTTCCGAAACTATTGGAAGTTTCAAAAGATAAAAACTCTTGAGATGTAGTGTCTAAGTTAATACTTGAGGTAATTAACCAAGTAATAGTACTTTCATCTCCAGAATTGATAGAATTAACTCTAGCTGCATTACTTTGCGCATAAGTATCTGTGTAAGACCTCCATGATTTCGTCCCTTCTTCTCTAAAGTTAATCCAATTTAAAACATCAATATCTCCAGACTCATTATCAAAATTTTCTGATAATAAAATTATCGAATACTCTTCTGCAGGTAACGGCGTACACCTTTCATCAATCATAGTAACATCGTTGGTATCATTTAAAACAAGTACCATTAAATCCCCTCCAAAATCTTTAGAAACGACCGCGTTTATAGTACCTGCTTTTTCAGGCAAAGTTTCGTTTGAAAAACGAGAAAAAGAACTCGTTTCTACTAATAATTCATCATACCCCAGCCCTAAGCAAGTTTGAATTTTACGTTGTGTATCAAAATCCTCTATGGGATCTACATAAGATTTCCCCGCTAATTTAGCATCAAAAAAAACGTCTTCTAGCGTGATAAAAGTTCCAATATGAGAAGCATTAATTCCTCCAAAATCAATCAATTTTGGCACAATTTCTTCTGTAATTTCCGTTCTATAAATATGATTAGGAATTTGATTTGATGTAACATTTTCAATTTCAGTAAGATCTGTGGTACTAATTTTTCCACCAATAGTAATATTACCATCTCCAGAATTTGTTTCGCCAACGTACAAACCCTTTAAACGGATGTAAACCTCTCTACCAATATTAAACTTATTATAACTATTACTTAAATTCAAGGCAACTTTTATACCAGCTATTGGATTTTCTGGAGCATCTTGCATGTAAAATTCTTTATAGAAATTACCTGACTTATCTGATGAAATAACATAGCCTTTAACTACTATATCGGAAACAATTTCTAAAGGATCATTACCAATTATATACAATTCCTTTAGTTGTTTTATGGTTTTTAATTGAAGAGCGCCAGAAAAAATACTGTCTATAATTTTATTAACAGCTTCATTTTCTTCATTCCCTAAACTTTCTGGTACTGTAAAATCTGCATCTTCTACACAACTCAATAACAAGACGTTTGTTACAAGTATCAATACAACTGTGATTATTTTATTCTTTTTCATCTTTACGTTTTTCTTTTTCTTAAAATGACACACTTACATTCATAAAATAAGTTGCACCTCTACCATACCAATATTTATTTCCAAAAACAGGTTTATCTAGAGACTTATCTTCTAATAATTGTCTGTAATTAGCATTTCTTCCTTGTTCAAATCCGCCAGATTTATACGTTTTATTCAATAAATTATTTACCGTTGCAAAAACACTAATGTAATAACCGTTAATCAGAAAAGATTTACCACCGACTAAGTTTACTACAGAATAATTATCGAATTTTTCTTGCTTTAAAAGTCCTTGAGCTATTTCAGTATCATATTCTAAAAAGGGCAATCCATCATCATCTAAATAAAAGTTTTGAGACCTATTTAAAGGCGAAATATCTATAAATGTGTTGCTAAAAAAGTTAAGTGTTGCTCCTCCCCACCAATAAGATGGATCTCTATATTCAAACCCCACCGAATATGCATTTTGAGGTCCAGCAGCTAATTTGTAATTCTTAAGATTTGTAGTCCCAAAATCTTTAAATCCGTTTACAAAACCAGCTACTAAAGACTCATTATCTGCTTCTGTCGTTAAGTATAAATTCGGATTATTATCATACGTAAACTGACCAATAGCAGCGGCTCCTTTTAAATTTAAGCTAGCTGTAACTTGGGCTTCCAACCCCAATTCTAAACCCATATGTTTTTTACTAATTCCGCTTAAAATTTCTTGTACAAAAGCAGTATTATCTCCTCCAACACCATCCGCAAAATAAAAAGAAATCTCTGTAGCATCTTTTACTGATGTATAATACGCGGTAAATTTTGATGTTATAATTGGACTTCTATATACGTAGCTAACATCTGTAGAAAGCGTTTTTTCACTTTGTAAATCTAAAACCACATTGTTATTTTCTCTAGAATTAGAAAAAGTGTTTCTAGTGGTAGGTGCAGTGGTTATATATGCCGCATTTATATCTACTAAATGACGACCGGTAATTTTATATGTTACTCCTGTTTTAAAACCATAATTCATGAATTTTTGTGCTTCAGACATTCCTAAAGAATTCTCAGAAAAACTACCATTTTTATACAAACCCTCTCGTTGATGTGTTGTATTAGAAACTTTTAAGGCTGCATAAAAATCCGTTTTATTGTATCTAAATTGAGTTTGTGTAAAAGCAGAAATAATAGTAGAATTTAAATTGAAATTATATTTAAAGTCATCTCCTTCTCTTACTATTCTATTCGGATTTAAAAGATCGTTTTGTTTTTCTTCTTCGGTTGCTCCAAAAGGATCGATATCTAAATATGCATCACCGCTCAACAAATCTATAACAGATGCAAAATTATGAGAATTCAAACGCCTATACTCTATTTTTCCGTTAATAGAAATATGATCATTTACTTCTGTATTTAGAATAGTATTTATAGTAAATTGTTTGTCATCATTTCTGTCTTCATACAAAACATAGGCATTTTCTAAACCTGAATTATTATTGGTTTTATTCGCGTCAAAAACCCGATTCCAGTTTATCTGTCCGTCGTTTACAAAATTATTTTCAGCATCATACGCACCTTCAAAATCATCATATCTTAAAAAATAACTTGGTAAATTTTGATAATAAGCAGCACTTGGGTTAGCACCTCCATTGTAATCAATTCTACTATTACCAATCTTCCCAAATTGATACGACACATTAGTATTTATAGCAGTCTTTTCAGAAATATTCCAATAATGGTTTAACATTAAAATAGGCTCGCTAACTTCTTTAATTCTAGAATTTACCTTCTTCCCATTTAAAAAACCCCAATAATCATTATATTTTATGCCTTTTAAATCAAATACTTCTTGTGTGTTTGGTGATGCTTTCCCTCTTCTATTTGGCGTAAAAATCCCTGTAAAATTAATACTACTTTTATCATTTAACTTTTTTTCTATGGATGTGAAAAAAGCATATGCATTGTAAGAAGTAGCGTCATTATAACCTTCAGTTCCTATCCTTCTACTTCCAGAAAATGTAAAAGCCCAATTATTTTTTAACATTCCGGTAGAATACGTCGCCATGATTCTATGCTGATAACTTCGGTTAGAGGAAGAATAAGAAACACGTATTCCAGGTCTTTGTTCCGATGCTCTTGTATTCATATTTGTAGCCCCTAAAAGCCCTCCAAAAGTAACATCTGAAGGTGTTAATCCGTTTCTAAACTCCTGATTTCTTAACACATCATTCAACCCACCCCAATTTCCCCATTGTGCTCTACCATCATAGATTTTATTCATTTCTATGCCGTTAATAAGCACTTTACCATTTCCTGAATCCAATCCCTTAATCTTAAAAAAGGAAGAACTAAATTCATAAGCAGCGGTTCTAAGAAAAATATCTTTTGACGCTTGTAGTAGTCCAGAAATATTATCTGCAGAGCTAGCATCATCATTTAACTCATCATCTGTAAGTGTAATTAAACTTAAATCTTGATTTTCTGTAACTGTTTTAAATAAAAAGATACTTCCTAAGTCTAAAACATTTTCCGAGAGTTCGATGGGAATATTTTGAGTTTCATACCCAACCAATCTTAACTCTAAAATAGCTTTTCTACTTTGAAAATTCTTAAATACAAAACTACCATTTAAGTCCGTAGTTTGATTTTTAGGCGTATTTCTAATTTTAACTAAAACACCTTTAAGCGGTTTCTTAGAATTGTTCTCCAAAATAATTCCCTTCACTACACCTTGCCCATTAACCTCCAAAAACGAAGCTAACAGCAAGCATGTTACCATAACAATTTTTTTCATAAATCATAAGTTGAACTCTAAATTTTCTTTTTCCTTTGCTCTTAAAGTTAACGAAAAAAAAATAAAGCTTTGAATTTCAATCTATCTTAACTAATAAAATAACTTTAGTTTATTACTTTTACTACTTTATAAAAACACTAAAATGAATAAGAAAATATTTTTTATTTTTATTTTTTCGCTAACGATTACGGTATGTAATTCTCAGAAAAACGGAAAAAAATATAATATTAGAACCATTGCTTTTTACAATCTAGAAAACTTATTTGACACAATTAACGACGTAAATAAGAATGACGAAGCAAGCCCAATTATGGAGTTAAAATCGAATAGATCTAAGGTTTATTGGGATAAAATTGAAAAACTAAGTAGTACAATTGCTCAAATTGGAGAAGATAAAACAAAAACAAGTCCTGCTATTATTGGTGTTTCTGAAGTAGAGAATTTAAATGTACTAGAAGATTTAATTAAATCAAAGCACTTAGTAAAGAATGATTACGGAATTATACATTACGATTCTCCTGACAAAAGAGGAATAGACGTTGCCTTATTGTATCAGAAAAAATATTTCAACCCTATTCATCATGAAGTGTTTAACCCCAAAATATTTAAAGATAATTACCCTATTTACACCAGAGACCAATTATTAGTTTCTGGTTATTTAGATGATGAATTGATACATATTATTGTAAACCATTGGCCCTCTAGAAGAGGTGGAGAAGCTGCAAGTAGGCCCAATAGAGAAAAAGCTGCCTACCAGAATACTAAGATTATAGAACAAGTTAGAGCGCAAGATGCCAATGCTAAAATATTAATTATGGGAGATTTTAATGATGACCCTAATAATTCTAGTTTTAAAAATGTGCTAAAGACCAAAAGTAGAAAGAAAGAAGTAGCAGAAGGTGATTTATATAACCCTTATGAAGACATGTTTCGGAGAGGATTTAACACCCTAAAATATAGAGATAAAATAAATTTATTTGATATGATTTTCTTTACGTCTCCTCTATTAGATAAAGGTGAAAAAGATTTTTCTTCTTACAAGATGTACAAAGCAATGATTTTTAACAAACGCTTTCTAACGACTAAAAAGGGAAAATATAAAGGGTATCCTTTTAGAAGTTTTTCTAGCGGAAACTATACTGGTGGTTATTCTGATCATTACCCAGTCTATTTGTATTTGATTAAAGAAGCTAAATAGTATTGAAAATCACAAAGTCTTCTTAGTGTTAAGTTTGTCATTTCGAAATGAGCTTTTTTTTGCGATTTAGAAATCTCATGAAGTTGATCAGTTTTGCTTTAGCTTCTTTATAAGATTTCTTCCTAGCGTAGAAATAACAAGTTTTGTGACTAAGTTTTGCGTTATCAATGTTATACAACTTCTCAATGATTAGAAGTAACTCTATGGTGCTTTTTTTAAAAACTACTTTGTCTAGTTCTCTATATGCGTTAAGGATAGAGCAATTGTTTGAGCTCTTTTTTGTTTTTTACAAAAAAAGCGAGTGCGAAAGCCTGCCCCTTGTGGTAACGCCCAAGGAATTAACAGAACCTTATAAAAACACAAAACCCCGAAACATAGAAGTTTCGGGGTTTTTTGATAAAAAATTATTGCCTTTATAATATAATCCTTAAAACTATTTAGTTTTAAATTTATAATATAAGTATGTGTAAGCGTCACGAGGTATAATTGTAATCCACTTTTTGTGTTTTAAATACCATTTAAAACGTATAGAATTCACTCCTTTTGTTAGATAAGATGCAATAAAAGGGTGTACATTTAACTGTACTTTTCCTGCTTTAGAGGTTGACATAAATTTCTCTAAATCTGCTTCTATTTTGTCTAACAAAACAATAGGTGCTTCTACTTCTCCATTTATATTTGGGTTGGCTTCGGTAGTTTTTATACTTAACTCTGGTCTTACCCTTTGTCTTGTAATTTGTACCAATCCAAACTTACTTGGAGGTAATATTTTGTGCTTTGTTCTATCTAAAGCCATTTGATCTTTCAAGTGCTGAAACAGTTTATTTCTGTTTTCTGCTTTGTGCATATCAATAAAATCTACAACTATAATACCTCCCATATCACGCAGTTGTAACTGTCGTGCTATTTCGGTAGCTGAAATTAAATTTACTTCTAGTGCAGTATCTTCTTGAGAACCAGCTTTATTAGAACGGTTTCCGCTATTTACATCAATAACGTGCAATGCTTCTGTGTGCTCTATAACTAAATAGGCACCTTTACTCATAGAAACTGTTTTTCCAAATGATGTTTTAATTTGTCTTTCTATTCCGTATTTTTCAAAAATAGGAGTTTCAGATCTGTGTAATTTTACAATTTTTTCCTTTTCGGGATAAATTTCATGTAAATACTCTTTTATTTCTTCTTTCAAAGTTTCATCATTTGTTACAATACTAGTAAAAGAATCATTCATAACATCTCTTAAAATAGACGATGCTCTGTTTAACTCGCTTAAGATTTTTGTTGGCGTGTTTGTATTTGGTATACTTTTACACATTTTTACCCAACGTTCTAATGAGTTTTGCAAATCTTTGTCTAGTTCTGCAACTTTTTTGCCCTCGGCAACAGTTCTTAAAATAACACCAAACCCTTTAGGTTTAATGCTTTTTGCTAATCTTTTTAAACGTTCTTTTTCTTTTGGGTCTGCTATTTTTTGAGAAACAGAAACTCGGTTAGAAAAAGGAACTAAAACCAAATATCTACCTGCTATAGACAACTCAGAACTTAATCTTGGTCCTTTTGTAGAAATTGGTTCTTTTACTATTTGTACTAATAGGTTTTGCCCTGTTTTTAGTACTTGGTTAATACTACCGTCTTTGTTAATGTCTTCCTCTTTTTGGAAGTTCTTTAAAGTGAATTCTTTATACTTACCTGTGCTTACTTTCTTAATGAACGAATTTAATGAGTTTACTTGCGCACCTAAATCATGATAATGTAAAAACCCATCTTTTGGGTATCCTACATTTACAAAGGCTGCATTTAAACCAGTTAAAACTTTTCCTATTTTGGCTAAAAATATATCGCCAACCGAGAATTTGTTATCACTAGTTTCATTATTTAATTCAATAAGTTTTCCATCTCTTAATAAGGCAAAATCAATATCAGATGAATTTGAACGAATTATTAATTCTGTTTTCATGCTGAAATGGTTTTAACTCTACACATAATTGTGCAGATGGGATTAATATTGTCAGGTATTTTGTAATACCGTGTGAGATTGTATAATCTCTTATGTCAATGAACTTTTTTGTTTTTCGCTTACAATAAACGAAAAAGTAAGCGGATGCTTACTTTTTCTTCTTGTGTCTATTTGCTCTTGCTCTTTTCTTTCTCTTGTGTGTAGAGATCTTAGCTCTTTTTCTTTTTTTACCGCTTGGCATAATGTTTAGAATTTTTAAACCCGTTAAGATTTAGATTAATATTGTGTGTTTGTTACTTTACTACTACTTTACTTTTCACTCCTTCAGTAAAAGTTTTTGCCGGTTTAAAGGCTGGAATATTGTGTGCTGGAATCTTAATTGTAGTATTCTTAGAAATATTTCTACCAGTCTTTTCTGCTCTTGTTTTGATAATAAAACTACCAAAACCTCTCAAATAAACGTTGTCGCCATTTTCTAATGCATCTTTCACTTCAGTCATGAATGCTTCTACAGTTGCTAATACATCTGTTTTTTCGATTCCTGATTTATCTGAAATTTTTGATACTATATCTGCTTTCGTCATGTCTCTATATTTACTATATTTTTATTAATTTACTTTCAAAAATGCGGATGCAAATATATGATAATTAATCAACTCCAAAAATAATAACACTTAAATTTATGTGAATTTTATAATGTAATATTGCAAACCTATTTTTAAGCAATGACATTTTCTAACACATTAATTTACTGGTACTTACAAAACAACCGAGATCTACCCTGGCGAAAAACCAAAAACCCATATTTTATTTGGTTGTCAGAAATCATGTTACAACAAACAAGAGTTGCCCAAGGTTTGTCCTATTATCAAAAATTTACCACAGATTTTCCAACTGTTTTTAACCTCGCAAAAGCGGATGAAAGTACCGTTTTAAAAATGTGGCAAGGTCTAGGGTATTATTCTAGAGCAAGGAACTTACATTTTTCTGCAAAACAAATTGCAAACGAACTTAATGGCGAATTCCCCACCACATATAAAGAGATTATAAAACTAAAAGGAATTGGAGATTATACTGCCTCTGCAATTGCATCTATTTGCTTTAACGAACCAACTGCAGTTGTAGATGGTAACGTTTACAGAGTACTTTCTCGTTATTATGGTATAAATACACCTATTAACTCATCCGCAGGAATTAAAGAGTTTAAAACATTAGCGCAATCATTAATTGACGAAACGCAACCAGGAACGTATAACCAAGCCATTATGGATTTTGGCGCATTACACTGCAAGCCTCAAAACCCGCTATGCGAAACTTGTCCTTTTTCTGATAGTTGTGTGGCATTAGAAAAAAAGTTAACCAAAGAACTTCCTGTAAAAGAGAAGAAAATAAAGGTAAGAAAAAGATACTTTAATTTTCTTGTGATAAAAACAGATCACAACACAACTATTTTATCAGAAAGAAAAGGAAAAGGAATTTGGCAAGGTTTATACCAATTTCCATTAATAGAAAGTGATAAAATCATTAATAAGGAAGAATTAGTTTCATCAGAAGAATTTATCAATTTATTTCCTTTAGAAACCACTATTTCACTTTTTAACCCAAAAGAGGTTGTACATAAATTATCTCATCAACATTTATATACCCAATTCTGGATTGTAGAAACTGCAAATACTGCCGAAACAACGATAAAGTGGATTGAAATTGAAAAATATCCTGTCCCCATTTTAATTGCAAATTTTTTAGAAGCTTTTCAATCTAAAAAGTAATTAATATTTTTAGTACTTTTGAGGTACAGTTATTAAACAAATTAAGTTTGTCTATTCGAGTAGCACTAAAATTAAAATAATTAAATATTTTAATTGCATTTAGCAACGTAATTTATCGAAGGTTTAAAATCGACAGATATAAACTAAACAATACTTAAACAAAAAAAAGAAAGCGATGGCAGCAGGAACAATAAACAAAGTAATTTTAATTGGTAATTTAGGTGACGATGTTAAAATGCACTATTTTGATGATCAAAATTGTGTTGGTAGATTTCCAATAGCAACCAGTGAAAGCTACACAAACAAACAGAACGGAGAAAAAGTTACTTCTACCGATTGGCATAATCTTGTTGTAAGAAACGGACTGGCAAAAGTGTGTGAAAAGTATTTATCTAAAGGAGATAAAGTATATATAGAAGGAAAATTAAGAAATCGCCAATGGGAACAAGATGGAGTGAAACGTTACGCTACAGAAGTTCATGTAAATGAAATGACCATGCTTTCTACCAAGAAAAATGCTGATAATTCAACTCCTGTTGCACCACAACAAGAATCTAAACCTTCTGCCCCAGCCCCAAAAACTGAAACCCCAGAAGAAGACGATGATTTACCATTTTAATTAATCTAACTTATAACAATTGGACCCAGATCCCGAAATATTACTTTCATTATTTGCCTCAATAGATTTTGCAACTACGTTTAATTCAGTTTTTCTAATTGTTTTACTTGTTAGCTCTGCTTTAGTTTCTGGAGCAGAAGTTGCTTTTTTCTCACTTTCACAAACAGATTTAAACGAACTTTCTAACAACGGTAAAGATCAAAACATAGTAGTTAGTTTATTAGAAAAACCTCGAAAACTATTAGCCACAATTTTAATAACCAACAATTTTATAAATATCTTAATTGTATTATTATTTGCCTCATTGGCAGAAACCTTATTTGGTGGTTTCGACTTTAAACTAGAACTATTTTCATTTTTAATTCCTACTCGTTTTTTATTAGAAATTGTTCTTGTAACTTTTTTAATTCTATTATTTGGCGAAGTTTTACCTAAGGTTTACGCTTCTAGAAATGCACTTAGCTTTTCTAAAACAATGTCTAAGTTTATACACACCATAAATATTTTACTAACCCCCTTTAGCTTACCTTTAATTACACTAACAAAGTGGATAGAAAAAAAATTAGGTAGTAAAAATTCTAATTTTTCTGTAGAAACACTATCACAAGCACTAGAGTTAACTTCTGAAGGCGCAACCACAAAAGATGAACAAAAAATTCTTGAAGGAATTGTAAACTTCGGAAATACAGAAACCGTACAAATTATGGTACCTCGTATAGATATTTTTGCACTTTCAGATACCGAATCCTACGAAGTAGTTTTAGAAAAAATACTAAAAAACGGCTACTCTAGAAACCCAGTTTATAAAGACAACATAGACAATATTGTTGGTGTTTTATACGCTAAAGACTTATTGGCTCATTTAAATAAAACAACTTTTAAATGGCAAGAATTACTGAGAGAAACTTTTTTTGTACCAGAAAACAAAAAGTTAGATGATTTATTAGCTGATTTTAGAGAAAAGAAAAATCACTTAGCAATTGTTGTTGATGAATATGGAGGAACAAGCGGCTTACTGACTTTAGAAGACGTAATAGAAGAGATTGTTGGCGATATAAATGATGAATTTGATGATGAAGATTTACATTATTCTAAAATAGACGCTAACAATTATATTTTTGAAGGTAAAACAAGCATTAAAGATTTCTGTAAGGTTTTAGATGACGAGGATGAAGATATATTTGAAGAAGAAAAAGGAGAAAGCGAAACCTTAGCTGGTTTTATTTTAGAGGTTTCTGGTAAGTTTCCTAAAAAAGGAGAGAAAATAAACTTTAAGAACTATACGTTTACCATAGAAGCGTTAGATAAAAAACGCATTAAACAAGTTAAAGCTACACGAAATGCGTAATATTTTACTATTAATTTTTACTATCCTATTTCTATCTTGTAAAGAGGATGTATTGCCCAAACCAAAAGGATATTTAAGTTTAACATATCCTACAAAAGCATACAAAAAACTAGACCTAGCAAGACCTTATTCTTTTGATATTTTAGAAAACACAAAAATTTATGACGATCCTAACAATTGGCTCACCATAAAATACCCTAACCTAAAAGCTTCTATAGACATTACCTACAGACCGGTAGAAAACAACATTAAAGAACTACTAACAGATGCAGAAAAACTGGTTTTTAAACACACCATAAAAGCAGAACAAATTATTCCAAAGGATTTTGTAAATCCTAAAAAAAGAGTTTTTGGCAGCATGTATGAAATAACAGGTAATGCGGCCTCTCAAATTCAATTTCACATAACAGATAGCACCAAAAATTTTATAAAAGGATCCTTGTATTTTTACGCAAAACCAAATTACGACTCCATTTTACCCGCAGTAGATTATGTTAAAAAAGACATTTTACGCTTAGTAGAGACACTAGAATGGAAACAATAAACAAGGCTTAAAACTTCCTACCAAATCCCATAGTTTCTTTAATAGAAAACACTCATGTAAAAAATTTATCCTTTTTACTTTTAGCAACGCTTTCTATAAGTGCCTCTGCTATTTTAGGAAAATACATTGCTTTACCACCAGAAGTAATTATTTTATGTAGAGCTAGTTTTGCCGCCGTTCTAATCTATATTTTTTGTAAAATCAAGAAAATAGATTTAAAAATAAAATCGAAAAAAGATTATTCTTCTTTTGCTGTAAATGGTTTTTTCTTAGGCGCACATTGGGTTACCTATTTTTATGCTTTAAAACGATCTAACGTTGCTTTAGGAATGTTATCTCTATATACTTTTCCTGTAATGGCTGCTCTTTTAGAACCCTTTTTCTCTAAATAAAATTCATGTTTTATTAGGTATCCTTGCATTAATTAGAGTATATATTTTAGTGCCAGATTTTTCTTTAGAAAATGATGAATCTAAAGGAGTTTTACTAGGTATTCTTTCTGCTTTCTGTTATGCTTTAAGAAACTTAACCACCAAAAAGCACGTAACCAACTATAATGGGAGTACAATTATGTTGTACCAATTAATTATTGTGACTCTTTTATTAATTCTCATTTTATTTTTTAGTGATTTTTCTAACTTTGAAAGTCAATTACCTTTACTATTATTAATTGCCTTGTTATCAACAGCCATTGGCCACACTATGATGATTCACTCTTTAAAACACTTCTCTGTTGCTACTGCTAGTATAATTAGCAGTGTTCAACCTATTTTTGGGATTATTATTGCCTATATTTTTGTAAATGAAATACCTAGTGTAAATACGATTATTGGTGGAAACCTAATATTATTAACAGTGATTGTTAAAAGTGTAAGAAGTAGAAAGTAAAATTACAAACCACTATTCTCCACGTCTAATTTGGCTAACGTCTTGTATTTATTCCCCTAAAAAAATGAAATAAAACTATTTTTACAAGATAATAGTGCCTATAACACAACAAAAACCGAAACACGTTATATAGAATCATTAAAAATAACATCTCTTTTTTTAATTATTACTATTATCAACACCTAAGAATTAACACATTTACATCAAAAGTAGCCTTAAAAAAATAATTCATCAAATTCATTAAGTTTATTTAGACTGATTACAAATAGCTTTATATTTGTCGAAAAATAAAACGAATGCCATCTTTTTTTAAAACACTTTTACTGCTACTTATATCATATACCGCTTTTGGTCAAGAAGGAGATTTTTACGGAAAAGTAACAGTTGATAACAATGAACCGGGTATAGATGTTTTTGTAGTTATAAAAGGAGATCACTTTTACAAAGAGACTGTTACAGATTTTAAAGGAGAATTCTATATAAAATCTGTTCCTTACGGAACCCATAAAATTCAATTCCATTCCTTAAACTCAAAGTCTAAAACAATTACCACTCAACTCAATTCTAATAAGAAGAAAGTAAATGTTTTATTAGAAAGTATAAAGAATCTGTTAGATGAAGTACGTATAACAACAAAAACAGAAGAAACTAAAAAAGAAACCCAAGGTTTTGCAGTAAATGTTATAAAAACTGAAGAAGCCGGTCTTAGAAACGTTCAAACAAACGATTTATTAAACACTACTGTTGGCGTAAAAATTCGTCAGAATGGTGGTTTAGGATCAGAAGTTAGTTATAGTTTAAATGGATTATCGGGTAATGCTGTACGAATTTTTATTGACGGAATTCCTAGTTCTATGTACGGATCTTCTTACAATCTAAACAGTATCCCGCCTTCCATGATTAAAAATATTGAAGTGTATAAAGGAGTGGTTCCTGGACATTTGACAGATGATGCTTTAGGAGGCGCCATTAACATCGTACTTCGTAATGACACTAAAACAAATTTAAACGCATCTGTTTCATACGGATCATTCAACACCCTGCAAGCTAACGTTAATGGCTTATATCGTTTTGAAGAAACTGGGTTTACTGTAAAATCTTCTATATTTCATAATTATTCTGATAATGACTACGAAGTATCTGGAAGAAGTGTTGTAGATACAGGCTTAGGAGGTGTACAAACTCCAATTACTGCAAAAAGATTTAATGACGCCTATAGATCTACAGGCGGAATGTTTCAAGCTGGTTTTACAGATGTAAAATGGGCAGACCAGTTTTTTGTTGGTTTTAATGCTTCTAAAGACTACAAAGAGGTGCAACACGGGGCTTTTATGACTATCACACCTTATAAAGACCGTTTTTTAGAATCGGATGCTTTGTTGGCAAACATAATTTATCAGAAGAAAAATCTTTTCACCAAAGGGCTAGATGTAAAAATAAACGGATTGTACGGAAAAAGAAACCGTGCTATTAACGATACCGTTGCTTGGGCTTATAGTTGGACTGGAGATAGAGCCATCGACTTTAGAGGTAACGAATACAAATATACTTGGGGATCTCAACAAGAAGGAGGACCAACATTGGCCAAAATTAAAAGAAAAGTAGCCTCTATTAGAACTGGTGTGTCTTATGATTTTAATGATCACCATAAAATTTTAGTAAACCATGTTTACAGCGGAGTTGACAGAGAAGACAGCGATGTTTTAGTTTCTGTATTAGAAAACACCTTTAAAGGCACAAGAAATATTGACAAAAACATCTATTCTTTAACCTATGAATTTAAAGCTTTTGATAATAGACTAAGAACAAGCATATTCGGAAAACATTATCAACAAAAAACGACCAGTATAGATCCTGAAATCCAAACAGATAGAAACGGAAATAAAAGTATCGTTGATGAAATTATAAGCAGCAATAACAAAAAAGACGGATACGGTTTTGCAGCTTCATATGCTATTTCTCCAAAAGTTACATTATTAACTTCTGCGGAAAAAGCTGTTCGTTTACCAGATGAAACTGAAGTTTTTGGTAATGATGGTGATAATGTTGTAGCAAACTCAACTATTAAACCCGAACAAAGTAACAACTATAACTTAGGTTTTAGATTTGGTACATTTAACATAAAAGATCATGATTTCTCTATCTCTACAAATGTATTTACAAGAAACATTAAAGACAGAATTGGTTTACCAATAGAAACATCTTTTAATGTTGATGACGAATTAATTATATACGTAAACCAAGGAACTGCAACCTCTAAAGGGATAGACGCACAATTAAATTACACCTATGATAGAAATTTTGGAGTAAATTTTAATGTGTCTCGTTTCGATTTACAAATTATAGATAACAATATAGAAATAGATGTACCAAACACACCTTTTTTTACCATGAATGGTAGTTTACGCTACTCTTTTAAAGATTTGATACAGAAAAAATCTAGACTAAACCTATTTTACTCGATGTACTTTACAGATGAGTTTTCATACCTAGTTCCTCAAGGTTCTAATACAGTTGGTAATGATTTTTTTGAAGTACCGAAACAATTTTCTCAAGATTTTGGTCTGAGTTATTCTTTTCCAAACAAAAAACTTGTTGCTAGTTTCGATATTAAAAACATATTTGACAAACCTGTATTCGATAATTTATCTGTACAAAAACCAGGTAGAGCTTTTTACATAAAATTAAATTACACAATCAATAAATTTAACTAAATAAAATAAAAATGAAAAGATTTTTTTTAAACCACAAAGCATTAGCCCTTGTATTATCATTAGGCCTATTTACGGCATGTAGCGAAGATGTTAGCGATGACCCAATTGATACCCCAGAACCAGATGCTACTAGATGGATAACAATTGCTGGAGCTAAAATGGGAGACAATCCTGGAGACGGAAATGGCGGAACACTAATTTACAGTGTATCTAGTGAAGATGCAAAAGACCCAACAGTGTCTATAGACCCTTTCGAAAATGGTTTTATTGCACCTTCAAACAGAACTGCTAGATTACAAGCTTCGGAAGACGGAGGTACAATTTTTAATATAAGCTACGCAGGAGATACAGGTGGTAACTACACTAAATATACTGTAGAAGGTGGTCAAAATTTTACACCAACAGGTACAGAAGTAAGTATTGCTCCTTATGTAGGAACTGCTCCAAGATGGATAAAATTATTTGATGGTGACAAAACAGGATCTGCTGTATACGTATCTACAGAACACCAAGTTGATGATAACGGAACACCAGATGATGTAACAGACGATGTTTATACAAATACAGAAGCTACCATAGGTGTAGTAACTTTAGATTTAGAAAACTCTTTAATAAAAGGGTTTGAAGAGCATGTTGTGCCTTTAAGCGCAGAAGAAGAAGCTGCTGGTTATTATTTCTCTAGAATTGATATGCCTACTTTAAACGCAGCTGGAGATAAATTATATATCGGTGGTCGTTTAAGTAAAGTAGACCCAAGTACCGTAGAAAGTGATAGCGATTATGAAATTTTAGGTTCTAAAACCATCGTTTTAGATTACCCATCATTAGACAACCCAACAGTAATCACTTCTACTGTAGGACATGGAAACACAAACGGATACAGAAGTATTAATGCTTTTGAATATAACGGAAGTGTTTACCAAGCAAACCAAAGTGATCCAGAAGGTTCTCATATTTTAAAAATTGGAGCTAATAATGAATATGACAATTCTTACGACTTTAATTTAGATGATGCTCTAGGTGTAACAGGAGCTTATGTTCTTGCTTGGAGACCTGCAGCAAACGGAAAAGCAGTATTAGCTTACCGTCATGAAGGTTCTGCTGATGGTTTAGCAGGAGCTCAAGGATTTTTTGCTTTGATTGATTTAAATGCTAAAACAGCTGTAAAAATTGAAGATATTCCTTATGATCCAGATTTTTACTTATTTCAATACCAAGGTTTTGCGGTTGATGGAAATGAAATCTATTTAACGCAAGCGCCTGTTGGACAAAACGGGAACATTTATGTTGTAGATACTGAAAGTGGTGCTGTAACTAAAGGTGCTGAGTTAGTAAACACAACAGGAAGTCACTTTATTGGGGCTTGGTAATCTAAAAATAATGCCAAATAAAAAGGACGTAAATTAATTTTTACGTCCTTTTTTTTATTTTAAAATAGATAATAATTAGACTTCTATTACAAAGTGCCAGCAAACAAGTTTAGCCCTGATTGAACGGTTTGTCTGAGCTCTTTTTTATTGTCCGTTCGAGTGAATTTTGAAGAATGAAAAATTTGTATCGAGAAAGAGCAATAAAAAAAGCGAGTAGTGAAAGCAGGAAACAGCCTCTAAAACAACTCTTTATTACTTATATCTAAATAATTACGCTTTACAAAAGATAAAATAGTATCTAAAATTTCACCCATATTATTACAGTCTTTAAACTTTACATCTCCCACATATTTCATTAATTGCTTCTTTAACAATGCTATGTTTTCTGGATATGAAATGGTATCATTTTTCATGCAAGCTATAAGCCTCTCCGTTCTTCTTGGCGCAGTAATCATCCGTTTTGCCATAAAGGAGCGTTCTTCTATTTTGTATTGTTCAATAGAACTATTTTGTAATTTTTTACCCACCATTTCCACCATTTTAAAGTTCTCCTTCATAAATTGTAGGTTGTAAACTTTTAAATTCCCTTCAAAAGATTGTTGATCGAAATCTATGGCTCTAATTTTATAAATGATGCTAAAAAAATCGTGTGTTGGCGTAACCACATAATTGTAAGAGCGCATATCCCCTAACAAACGAACCAAACAACGTTCTTTAAACTTTACAAACTCTTTGGCTATTTGCGACTTTTCTGATTCTGTACATTTTGGCAAGAAGTTCTTGATAAAATCATCTCCCGGAATCCCTACAATATGTTCTTCTATTAGTGTGTCTTTATACACCAAAAAATTGATGTTGTGAGGAGATAATATATGCTCCAACTCTAAACCATAGACACGAGAAGCATCTGCTTTTTTTACATAGAAATACGTAAAATTATCATTTAAAATATTTCTTACTTTTATTCTAAACGGTTTAGAATTACCAAACGTACAGTAATCTATAGCATCAACATTTAAAAATGACAAGGTTGCATCACTTCCATCAGAAAGCAACATCATGTATATTTTTTTTAAGCTATTGTCTATCTCTATTCGGTCCCATTCAGAATAATAAGTACGTATCCAAAGTGTGTCTTCATCATTATTATCATACACAGTTACAGAGCCTTGAAAACGCAATAAATCATCATAAAAAATTGGAATTTTTACATTCCTTTTGTATTTTTTTAAGTAATCGCTCAACATATCATTAATAGGAAATGTTGGTTTCTTTTTAGACATTAACTTTCTTTCTACCTTCATAGTTTCAAAAATAGGAATTATTAAGCAAGTTCAAACATCTTTCCTGGTAAAGGTTTGGTAACACCTTTTAATTCTAACTGCAATAATATAGATGATAATTGATAAATTGGAATATTACATTCTAATGATATAACATCTAATAACTGTTGCCCTTTATCATGTAATAAATCATGAATTTTTTGCTCGTTCTCGTTTAATTCTACAAATAGTTGTTTTTGAATTGGTTTCGTTTTTTCTTGAACATCCCAATTCAACATTTTCACAATATCGGAAGCAGAACTCAATAAATGCGCCCTATTATTTTTTATTAAATTATTACATCCTTTACTATAAATATCTGTGGTTCTACCAGGAACCGCAAATACATCTTTGTTATAAGAATTTGCTATATCAGCTGTTACTAAAGAACCTCCTTTTGAGGCAGATTCTATAATAATGGTCGCTTTAGAAATACCCGCTACAATTCGGTTTCTTTTTAAGAAATTTTCTCTTAAAGGAGATTCTTCACTCCAAAACTCCGTTAAAAAACCTCCATTTTCATTTACTTGATTTATATATTTCTTATGTACCTTCGGATAAATTTGCTCGAAACCATGTGCTAAAACAGCAATGGTTTGCAACTTGTGTTCTATAGCTGCTTTATGTGCACAAATATCTACACCGTATGCAAAACCACTTACAATAATGGGATTATAAACGGCTATTTCTTTAATTAATTGATTACAAAAGTCACGACCATAAGAACTAATATTTCTGGTACCAACAATAGAAATAATTCTTTGATTAGAAAAATCGATATTGCCATCTTTAAACAATAAAATAGGGCTATCAATACAATGTTGAAGGTTTTTAGGATAATCATCATCTAAAAAATAAAAATGTTCAATATTATTATCTTGAATGTATTTTAATTCTTGTTGGGCTAATTCAATATTTTTTGCATCAAACAGATGTTTTAAAGCATGACTACCAATTCCGTTAATTTTTGAGAGTATCGCTGTCTTTTCTTTAAAGACCTGCTCTACATCTCCCACATTTACAATAAGTTTTTTGGCTAAAATATCGCCAATAGCTTTACACTTTTGTAATCTTAAGACCGCTAATAATTTTTCTTCTTTCAATTTGGTAACAATTTGAATACCAATATATAAAATATTTGTTGATAAAATTGTTAAGAAATTGTTTTTCAAAACGCCTTAATTTCTATATTTGTTCTAATGAAATTAGCAACTTACATAAACGATTTACTGTACAGATACGACTGCGTAATTGTACCTGACTTTGGAGGATTTGTAACCAATAAAATTGGTGCAAAAGCCAATAATTTTACACATACTTTTACACCACCTACTAAACAGGTTACTTTTAATAGTTTGTTAAAACACAATGATGGTTTATTAGCTAATTATATTGCTTCTGCAGAAAACATTTCTTTCGAAAAAGCTTCTACTGCTATTTCATTATCTGTTATTAAGTGGCAAAATGAACTACAGTCTAACACTGTACAAATTGATAGTTTAGGTGTTTTGTCTTTAAATGAAGAAAAACAAATTATTTTTGAACCGAATGCTGCTGTTAATTACTTAACGGAATCTTTTGGTTTAGACTCCGTAACATCTTCTGCTATTTCTAGATTTAAAGAACAAGTAAAACCTTTGAATCCTCTTCCTGTAAAAGAAGAGCGCAAAAGAGGAATACCTGCATTTATAAAATATGCTGCAACTGCTGCTATTTTACTAACTCTAGGTTATGCTGGCTATAATGGTTATGAAAATAATCTACAAAAAGAAAACTTAGCGAATCAAGAAAAAGCAATTCAGAAAAAAATACAAGCTGCTACTTTTGTTATTTCTAATCCTTTACCAACTATTAACTTAAATGTTGTTAAAGAAGTAGCGAAACCTTTTCATATTGTTGCCGGCGCTTTTCAATTTGCAGAAAATGCAGAAAAAAGAGTAGAAGAATTAAAAGCAAAAGGATTTGATGCTAAGATAATTGGCGTTAACAAATGGGGACTTACTCAAGTTACTTTTAACAGTTACGCTAGCCGAAATGAAGCTACTAACAACCTTTATAGAATTCAGAAAACAGTATCTAAAGATGCTTGGTTACTTGTTGAAAAGTTAGATTAATTCTACTTTTCTTTAACAATTTTAAACCTCATTTTTTAATAAGCGATTGCTATCTTTGCAAAAAAACATTTTTTGATGGAAGTAAAAACGCCGAAAGAATCTTTAACAATACTTACCGACTTAGTTTTACCTGGGGAAACCAATTATTTAGACAACCTTTTTGGTGGTGAATTACTTGCTAGAATGGATAGAGCTTGTAGCATTGCTGCTAGAAGACACTCCAGAAGAATTGTAGTTACAGCCTCTGTAAACCATGTTGCTTTTAGTAAAGCAATACCTGTTGGTAGTGTAGTTACAATAGAAGCTAAGGTATCTAGAGCGTTTAACTCTTCTATGGAAACCTATGTAGATGTTTGGACAGAAGACAGACAATCTGGATCTAGAACTAAAGTAAACGAAGGTATTTACACGTTTGTTGCCGTAGATGAAACAGGAAAACCTGTTGCTATTCCTCAAATTAGACCAGAAACAGATTTAGAACTAACACGCTTTGAAGGAGCTTTAAGACGTAAAGAGTTAAGTTTAGTTTTAGCAGGAAAACTAAAGCCTGGAGATGCGACTGCCTTAAAAGCAGTATTTAGTTAAATACTATAATTATGGAATTTTACAATTATAAAATCATATCATCAATAGCAATTATAGTTGTTGCTTTTTTAATTCGCTTTGTAATTACCAATTCTTTAAGGAAAATTCAAGTAAAATTTGGGTTTCAAAAAGCTAGAATTATTTTAACAAATAAAATAATTTCAGTGCTTATTTACATTACTATAATTGTATTTGTATCTTTTGTTTGGGGAGTAGACGAGAAACAATTATTAGTTTACGTTTCTTCCTTTTTAACCATTTTAGGTATTGCTTTTTTTGCACAATGGTCTATTCTTTCTAATATTACTGCTGGCTTAATTTTATTTATAAATTATCCTGTAAAAATTGGAGACACCATTACTATTCTAGAAAAAGATAATAATATTACAGGTGAAATTAGAGATATTGGTGCATTTTTTATCACTTTAAGAACATTAGAAAAAGAATTAATAACCATTCCTAATGCAGTTATTCTTCAGAAAAACATTAAGTACTCTCCTCAACCAGAATAGTCATCATTTAACCTTTCCAGTAAAGATTCTTATTAAGATTAAATAGTTAAAGGTTATCACAAAAAAAGAAGCGCAAATCTAAATTTGCGCTTCTTTCTTTTTTACTAATAGCAATAAGATAAAATTAAGCCATTTGGCCTTTATGTTTACCTTCATATACTTCTTCTACTAACTTAGCATTAAATGCAGGTAAATCATCAGGATTCCTACTAGTAACTAATCCTTTATCTACAACTACTTCTTCATCAACCCAATTTGCTCCAGCATTTATAAGATCTGTTTTAATTGAGCTGTATGAAGTTATATTTCTTCCTTTTAAGACGTCTGCTTCCGCCAATAACCAAGGTCCATGGCAAATAGCTCCAACAGGTTTATGATGCTCAAAAAAGGATTTCACAAAATGAACTGCATCTTCATTATTACGTAATAAGTCTGGGTTTATAACTCCACCAGGCAACATCAATGCATTGTAGTTTTCTTGAGACACCTCTTTTAAAGTTTTATCTACTTTATACGTTTCTCCCCAATTACCTTCATTCCAAGATTTTATTTCTCCAGATTCTAAAGACACAATGTGCACCTCTGCACCTGCTTCCTCTAAAGCTTTCTTTGGTTCTCTTAATTCACTTTCTTCAAATCCATTAGTTGCTAATATTGCAACGGTCTTTCTGTTTAAGTTTTCCATTTTAATAAAATTTTAATTAATATAAAAAATTTGTAAATTCTTGTACAAACTTAATTATATACCAGCGTTCTTATATGTGGTATCAAATTCTATTTTAACGCAAATACTATCTTAAGTAATTATCTTCTTAGAATCCAAGAAGAAGGATTTAAACGTGTTGTATTTTTAAACAATACAAAAACTAATTTTGTTTTTTTAGAAACCTTATCCGTAAAAACCTGACCAATTGCTTGTCCTGTTATTATAACATCTCCTTTTTTAACAGTTACTTTTTCTAAGTTGTTGTATGATGAAATATAATTACCATGTTGTATTAAAACATTTTTTCTTCCTTCTGCACTCACCAAAATATTTAAAACTCTACCATTAAAAATAGATTGCGCTTTTATACCTTGTTTAGTTACAATATGTAAACCGGTACCATTAACGGTAATTCCAGGAAATGAGGGATGCGGCTGTGTACCAAACCTTCTAACCACAATACCTTCGCTTACAGGCCAAGGTAATTTACCTTTATTTAATTCAAATTTTGCTGCTAAAGCCTTTGCTTCCGGACTTAAAATAAACTCATTTTTCTTAACAACAGTTGGTTTACTATTACTAGGTTTATCCTTTAGTTTCGCTCTTGCAATTCTATTTGCTCGCTCAATTTCTTCACGGATTTTTCTATCAATTTGTACAGTAACTCTTTTCTCTTCTTTAACCTTACTTTGAAGCTCTTTTTTATAACTACTTTCTTTCTTCTTAATAGCAGCTAATAACTTCTCTTGATTCCTTTTATCTTCTTCAATTTCCTTTTTTTGTTCATTTTCAGATGCAATTAACTTATCTTTTAAGGATTTTTGAACCAATAAAGAGTCATTTACAGATTGTACTTCATTTGCATGAATAACAATTTCTTCTCCTTGCTTTTTTCTATAAGCAGTATATTGTTTCATATACTCAAACCTTTTATAAGCTTGGTGAAAGTTTTGTGAAGAAAGTAAAAACATCATTCTACTTTGTTGAAATTTACTTTTGTACGATTTTAAAATAATATCTGCATAGTCTGCTTTTAAATCTGCTAACTTCTTTTTTAATTTTTTTAACTCAGTTTCATTAGCACGAATCTCTTTTGATAATATTCTTGCTTCTGCGTTAATTATAGCAATCAATTTAGCCCTAACACTTATTTTTCTATTTAAATCGTTTAGGTCTTCTAACGCATTATCTACTTTTTTCTTTTCTTTAAAAAGCAACGAGTTTACTTGCTTAATTTCATAATTAAGTTTCTTTCGCTGTTCTTCTAGCTGTTTTCTTGTTTGTCCAAAAACAGAAAAAACACTTAGAAAAAAAATTAAAACGGGTATGTAAAAATTTCTACTTTTCACTATAATTTTATTTGCTTATAACTTCTAGGGATTGAAAAAGAAGTATCTATATCTGTATTAAATTCTACAGATCTTACTGTAAAATCTATATCTGTAAATTTACCAGGTTGCTTGGCTTTAATATTAATTTCTGATGGAAAAATTGCATCATCAACCACGTTATAAGATGGGTAAAAGACATCTAAACGTTGATTTTTTACTGAATTAACAATAGATTGTTTGTCTAATTTAAAATGCGAAGGATTTACTGAAAAGAAGATATCGAATAAGCTTGCCTTAATTTCTGGTGATAAAACATACGAGTTATCTACTATACTTACATTTTGCTTTTGATCTTTAACATTGGTTAAAGACTGCCCTAAAAACAAATTCTGAAGTTGATTAAAATTAATATCTGTACCTAACAACTTTTTTAGCATTGTAAAATCTCCTTCAAAATATTCTCTTTCTAAAGACGAATAGTAACTTACAGAAGTTGGTGTAATCTTTGCTTTAAAAAGGGTAATAAACTTAGTTCCTTTCAGCCAAATCACCTTATCTTTTTCCATTTTTAAATTAACGGAAATACTTTGATTAATCTTACCGTTATTAAAATTTGCCTTCAGTTTTGCATCTACTGTTTTTTTATCAAAATTAGCAGCAACATGTTTTCTAGCAACTTTTTTAGCAGACATCTCTTCAGCAATAACATTTGCATCAATCATACTTTTTTTTGCTTTACAGGAAGTAAATACAATTGTAAATACTATAAAATATTTTAAAAATCTCATTCTTAATTTTTTATTTTTTTTGATTTCTCTATAAAGTTTTTTTCCTCTTTAAAATTACCTAAACCATTATAAGAAACTGCCATTTCTTTATAAAAATCTGCTTCCATAGTATCCTCAATTACAAAATCGATACCATTCTGTAAACTTATTAACGCATTTTTAAACTTTTTCTGATAATTTAAAGCCTTTCCTTTCATTAAATATACAAAAGGCTGCGCAGGAAACAGCAAAATGCCTTCATCAGAATATTTTAAAAGCACTTCAGGATTCTCTTTAGCCGCTACTAAAATTTGCTGTAAAACAGCATATGATTTATTCGCTTTAAATTGCTCTTCAAGAGAGCCTCCATCAGTTATTTTTTTTTCAACCACCGAATTATTTCTCCTTTTAGCTAAGCCTTCTTTCAACCTTTTAAAAGAGGTAGAAAGTCCGTTATTCTGCTCCATTGTATTCATTAAAGAAATCGCTTTGTCTTCTTCTTTATTATTTAAATACAACTTTACCAATAACTCTTGCTCGCTTAAATTAAGAGTTACCAATTTTTCCTGAACTTCAATTGCATCAGAAAAATTTTTATCTTTTATATGGATTTTAACAAGATGCTGTAACATCCAAATATTATTGGGCTCATTATTAAGCGCTCTTTTTATGTACTCTTTTGCTAATAATGTTTTATTAAGCAGTAAATAATTTTTAGAAAACTCAAAATAAACAGCCATATTACCTGTTAAAATCTGGTTACTATTTTCTAAATTTTCAATCGCTTTTTGATAATTACCAATTGATTTTTCGGACAAAGCCTTAAAAAAAAATTGCTGAAAGTCTAACTCTTTTTCTTCTGTTAAATCCTTAGCAATTGGTATACTGTCTTGTGAGAAAGAGTTGAAGGAAAAGAGAACAAAGAAGAAAGAAAAAAGAGCATAGGTATAAAAACCTACAATATTCTTTTCTCTAAACTCTTTGTTCTTTCCTATAAATATCATTTATGTCAATTCTGTATAATCACCAATACTTACAGAAGTATATTTACCATTGTATTTTGCATGGTTACCAATCATTGCGTTGTCTAAATCGGCATTAGAAATCGCTACATTAGATTGAATTAGCGAGTTTACAATCGTAGAATTCTCCACTATACTATTTGCTCCAATAGAAACATAAGGTCCTATTTTTGCATTTTTAAGCACCACATTCTCACCAATAAAACATGGTTGAATAATTTCTGAGTTTTCTAAAACGACATCTTTAGCAACTAAATTATTACCAGCTTCATGTTCAAAACCTAAAACTTGTTTATTGGTATCTACTGTTGGATCTTTTTTACCACAATCCATCCAAGCATCTACCGTTCCAGGAATAAATTTTGCCCCTTGTTGCTTTAAAGATTCTAAAACATTTGTAAGTTGATACTCTCCATTTTCTTTTAAATCGTTGTCGATTAAATATTGAATTTCTTCTAATAATTTATCACCACTTTTAAAATAATAAATTCCAATAATTGCTAAATCTGAAACAAAATCTTTTGGCTTTTCTATAAAATCTGTAATAATACCATCTTGTAATTTTACAACACCAAAAGCACTTGGGTTTGCTACTTTACTTACCCAAATTGCACCATCAGCATTTACATCTAAAGTAAAATCTGCTTTAAATAAAGTATCTGCATAGGCAACAACACAAGGTCCAGTTAAAGATTCTTTTGCCATATAAATTGCATGTGCAGTTCCTAAAGCTTCTTCTTGCACATACACAGATCCTTTTGCACCTAATTCTGCAGCAATTTTTAATAATTGAGCTTCTGTGTCTGTAGGAAATCCTTTTGCAGTTGTACCGATAACAAAGGCAATTTCATCAATTTTTTCATCAATAACAGAAGCAATATCTTCTACTAAACGTTGTACAATTGGTTTTCCTGCAATTACGGTTAAAGGCTTAGGAACTGTTAATGTATGAGGTCTTAAACGAGACCCAATTCCGGCCATTGGCACTATTATTTTCATATCTTTTTTTTATCAATAAATATGGACGCAATATAGCACTAATTAAAATATTCTAAAATTAGATTTTGATGAAATATAATTACCTAAATCTCTTTAATTAACATAAAAACCAGAACATTTAACATAAATATAGCTTAGAATTCGCTCAAACAAATTAAATGACATCAAAAAACCTACTTAACGCTTGGGTTTTTGTTTCTTTGCAAAAAATAAATTTATTTCTGTGAATTATTTATCTGTTGAAAATATCTCTAAGTCTTACGGAGAACGCGTTTTATTTGAAGACATCTCTTTTGGAATTAGTAAAGACCAAAAAGTGGCTTTTGTTGCTAAAAATGGAAGTGGTAAAACATCCATCCTAAATATTATTGCTGGTTTAGATGTTCCAGATTCTGGACAAGTAGTTAGCAGAAAAGGAATTACCATTGCTTATTTAGCTCAAAAAGACGATATCGATCCAAAGCTAACCATTGAAGAAACTATTTTTGCAACGGATAATAAAATTCTTTCTATTGTTAATCAATATGAAAAAGCGTTATTAAACTTAGATGATACCGATGCGTATCAAGCTGCTTTTGAGCAAATGGAACATTACAATGCTTGGGATTTTGAAACGCAATACAGACAAATTTTATCGAAATTAAAATTAGACGATTTAACTTTAAAAGTAGGTGCACTTTCTGGAGGACAAAGAAAACGACTATCTTTAGCTATTGTTTTAATTAATAAACCCGATTTATTAATTCTAGATGAGCCTACAAATCATTTAGATTTAGAAATGATTGAATGGCTAGAAGCTTTCTTTGCCAAAGAAAAAATTACCTTATTTATGGTTACGCACGACCGTTATTTCTTAGAGCGTGTTTGTAACGAAATCTTAGAGTTAGATGAAGGTAAAATATATAAATACAAAGGGAATTACTCTTACTATTTACAAAATAAAGAAGAACGTTTAGCTCTAGAAGCTACCAATTTAGGAAAAGCTAAAAGTTTATTTAAAAAAGAATTAGAATGGATGCGAAAGCAACCAAAAGCAAGAACTACAAAATCTAAATCTAGAACGGATGACTTTTATCAAATTAAAGAAAAAGCACATCAGCGTAGAAAAGATCATCAAGTTCAATTAGAAATTAACATGGAACGTTTAGGAAGTAAAATTCTTGAACTTCATAAAGTTTCTAAGTCTTTTGGAGAAAAAAAGATTCTAGACAATTTCGAATATATTTTTAAACGTGGAGAACGTGTAGGAATTATTGGTAAAAACGGAACAGGAAAATCTTCTTTTTTAAATATTATTACAGAAACTGCTCCCGTGGATTCAGGTAAAGTTATTTTGGGTGAAACTGTAAAATATGGTTATTATACGCAAGCAGGAATTGAAATAAAAGAAGGACAAAAAGTAATTGAGGTTGTTAAAGAATTCGGTGAATTTATCCCTTTATCTAAAGGAAGAAAAATTTCTGCATCACAATTATTAGAACGTTTTTTGTTTGATAAAAAGAAACAATATGATTTTGTTGAAAAACTATCTGGAGGAGAGCAAAAACGTTTGTACTTATGTGCTGTTTTAATTCAGAATCCGAATTTCTTAATTTTAGATGAGCCTACAAACGATTTAGATGTTGTAACATTAAATGTATTAGAAAGTTTCTTATTAGACTTTCCTGGAAACCTCTTAGTGGTTTCTCACGACCGTTATTTTATGGATAAAATTGTAGATGCATTATTTGTTTTTAGAGGCGAAGGTGTTGTTGAAAATTTCCCAGGAAATTACTCAGATTTTAGAGCATATGATGATGGTTCTGCATTAACAGAAGCTACTGCAAAACCTATAGAAGCAAAAGAAGAGAAAAAGACTGAAAAAAAATCAAATAAAAACACCTTAACTTTTGATGAAAAGAGAGAGTTTGGTGCTTTGGAAGGAGATATTGAAAGACTTCAAAGAAGAAAAGCAACTATAGAAAAAGAGTTCTTAAATGTTGAAATTGCTGCTGACGATATTGCTAAAAAATCTGAAGAACTACAAGAAACAATCACAAATTTAGAACAAAAAGAAGAGCGCTGGTTAGAGCTTTCTATGAAATTAGAAGACTAAAAGTTGTTGTACAGAAGTTCGCTGAGTTTTTAAAAAAAATAGTTTTGAAAAGTTATTTTATTAGAGTTTCACCAATAAAAACTTAAAAATCCCCATAGAAAATAAACAAATTTTCTATGGGGATTTCATTTTTGGACCTCAGAGTTTCACTGTGGATCTGTATATGTAAAATAACTAAACACTTACAATATCTTCTGCCCTTAATAATTCTTGGTTATTAAAGCGCAATAAAATTTGGGCAACTGCAACGGTGTCTTTTTCACAATACTTTACAATTCTTTGTATATCTTTTTCTTGGTAATACACTTTTGCCACTTCACTCCCATCAATATCATCTTTTGGCGATGGGATTCCTAAAATAGACGTTAATAGTTTTAGTGATGTATAATGTTTATAGTCTCCAAACTTCCATAATTCTAAAGTATCTAAATGCGGAACTTCCCACGGTTTTTTCCCGAACAAGTTTAATTTACTTGGCAATTCAATTTGATGTACTATCATTCTTCTAGCGATAAAAGGGAAATCAAATTCCTTACCATTATGCGCACATAAAACATTGTTTTTCTTATTAAAATGTAGATTTAACAATGCTTTAAACTCCGTTAAAAGTTGATGTTCATCATCACCATAAAAAGACGTTAAGCGCAATTGTTTTTTCTTTTCAACATCTACAAAGTAACCAACAGAAATACAAACAATTTTACCAAATTCTGCCCAAATACCAGCTCTTTCGTAAAATATTTCTGCAGAAACTTCTTCCTTACGTTGATATTGGGTTTTCTTATTGTAAAGTTCTTGTGTTTCTTCAGCTAGTTGTCCCCAATTTTCATATTCAGGAACCGTTTCAATATCCAAAAAAAGGACATCATTTAAGTTGATAGGTAAATTCATAGCAATACGTTTTTCTTTTTCATTACTAAAGATAGTGAAAATAAAAAAGCTCCGAAATAAATTCGAAGCTTAATAAAATAAAAACGCGTTTAGAAGTTATCTAATCACTAATTTTTTTGTGGCAGTTTTACCAGCTTCTGTAACTTTTAAAATGTAGACTCCAGAATTAATTGCAGAAACATCTAAATTTTTCTTTAAACCAGAAAAAGAAGTTGAAAATACTCTTTTACCAATTACGCTAAAAAGAGATACCTCTTTAGTATCTGAGCTATTACTAGAAATTGTGAAATTTTTATTTGTAATAGGGTTTGGATACGTTGCAAAACCTTCTATTGAATTTTTAGATAAAGAAGCAGTAGCGTTTTTTACAAATGATAAGTCATCCCAATAAACCGTAGCACCTTTATATGTTCTTAGTTCAAAATAAAAATCCACAGCACCTACTGGAGCAGTTACAGTAGCTTCATATTTAGTCCAAGTACCAACGTTATTAGTTAAGTAACCATTCGAAGCATCTCCTCCTCTTATAATATCATTTGTTAAGTCATCTAAAACACTTTCGTTCTCAGCATCTTTCCAATAAGACCAAATACGAATATCCGTTCCATCTGTTTCAACAGATACTTTATACCAAAGTGTAATTGTATAAACAGCTCCTGCTGTAATCCCTGTAATTGTTTGTCCTAAATCTTTAGTTCCACCAACATGTTTGGCAGAAAAAGAACCTCCATGTATTTCTGTAGCTTCTTTGGTTATACTTTCTGCTTTTGTCCAACTTGTTGGCGAAGTATCATCATCCCAATTTTCAAAACCTCCGTTTAATAACATTTCTTGTCCAAAAGAAACTCCGGTTAAACAAAGTGTAAGTAATAAAGTAAAAATGTAATTTTTTTTCATGTGTTAATTATTTTAGATTTATACCCATAAAAATATGGATAATTAAGATAAAACAATCATAAACTTAATTAAATTATCGTTAATTCAATAAAAAAGACGAAATACTGAATTTTTATTAATAATAAAATCAACGTTATATTAACGTTAATAGATTGCATTGAGATTAAATGATTGTTAAGGAGCGGCCTTAATATTATTATTATTACTATTTTTGGTGTTGCATAGTTTAAATCTATTTATGAACAAAAGTGAGATTAAAATTTTATTGGTTGATGATGAGCCAGATATTATAGAAATTGTTGGCTATAATTTAAAAAATGAAGGCTATCAGATATTTACTGCAACAAATGGAATAGAAGCTGTTAAAGCTGCTAAAAAGAATATTCCACATCTAATTTTATTAGATATTATGATGCCAGAAATGGACGGAATAGAAGCTTGCGAAAAAATTAGAAAAGTAAAATCATTAGAAAACGTTGTTATTGCATTTTTAACAGCAAGAGGCGAAGACTACTCTCAATTAGCTGGTTTTGAGGCCGGTGCAGATGATTATATTACAAAACCTATTAAACCTAAAGTTTTAATAAGTAAAGTAAAATCTCTATTACGAAGACTAAAAACCAAAAAAGATAGCGAAGAAACTTTTAAAATAGGTGATATTGTCATTGATAGAGATGAATATGTAGTTTATAAAGCTGGTAAAAGAATATCTCTTCCTAGAAAAGAATTCGAATTATTTTCTTTGTTAACCTCTAAACCCGGTAAAGTTTTTAAAAGAGAAGTTATTTTAGATACTGTTTGGGGAAACGAAGTTGTTGTAGGCGGTAGAACTATTGACGTACACATTAGAAAACTACGTGAAAAAATTGGTGATGACCACTTTAAAACCGTAAAAGGAGTTGGCTATAAGTTTGTTTTAGAAGGCGCAGAGCATTAAAATTGCCCTCATGAAAATTAAAAAAACATATTCTTACGCACTTTGGTCTGCCTTATATTTAACACTGCTTACAGTTGTAATCGCAGCATTATCCTATTGTTTTTTTTCTAAGCATATTGGTATTGGTTCTGTCCTTTTTTCTATTGCAGTTCTTTATGTAATTTCCTTTTTTATCATTCAGTATAGAACAGAGCACTTTATATACAGACGCCTTAAAAAAATATACGAAGATGTTTCTATCTTAGACGTAAACGATTTACGAAGAGATTCTGTAACTACAGATATTGATAAACTTTCTAAAAGAATGCAAAGATTCGTAGAAGGTAAAAGACTAGAGATAAAAAGCTTAACTGAGAGAGATTCTTTTAGAAGAGATTTTTTAGGAAACGTTGCTCACGAACTTAAAACACCTTTATTTACAGTACAAGGCTATATTTTAACCTTAATTGAAGGAGCCGTAAACGACAAAGAAATTAGAACAAAATATCTTGAGAGAGCTAATAAAGGAGTAGAAAGGTTGGTTGCCGTTATTAAAGATTTAGATATGATTGCTAAATTAGAGAATGACGGTATGAAATTAAATAAGGATGTCTTTAACATTTTAGAATTGGTTCAAAATGTTTTTGATATGTTTGAAATGAGAGCAAAAAAAAGAAACATTACCTTAAAATTTGACAGAATTCATGAATTTCCTGTATTTGTAAAAGGAGATGCAGAAAAAATTGAACAAGTTTTAATCAACTTAATTGTAAACTCTATTAAATACGGTAAACCAAACGGAACTACTATAGTTGCTATAGAAAGTTATAATGAAGCTAAGTTTATTGTTAAAACAATAGATAATGGAGAAGGAATTAAACCACAACATCTTTCTAGACTTTTTGAAAGGTTCTACCGAGTAGACCAAAGTAGATCTAGAGAACAAGGCGGTTCTGGTTTAGGTTTGTCTATTGTAAAACACATTATAGAAGCACACAACGAAACCATTTTATTAAAAAGTACTTATGGTGAAGGATCAGAGTTTTCTTTTACGCTCGAAAAGCCTAAATAAACCTGAATCTAAGATTGTTTCAGTAGTTTTTAAACCTTTATAATTTTCTATTTTAGAAATATCTTCTTTTACAAAATCTTTCATATTTGAAAAAGGAGCTAACTTTTTACTTTCTAAAAACGAAGCTAAATACTCTTGTTCTGGTTGATGTTCTGTAGGAATAAAAAACACTTTTTTATCTAAAACAGCTAAATCCATTATAGAGGAATAACCAGATCTGCAAATAACAATTTTACTCGAATTGATTAATTTTTGAAGTTCTTCTGATAATAAATAATTGTAAAACGTACTATTTTTTAAAGTCCATTTTTTTTGAGTTGCTTCTACTTTACCCAAAACAAAAACAATATTTCTAGAGTCATTTTTAAAGGCTGATATCAATTTATTTTCTAAAAGGGTTCTATTGGGTTCTGGACCAGAAAAAATGATTAAAATATCAATATTTTGAGCTGATGCTTGCTTTTTAAAACGACTTAATACTCCAATAAATTTTAAATTGATATTATTTTTGGTTGATGATAATTTTCCTGAAAACTGAGAACCGTTATTATCAGGAATCCAACACTCATTAAACTTTTTGATTATTTTTTGATGAAAATAGGAAGTAAAAAAAGTAGTGATGCCAGATAAAACATTTATTTGATGGGTAATATAAACAGAAGGAACTAATGAACTTCTTACTCCAAATCTGTTATCTGATATTACACCAACAACGTCTGTGTTTTTAAGTATAAAATCATTGATAATTTTATGCTCTTCTCTAACTGCTTTTAAAACCTGAGGTATTTGCAAAAGTAATCCCAACTTTAAATTTCTATGGTAAGAAATGTTATAAGCTGGGATTTCTATATATTCTAAACTAGGAAATTCTTTTCTTAAAAAGGTTAAAGCATTTCTGTCTGATGCAATTATTGGTGTAAAATTGTTTTCTAACAACGCATTTATAATTGGCACACAACGTGTTGCATGACCTAAGCCCCAATTTAAAGGAGCTACAATTATTTTATTTTGGGTAGCTTTCATTTTTTAATAATCACTAAAAAACTCGGATAAAACAGTTGATTTTAAACAAGTGCGTTAAGGATTGAAATGGCATCCTTTTTTTCTTTTTCTGAAAAAAAGATACAATGGAAAGCCTGTTAAAACGCCCAAATAAAAATAGATCTACACCAAATCGAAACCAATGTCTTTTCTGTAATTCATTTTATCGAAATGAATCTTATCGATACTTTTATAACTCTTTTCTAAAGCCTCTTCAATGGTGTCACCAAATGAGGTTACCGCGATAACTCTACCTCCACTTGTAACAACTTTGCCATCTTTAATGGTAGTTCCTGCATGAAAAACGAAAGAATCTTCTACAGTATCGTAACCTGTAATTTCTTTGTTTTTTTCATAAGCTTCTGGATATCCTCCAGAAACCAACATAACTGTAGTTGCCGTTTTATCGGTTACAGAAAACGATTTTTCGCTTAAGTTCTGATTTGCCACTCCTTCGAACAATTCAAATAAATCTGACTCAATTCTAGGCAAAACAACTTCCGTTTCCGGATCTCCCATTCTAACGTTATACTCAACCACAGAAGGGTTTCCGTTATCATTCATCAATCCAATAAAGATAAAACCTCTATAATCGATTCCGTCTTTCTGTAAACCTGCAATGGTAGGTTTTACAACCAATTCTTCTACTTTATCTAAAAATGCTTTATCTGCAAACGGTACGGGAGAAATTGCGCCCATTCCACCAGTATTTAAACCAGCATCTCCTTCGCCAATTCTTTTATAATCTTTAGCTGAAGGTAAAATTTTATAACTTTTTCCGTCTGTTAACACAAAGACAGATAATTCTATTCCTTTTAAAAACTCTTCGATAACTACGGTTGTAGATGCATCTCCAAATTTCCCATTAGAAACCATTTCTTCTAATTCGGTTTTTGCTTCTTCTAAAGAGTTTAAAATTAACACTCCTTTTCCTGCAGCTAAACCATCTGCTTTTAAAACATAAGGCGGCTCTAAAGTTTCTAGAAAAGCAAAACCTTCTTGTAAATTATCTTTAGTAAAAGACTCGTAACGTGCTGTAGGAACACCATGTTTTTGCATGAATTGTTTAGAAAAATCTTTAGATCCTTCTAATAAAGCACCGTCTTTTTTAGGCCCGATTACTGGAATATTTTTTAACTCTTCGTCTGCCAAAAAGAAATCGTGCACACCAGCTACCAAAGGTACTTCTGGACCAACAACAACCATTTTAATGTTGTTTTCTAATGTAACCTTTTTAACCGCTTCAAAATCAGTAACACTAATATTAATGTTGGTTGCTATTTTATCTGTTCCTGCATTTCCTGGAGCTACAAAAAGTTTATTAATTTTTTTACTTTCTAATAATTTTATAGCAAAAGCGTGTTCTCTACCTCCAGAACCTAAAATAAGTACATTCATTGTTTGTTGTGTTGTTGTTAATGCAAATATATTTTAAATTCTTTGGATTTCCACTTTCGTGGGAAAGACATTTTAGAAATATGAATTTTAATAATTGTTTAATTTTAACTAAAACTCCATTTTAAAAAATATTTAATTGCGGATGCTAGGTGATAAAAAAATAATTTAATATTTTTTGATGAACCTTTTTGATGTTGATGAGTAATTTCTATGTTTGGATAATATAGTTTCTTTTTTCCTGAATCATCTATTTTTCTACAAATATCAGCATCTTCCATATATAAGAAATAACGTTCATCGAACCCTTTTAGATTTTTAAAATCGGCTGCTTTAAAAAGCATAAAACAACCATGAATAAATTCTGGATAAAATGGTTTTGATAAATCTTTATTTCTATACTCGTTTTTTAAAATTTGATTTTTAGAGATCTTTAGTTTTCTATTTATCAAATCAAAAAAAGTTGGATGTTTTCTACAAACGTATTGTTTTTCTTTATTTGGATAAATAACTTTTGGTGTTATAAAAGAAACATCTTTTTCTTCTTCTAATTTACTAATTAGAATAGGAATAATTAGAGAATCAAACTCTACATCAGGATTTAAAACCAGATGAAATTGAGAGTTGACTTTATCTAAAACTAAATTATGAGCACGACCGAAACCTATATTTTTTCCAACAAAAATATATTCAATTTCAGAAGAAACAAAGTGTTTCTGTAACGTATTTGAAGGCGAATTATCAATTAAAAAAAGTTTCTTATCTAAATTTATTTTTAAAAAAGAGTCAATCGTTTTTTTTAATGATGATAGATTTTCATTGTAAAGAACAATTGTAGCTGTAAGTGTAACATTTCCTGTCATCTAATACGCCTTTTCTTCTCCTTTAAAAACATTAAGAATGGTCTGTAAAATAATTTTGATATCTAAAAAAAATGACCAATTTTCTATATAAAAAATATCTAACCTTACTCTATTTTTAATATCTGTTCTTCTTTTTATTTCTCCTCTATACCCACTTACTTGGGCTAAACCAGTAATTCCTGGTTTTACAATATGTCTTTTTAAATAATCATCTACATCTTTTTGATACTCTAAAGACAAACTTTCTAAATGTGGTCTGGGTCCAACTACACTCATGTCACCAATTAATACATTAAAAAACTGAGGTAATTCATCCATACTTGTTTTGCGTAAAAACGCTCCAATCGTTGTTACTCTGGCATCATTTTTTGTAGCATGTATTTTATCTGATAAATCATTTATTTGCATAGATCTAAATTTGTAACATATAAATTCTTCTCCGTTTATACCTTCCCTTCCTTGTTTAAAAATTAAAGGTCCTTTAGATTCTAATTTGATTAAAAACCATAAAATAGGTAATAACCATGATAACAGAAAAATGATTACGAATAAAGAAAAGAAGACATCAAATACTCTTTTAATGTAAAAGTTTTCCGCAAACTCAAAGGGCAGTTTATTTACATTTAAAACCATTAATGCATCGTCATAATATTCTACACTCTGATTTTTACTATACAATTCACTTGAGTTTGGTATCAGTTTTAAAACAATGTCCTTATCAATTGCAAACTTGTTTATTTTTTTTATTTGATCTTCATTTAATGATGACAAAGAGCAGTAAATTTGATCTACAAAATTATCTGTTACATATTTAAACACACTTTCTAAATCTCCTAAACATTCACTATTCTTATACTTTTTATCCGAGAAAAAGCCTAAATATCTATATCCTAAGTTAGATTTACTTTTAAAAAGTTTAATAATATTTTTTGAAGAATCATCAAAACCAACTACAATCGTCGTTCTAAAGTTATTCCCAAGAGACCTGTATTTCTTTAACAATAGAAGCCACAAAAATTTTACTAAAGAAACACTTAAAATTATAGAAATTAAAATTAAAAACTGATTATTAACAACCTCTCCTTCTCTAAAGAAACCGAAATAAGCAAAATAACCTAGAATAAAAAGGAGAAATTGTTTTCCTAAAAGTGTAGAAACTCTTAGTAAACCTGTATACCTATATACATTATAGAACCCAAATAAATAAGTTGTAACAAGCCAAAAAACAGATATGTATGATAGAAAGTAAACATTTAAAAATGCTTTATCATATATTAAATAAACAATAACGTTGATAATAAGTAGGTCTACAAATGTTTGAAGTGGTCTTATTAAATAGGAAAAGCGTTTTTTCATCTAATCTAATTCTAAGGTTTCAATTACTTTTTTATGAAATTTATTTTTAAAATTGTCTATTGAAAAACCTAACGAATGTTCTCTTATAGATTTGCAGTTAAACTTAATACTTTCAAATTTATTAATCGCATCGGTTAATGATGCTACAGTTTGTTCTCTAAAGAATATTCCCGTTTTATTTTCTAATACTGTATCTAAAGCCCCCCCAGATCCATAAGCAATTACTGGTGTACCACAAACCTGTGGTTCTAAAAGCGCTATTCCAAAATCTTCTTTACCACAAAAAACAAAAGCTTTTGCTTTTTTTAATAATTGCTTAGATTCTTCTGGGAATAAATATCCTTTAAACTCAATATTTTTATTTGCTTTATCTTTAAATTCTTTCATTAAGGAACCGTCTCCAATAATAACTAATTTTTTTCCATTCTTATTAAATGCATCTATTAATAAATCATATCTTTTGTAAGGCTCTAATCTACCTACAGATACATAAAAATCTTCTTTTTCTTCACAATACTCAAAATCATCCACATTTACTGGTGGATTAATAGTATATACTTTTCTTTTATACTTATCTATTGCCCAATTAGATACAAAATCGGAAACAGATATTATTACTGTAGGTTTTTTAGACATTCTTATATCAAACCTTCTCATTGAAGGTATAATAAAAGAACCTATTTTTTTTATGCCTTTAAAATACAATTCTTTTTCTTCCCAAACATATTTTAAATTTCTTGCTACTAAATAAGAAATATGTTTGCTACTTTTTTTATAACTTATTCCTTTTACAACAGAATGTGTAACACTTATAATAAGTGCATTTTCTTCTTTAACTTTTAATTGTTTTAAGAAAAAAGGAAAAAGAGGTAATGCTGCTCTAAACTTACTCCCAAATATTTTTAAAAAAGTCGTTTCTATAGGAATCACTTTATTACCAAATATTTTTTTTAAATTTTCTTTTGGCATTATATTTATTAAAACATAAACTTTATCAAAATTGTATTTTTGATGTAAATATTTTACAACCTGTTCTGACCCTGCATAGGCATCTAACCAATCCATCACTAATATTTTTTTTTCTATTTTCATTTTTTTTCTTTCGTAATTTTATGAAATAAAGGTATAAAAACACCAAATAAATATACACCCAATTGCCTATGAAATAAATTCTCTACCATTAAAAAAAGTACAAAGGAACATATAACAAATATCGAATTAAAACTATCTTTAAATGTATACAAAGAAAAAAATAAAATTGATAACATTAATGTTAAACCAACAATACCTCCTTCTAAGAAAATATCTAAAAATTGATTATGAGTATTAAACGCAGTTTTTAGATAATAATCTCTTTTAGAAATATTATCTATATTATCCTTATAACACTTATTTAAATTATCCTGAATAGTATTTCGATTATTATGACCAAAATAAAAATTAAATTTCGAATCATTAATTTGGTTAAAAACACAATCCCAAATAACAAACCTTGGCTCTTGGTTTTTTAATACTTTAATTGTCTGGCTATAAGAATTTTCTATATGTAATCTATCTTTCAAATTTTTATTCTTTGAAAAAAAAATCGTGATTAGAACTACAATGGTAATGAATCCTAAAACTGACTTAGTCCTTGAAAACTTAAGATAAGTTATACTTCTTATGACCAAATAAATGACCAATAAGAATAATGCCAATCTAGCAACAATAACATAAAGAAAAACAGCAATTAAAAAAGCTAGCACTAAATAAGTTATTTTTTCTGCTTTTAATTTAAGTTTAAGAAACAATATGTCTATTAAAACAATTGCAATTAAACACATAAAACCAAAATAAGGTCTATGAATTAAAATTAAATCTTGCACTTCTGCAGTGTTACCAAAAGGCAAGGCTTTAAAAGAAAGATAAAATTTTAAAATTTTAAAAAAAGAAAGTATAATCGCAAAAGAAACACCTAAAATGTATCCTTTTATAACTAAAGTTACATTTTTAACATTAAAAAATAAAAAACTTAAAGCAAGAATAACAAGCAACTGCTTATATATATTAAAATTTTCTAGGAAGGTATTAAAGAAGGTTGCCTTAAAAATAATATATAAAACATATATAACTACTAACTTACTATATGTATTAGACAATATAACTTTGTCTTTTTTGAATAAGAAAATTAAAAAAAGAACTCCTAATAATATGTTTGGGATTGCCACTGATATTGGCAATGATAATAATAATACTGAAAAAACAATATCAAATAAATTATCTATTTTTTTTACTATCAATTCTTAATAATACTTTTTAATTTAATTAAAAGAGATAATGGTAAAATGTAGAGCAGACAGCTTCTTAACAAACCATATATAGGATATAAACCTAAATAAAAGTTATTTAGTATCAAGACTACTCTATTTTTTGCTTGTTTCTTTCTTAAAAGTGTAGAAATTCCTTTTGGATTTATCTCACATTTTACTAAAACCTTATTAATATTAGCAACTTTAAAGTTATTTGTTACATTAAAAAAAAACGCATAATCTTCTGCTGCCTTATAGTTAACAGGATATAAACCAATAGTATCTAAAATACTATTTCTAAACATAATGGTTGGATGAATATGCATGGCGTTAATAAACATCTTTTTTCTAATAAGTTTATCTTTTTCTGGCACTTTTAAAGTATAGACCAAATTTCCCTTTAAATCTACAAATTCTACGTTACTGCCAACTAACACAATCTCTTTATTAAAATCTAAAAATGATTCTTGTATTTTAAACCTTTCTTCTATACAAACATCTCCACAATCTAATCTCGCTGTGAACTCGTATTCTTTCTTCAAAATAAACTCTAAGCCTTTATTTAAAGCAATTTCGATCCCTTTATTCTCTGGAAGGTATTCAAAATAAACTTCTCCATTAGCTAAATAAGAAGATCTAACCGTGTTTTCATCAAATTTAATGGCACTCCCATCATCTACAATAATGACATCTAAGAATTCCTCTTTGTTTATTGACTTTAAAGATTTATAAAGCCCAATTGGGTTGTTAAAATGGGGAATTAACAAAATAACTCTATTCATTTTCTATTTTTTTCTGTTGAATTTGCAATATTAATAACGCTAAACAAATCCAAAATCCATAAATTCTAAAACTATCAAATTGCAACCAATTTATTGAAAACCCAATAAATGAAATAAGTAATACAATAGGTACTATTTTTTCTATGTCATTTCTGCTTTTAATTAGCTTTTTACATTGTCGCATAATTAAAAAAATAAATGACACAAAAATTAAAACTCCTATGATTCCTGTTTCGGCTAACAATCTAGTATAAAGATTGAAGCCTGGAGGAAAGGATGTATCTTTATCATTTAAATAATATTCCTTAAACTCATAATTATTATGAGTAGCCCATTTAGGATATTTATCTTTTAAATGATAAGCTTGTTGGCCAAAACCAACACCAACAATGGGGTTCTCTTCAAATACTAATAATGATGTGTATTGAATACCAAACCTAGATCTATTAGAAATACTTTTTGTTAGGTTTTTTTTAAAATTAAGTGTACTTAATTTAGTTTCAACTGCCTCTGCTACTTTTTTGCCATTAAAAACAAACAACAAAATAATTAATGCACTAAATAAAAGCAAAAACCTCTGTATAACTTTCTGAAATTTAATATTAATTGAAAATACAACCCCTATAAAAAATATAAATTGAAATATCACAACAATTAACGCTGTTCTAGATCCTGAAAAAAAAGTTAATATAAAAACAACTATAGTTGGTATGTATTTTTTTACTCCTTTTGAAGTTAAAATATAACTAAACATCCACCCACCTACTGTAATCAAATAAATTGCTAAAAAAGGAGGTTCATAAGCAACAGAAGAAATTCTTTTAAAATTAAAATCTAAACTTGTTTCTGTAAAAGGGAAATAATCAAATAGTTGAAAAAAACTTTTTAAAAAAGATAGATTAAAAACTAAAATTAAAATTTCTATAAAGGAATAAAACGAAATAAAAACAAAGGAATACAAAAGTATTTTTCTTAATCGAAGAAATATTGTTTTCAATTTATAGTTACTAAAAATGTTATAGGCAGTAACAAATAAGATTAAAGCTATTGAGAGCGCTAAAAATTGTCTAAAAAACCGATTAAACCCAGATGTTTGTTTTAAGTAATTCTCATAAATTGAAGTGAAATTTAATAACGTAGAAATAAATAACCAGCCTACAAAGAGGATTAAAAACTGAAAAAAAAGGTTTTTTACTGGTATTTTTAGATTCTTTTTAAAAAAAGAATCTAAAAAAAAGAACATCGATGCTAGTAGAAATAAAACAATTGCACCATCCTTTCTGTATTCTCCTAAAAAAGAAATACCCACATACGAATTAAAGGGAATAAAGAAAATCCCTAGAAAAAATAAAAATGTATATACTTCTTTTAAACTAATTCTCATTCTTTTTATTTAACAAAATATATGAAAGAATAGCCGATCCTAGGTTAATGATTAATTGAGATAAAAAGGTTGAAAAAGCAGCTATACGCATTCCGTATTTCTCAATAAAAAAATAATTGACAATAATATTAAATAAAATAGCTAATACACCTAAAGAAAATAAATACTTATACTTTCTGTAAGCAATTAAAAAAGAAAATGGCAATGTTACATACGTAATAAAGGCACCCAACATTAAAATGTTAGTATTCCAAAAAGAAATAATATATTCTTTGTAAATATAATGTGTAATGATAAAATTAAAAAGAATTGCAATTAAAAAAAGAGCAAAAGAAAATAACAAGACCTTTTTAAAACTTTTTTTAACAAATAGTATATAATCATCATTTTTGGCAATTTCTATTTGTTTGATGTTTAAAACCGTAAAAATTGGCACAACTAACATTAATGAAATATTATAAACTTTTAAAGAAAAAGAGTAAATACCTAAGCTTTTTTCAGACAAATATGCATCTACAAAATAAGAATCAATAAAAGAAATAAAAGGAATTAAAGCAGTGTAAAAAATTAAAAACTTAGACCTAAATAATAAAGTTTTTAATTTATCAAAAGTAATACTAAACTCTACCTCTCTTTTCTTTACAAAAAGAACACCTAAAAACACCATGGCTAAAAACGAAACTAAGTAGTTGATTTCTAGTAACTCTAAATAATTATTAGAGTCTAAAACATAAAAGAAAAGAATGGTTGTACCAAAAATACTTACTTGCCTAACTACATCAACAATACCATAATTATAATACCTTTCTTTAACATTTAAATATGATTTTAAAGATGTACCAATTATAAATGTTGTTATAAATAAAAAAAACAGATATAAATTTAACTTAGGATTTAAATGTGAAATTATATAAAAAAAAAGAGGCGCTAATAAAATGGATAAAAATAAAATTCCAAAATTAAATTTCTTGTAACTATATGTTTTAAAATCAACTAAATAAGAAGATAAAAAAGGATCTATAATTATTGCTCCTAAATGCAATAGAAGGAGAGAATAACTATACTCACCAAAGTCTTTAATCGATAAAAAAATTAATACAACAGCTATATTGGCAAGTCCCAAAGACTTAACAATAATATGCGATGATAATATTTTGAAAATATTTTTAAACATTTTTATTAAGAATTCTTCTATAAAACTGTCCTAGTTTAATGGATATTTTTTTTGCAGGACTAATCCAAGACATATTAAAGTGATGAATTCCAAAAGTATTTCTACTGATTACAATTTTACCATTTGTAAAGCTTTTGGGACAGAAAAAATCACTTGGATAAATTCTTAAATTATCAAGAATTAATTGTTCTTTGTTATTTTTTATAAGTCCTTTTTTATTTAAAATACTTGATATTATTTCTACATTCGTAATTGTATTTAATCCGTCTTCTAAAATAAACGATTTATCATCATAATAACTTAATAACTCTTTTATTAAATCGTTATTTTTCACACTACCTATTATACTGCTTTGTACAGAAACATCATCCTCAAACCCAGTAAAACTTTTATTAACCAAGAAGTCATCAATATTTTTTAGTAGCTCCATATCAGAATCAAGGTAAACTCCTCCATAGTTATAAAGCACCCAAAGTCTTATATAATCCGAAACAAAAGCCCACTTTTTTTTTTGATAAGCTTCATTTACAAATAAAGGTGCTTTATTAAAATCAAAGTTATCCTCATTCCATTCGATAAATTCATAATTCCCACAATATTTTTCCCAAGACTTCTCACATTGTTTTACCAATTTAGGTTTTTCTTTACCACCAACCCAAATTGAATGTATAATTTTAGGAATCATAGATTTTAGTTTTAGAAATTATTTATAGTTAGCTTCTTATATTACAATTATAAACCTTTCTATTTTGTTACTTTTATAAACTCTTTAAACGTTTTTAACTTAGTATCCTTCTCAGACAATGTAATTTCACCTAAAGGTATACCCCAATCAATATCTAAATCTTTATCATTAAATAAAACACCATCTTCTGCTTCTGGTTGATAATAATTATCACATTTATAAGACACAATTGTATCATCTTCTAAAACAGAAAAGCCATGTAAAAAACCTCTTGGAACAAGTAATTGCTTATTATTTTCTTCCGATAATTCTACTGAAAATACCTTTCCAAGAGTTTCAGAACCTTTTCTAGCATCAACGGCAACATCTAAAATTTTACCTTTTACAACTCGTACTAATTTTGCTTGTGCAAATTCTCCTCTTTGTAAATGCAACCCCCTTACAACTCCATATTGAGATGTAGATTGATTTCCTAGAACAAAATCTCCTGTAAACCCGGTTTTTTCTTGGAATTCTTTTTTATTATATTCTAATAAAAAACATCCTCTATTATCTTTAAAAAAAAGAGGCTCTATTACATAACACCCTTCTAAACTTGTTTCTTTTACAATCATTATATTTTTAATAAATTATTTCCATAACCACTTTTTAATAAAGGCTCAGTTATTTCTATCATTTCTTTTCGGGTAATAAAACCTGCACGATATGCAGCTTCTTCTATAGAACCAACTTTTAAGCCTTGTCTTTCTTCAATTACTTGTACAAACTGACCTGCTTGCATTAAAGAGTCAAAAGTACCTGTATCTAACCAAGCAGTACCTCTATCTAAAATTTCTACAGAGAGTTTTCCTTTTTTTAAATACACGTTGTTAACTTCTGTTATTTCTAACTCGCCCCTTTTACTTGGCTTTATATTTTTAGCAATTTCTACAACGTCATTATCATAAAAATAAATACCAGGAACCGCATAATTAGATTTAGGCTTTTCTGGCTTTTCTTCTATTGAAATTGCTTTCTGATTGTCATCAAATTCTACCACACCATATCTTTCAGGATCATTTACATGGTATGCATACACAATACCTCCATCTGGATTATTATTTGCTTTTAACAAATTAGACAACCCTGAACCATAAAAGATATTGTCTCCTAAAATTAAGGCAACTTTATCTTTGCCTATAAATTTTTCACCTATAATAAAGGCTTCTGCCAAACCATTTGGTTCTGCTTGCACTTCATACTGAAAACTACAACCAATTTGATTTCCATTTCCTAATAGCTTTTTAAACAAGGGTAAATCTTGCGGTGTAGAAATAATTAAAATCTCTCTTATTCCGGCAGAAATTAAAGTGGAAAGAGGATAGTAAATCATCGGTTTATCATACACTGGCATTAATTGTTTACTTACTGCCAATGTAAGTGGGTGTAATCTTGTACCAGAACCTCCTGCTAAAACTATTCCTTTCATATCTAATTATATTTTTCTAAATACCACTTTATGGTTTTTCTAATACCAGTTTCAAAATTTTCTTGAGCTTTCCAGTTTAATTTATTTTCTATTTTTGATGCATCAATTGCATATCTAAAATCATGACCCGCTCTGTCTTCTACAAAACTAATTTGTTCTTTGTACGATTTTTCTTTTGGTTTTTCTTCGTCTAAAATTTCACAAATAGCATTTGCTATATATAAATTATTTCGTTCATTTTTACCACCAATATTGTAGGTTTCCCCTAATTTACCTTCTTTAAAAGCAAGCGCTATTCCAGTACAATGGTCTAATACATACAACCAGTCTCTTATATTTTTTCCATCACCATAAATGGGAATATTTTCCTCAGAAATTGCTTTTCTTATAATTGTAGGAATCAGTTTTTCGTCATGTTGTTTTGGCCCATAATTGTTAGAACAATTGGTGGTTACAACATTCATCCCAAACGTATGAAAGTAACTTCTCACCATAAAATCTGATGATGCTTTAGAAGCACTATAAGGGCTATTTGGTGCATAAGGAGTTTCTTCTGTAAACAAACCTGTTTCTCCTAAAGTACCATATACCTCATCTGTAGAAACATGTAAGAATCTTGAATTTTCAAAACCTTCTATAAATACATTCGGACTTTCCATCCAATATTTTTTAGCTACATCTAGTAAATTAAAAGTTCCAAAGACGTTTGTTCTTACAAATGCATCAGGGTTTTTAATAGAATTATCTACATGAGATTCTGCTGCAAAATGAATAACACTCGTAAATTTATATTGATTAAAAAGATTTTCTACCAAATCTCTATCACAAATATCTCCTTTTACAAAAGTATACCTTTCATTATCTTCTATTTCAGATAAGTTAGAAAGGTCTCCTGCATACGTAAGTAAATCTAAGTTTACTACTTTGTAATTTTTATGTTCGTTTAAAAAATAAGGTATAAAATTAGAGCCTATAAACCCCGCTCCACCTGTTATAAGAATTGTTTGCATTATTTATTTTTTGTAGTTATTTAGAAATGTATTTAGTTGTTTTATCATTAAAAATAAAAACATAAGACCCGCACCTAAAATAGCTAATAAAAAGGCGTAATTTTGCGTAACACCACTTACTTTATATCCTACCGCCTGAAAATTAGAAATTACATTAATCACCTCATATTCTTCAGATCTATCATTAACAACATCCCTTAACTCTGCATTAATTCTTCTATTCGTTTCAAAAAGTTCTAACTCTTTTGTTGTGCTCTTAACACCTCCTAAGTCTATATTTGTTCCGTTACTTTGTTTTTTTGCCTCTTCAACCATTACCTGCATGTAAACCTTCCTTAAAGAATCTACCTGACCTAAATTTTGACGTAATAAAGAATCTGTTCTATTTAGGTTTTCATTACTTAACTCTTTTAATCTGTTAAAATATTTATTCTTTACTACGGAAGAAATAATAACATCTCCTAGATTATTAAAAACGTCGTTTTTTTCTGAAACTACGTGAATTTCATGAATTTTATAATCATAATTTGAGAAGGCTTTTTTAAACTGCTCATATTTATAACTCTTTACCGTAGTTGTATCTACTGCCAAAATAAATTTATTGTAAGAATCAATTATATCATTTTCAGTTTCAATGGAAGTGATTGTAAACTTCTTAAAACTTGCAGCTGTTGGTTCGTCTAAATTAAAAATCTCTGCTAATTCTGCCGTCTTTTTCTGCCTTACAAGGTCATTATAATAATTTATATTATTATATAATTGCCTTGTACTTTCAAAATTCGGTTTTACAAGTAAATCAGATCCATAAAGATCTTTCTTTTTCACCTCCAAAAAAACCCCTGCTACAACTCCTACCAATGCTGCAATTGCAATCTTAATAAAGTGTTGTTTAAAGAAGATTAAAATTATGATTAAAAAATTAAAAATTCCTTTAAAAATACTTCCAATAAAATTAAAAAACTTAGAAAAACCTTTACCGATAAGTACAAATAATGAACCTAAATCTATTTCTTCTTCGTTATTTTTTTGATTTGTTGACATTCTTTTTTGATATAATATTTTAGTCTTAGACTCTTAAAAAATTTGTTCTAATATTTTTTGTGTAATCGCATATGTTGGTGTAACACCTGTCATCCCTAAACCTCCAGAAGCTAATGTTGCTCCTGTTTCTAGCGGATTATCCGATGCATAATATGCATATCTTACTTTTACGTTTTTAGAAATATTTCCTCTAATTTTAGAGGCAGATTGTATTGCTTTTTGATAATGAGCACCTTCCATTTCTAAACCAATAACATTCCATGTAGAGTCATGGAAAAACTGTAACAAATCTTTATTCTGTAATGAAGTTCCTAAAACAGAAATCATAGAACCATCAAAAACTTCTACACCAAAACCTTCTAAATCTTCTTTAGACAACTCATTTTTAAATGGATAATTATCTGCAGTACCTTCAAAAATATGCGCAGTAGGAATCATAATATCTCCTTTACCACCTTCTAAAATACCTGCTTTACCCATTATAGAAACAGATTTTACATCTAAATGATTTTTCTTCTTCGTATTTTTATAAGGTTTTAAAAGCTCATCCATAGTTTCGTAAGCTTGTTCACCAAAAGCATAATCCATCACAATTATAACAGGCTTCTTATTTACAGAATTTACTTTTTCATACGGAGAATCTTCAAAATTAATTTTTTCTGTATCTATTACTTGAACGTTAATATTTGTACCAGAAGTATCTTTAATATAGATCAATCCATTTTCTGATGCATATTCTTTAACCGCTTTTTGCAAAGGCTTACTATCAGAATTACTTAATAACTGAAACAGACCAAAACCTTCATGCTCTTCGGCTTCTTTTGGCAACGCACCTTTGGCATAAATAGAATTTAATACACTGTGCATGTTGGCACTAATAATATGAATTGGTCTTTTAAGCAGACTATTTTCTTTTAGTACCTTTTTAATATTATTTGCCCAAATATCACCATAAATGTGATGTCCGATTTCTTCAATTAAAACAGAGCTAAAAGTAACTTTTCTCTTCTTATTCTCTAAAACTTCATTGATTGCTAATTTACCTAACCAATAAATTAAGTGAAAAAAACGATCTTTTTTTTCTGATGTTGCAAATGCTTTATGAATATCTATTACTTCCTCAAAAGTTCTTCCTAAAATATTACTTAAATGTGCAATAGCAACCTCTCTTTCTTGGTCGGTAATTTGTTTATTATAAATAACAATATCTTCTAAATATTTCCATTCTCTAATAAAATCTGTTCCTTCGTTTATTGTTACTCTTTTTTGAATTTTGTGAGATTCTATAAATAAAAAAGTTAAGTGTGTTAGAATATCATAAATTTCAGAACGACCACGTGTAATTTCTATATTCATTTGGTCTTTGTCTATTCTATAACAATTCCTTCTTCTTTTAGGCGGAATTATGCTTTCGAAATGAGAACTACTATAGCCTTCATCTGCAGTTAAGTTTATAAATTGGCATTCTTCAATTCCTCTCGGAAGCCTTTCTATTACATATATTAAACCGCTTAACTCAATTCTTTCTTCTGCAATTGAACCATAAATTTCTGGTCTTAATAAAAGTAAAGATTTACGTAAAGTTTCTCCAGAAATACCCATTGGCTTGTAAAAACCTCTACTAAATAAATGACGCATAGAAATATATAATTTTTCTATTGCATTTGTAGACTCGTGAGCTCTAGTTCTATCTGTTTTATTTATTTTTGTCATTTTCAATTTTAATTTTCAAATATAAAATTATTTAGCGGATAAAATTTGCTTATATTTTTCTTGGTTTTTTAATACGTTAACCGCTTCTCTTATAACCAAATCATTCTTTAATTTATGATTATATACCCCCTCATCAAAATAGTATTTATTTAGAATTTCTTCTTCAAGAACTATTTTAAGAATATCCTTATTCTTAGTGATTTCATCTACTTTATTTTTAAATAATTTTTCTTTAATTTTCTCATATTCATTAGAAATATTATTTACTGTTATAGCTTTATATGCTTCTTTAAACAAAGCTTCTTGCCTGGTAACAAATGTGGTATCTAACTCTAAATAATTAGTAAACTTATTAAAATCAGCCTCTTTAAATTCAAAATTAAGAGCACTTTCTATTGATGGATGCTGATAATAATAGTTTACAGAAAAATTAAAAATAACTTTAGAGTTTAAGATCATCTCAGTTGCTTCCGTTTTTTCTGATGTTTTAATAACTACATCTGGTAAAACACCACCTCCATCATATACTTTTCTTCCGTTTGCCGTTTTAAACTCATTGATTCCTGAATCAGAAAATTTAGGAACTTTTCCGTTTTTATCTCTATTAGCATAATCTAACTCCTGAATACATCGACCACTTGGCGTATAATACTTAGAAATTGTTAACTTTAATTGGGTACCGTATGTCAATTTTCTATAACGCTGTACCAATCCTTTTCCAAAAGAACGCTGCCCCATAATTACCGCCCTATCATAATCTTGCAAAGAACCACTTACAATTTCTGATGCCGAAGCAGAACGTCCATTTACTAAAACTACAATCGGTATCTCTAAGTCTAAAGGATCATTAGTGCTTTTATACGTATTGCTCCATTTTTTAACTTTTGCTTTTGTAGAAACAATTACCTCTCCTTTTGGTAAAAAGAAATTAGCAATATTTATAGATTCTAACAAAGAACCTCCTGGATTTCCTCTTAAATCGAAAACCAGTTGCTTCATACCTGCCTTCTTTAATTTTCTAAATGCTTTTTTTACTTCGGATGACGCTTTTTCATTAAAGCGTGTTAATACAATATACCCCGTTTCTTCATCAATCATTTCAGAAAAAGGCACAGGATTTATCACCACTTTATCCCTAGTTATTTCTTTCTGAATCCTTTTCCCTTGTCTTTCTATCTCTGCAGAAAAAGCACTATTTGGCGTTCCTTTTATCAACATAGAAAGTTGCTCACTTTCCATATCTTTTACAGATTGTCCATCAATAGAAACAATAATATCTCCAGGTTTTAAACCTGCTTTATCTGCCGAATATCCCTTAAAAATTTCTTTAATCTGAATTCCTTGTTTTATATAATAAACAGAAACTCCAATACCGCCATACTCTCCTTCTCTTAATATTTTTGCATTTTCTACATCTTGCTCATTGTAAAAATTGGTATAAGGATCTAAATCTTTAAGCGTATTTTTAATAGCGCTATTTGTTAATTCTGCAGGATTAATTTCATCTACATAATACATATTTAACTCTTTAAATAATGTATTGTAAATTTCAATTTGCTTGGCAACCTCAAAGAATTTCGATTTAAATGCAAACGATAAAAAGATTGTTCCTACTAAAAGAACAATAATTGTATTTTTTGAAAACTTAAACCTCTTCATTTTTTTTATTTTTTACTTCACTAACAAACCGAGTTAGTAATTTTTCCATTTTTAAGAATATCTCGTCATAAGTACATTTATCTTTCCCAATATACGAAATCATAAAAACATAAGGTTGCTCTAAATTATTGTAGACAATTTCTTTTTGCAAACGATAAGATTCTCGCATTAACCGCTTAATTCTATTTCTGTCTACAGCTAGTTTAAAATTACGTTTAGGAACAGAAACTCCCACTTGAGCTGGGAATTCTGAGGTATGATCTGTTTGTAAATAAATCATTCTAAGAGGATACGCCTTCACAGAATTTCTCTCTACATAAAGTTTTTCTATGAGCTTTTTACTTTTTAAACGCTCTTCTTTTCCTAAGGTATGCTTCATGCATACAAACTTAATAGAAATCATCTACTTTTTATAGATTTTGTATCTTTAACTTTCATATTTATTGCTTTATTAAAGTTTCATTTCTGATAAATGAAAACATAAATATTAAACAATAATCAATACATTTGTTTAAAAACACACATATTGTTCAAAAAATAAGATTAAATTCGAATCCATTTTTAGATGTAAACTTATGAAACAAGATCTTTTTCAAGCGCCAGATTATTATAATCTAGATGATTTATTATCCGAAGAACACAAACTAGTAAGAACTGCAGCTCGAGAATGGGTAAAACGAGACGTTTCTCCTATTATTGAAGAGTATGCTCAGAAAGCAGAATTTCCAACTCAAATTATTAGTGGTTTGGCAGAAATTGGTGCTTTTGGCCCTTACATTCCTTCAGCATATGGTGGTGCAGGATTAGATCAAATTTCTTACGGATTAATTATGCAAGAAATTGAACGTGGAGACTCTGGAGTTCGCTCTACTGCTTCTGTACAATCTTCATTAGTAATGTATCCTATTTATAAATATGGAAATGAAGCACAACGTAAAAAGTATTTACCAAAGTTAGCTTCTGGCGAGTGGATGGGCTGTTTTGGATTAACAGAACCAAATCACGGTTCTAACCCTAGCGGAATGGAAACCAAGTTTAAAGATATGGGAGATCATTATCTTTTAAATGGTGCAAAAATGTGGATTTCTAACGCTCCTTTTGCTCAAGTTGCAGTGGTTTGGGCAAAAAATGAAGAAGGTAGAATTCATGGTTTATTGGTAGAACGCGGAATGGAAGGTTTTACTACGCCTACCACACATAATAAATGGTCTTTGCGTGCATCTGCAACAGGAGAACTTATTTTTGATAATGTAAAAGTGCCTAAAGAAAATTTATTGCCTAATAAATCTGGATTAGGAGCACCTTTAGGTTGTTTAGATTCTGCAAGATTCGGAATTGCTTGGGGCGCAATTGGTGCTGCAATGGATTGTTACGATACCGCCTTACGTTATTGTAAAGAACGCGAACAGTTTGGCAAACCGATTGGTCAATTTCAACTACAACAAAAAAAATTAGCAGAAATGATTACTGAAATCACCAAAGCACAATTATTAGCCTGGAGATTGGGTACTTTAAAAAATGAAGGAAAAGCAACTTCCGCTCAGATTTCTATGGCAAAAAGAAATAACGTAGACATGGCTATTCATATTGCAAGAGAAGCTAGACAAATGTTAGGCGGAATGGGCATTACTGGAGAATATTCTATAATGCGACACATGATGAATCTGGAAAGTGTAATTACCTATGAAGGTACTCATGACATACACTTATTAATTACAGGTTTAGACGTAACAGGTTTAAGTGCTTTTAAGTAGTTTTTTAACATTTAGTTAAACGTTTAACAAATGTTGAAATTAAGACAAAAATCAATAAAACGATTTATTTTTAACAAGAGTTAAATACTTAATGTATCAGTAACTTAGCAATGAAAAATTTATGGTATTTTTATAAGAGTTTAAAAATATCATTATGCAAGAAACTAGAAATGACATTATTCAGTTTATTAACCTACAATTAGCTTCATTAGGACAACCTACTTTTAAAGACAAACCAGAAAATTCTATTCAATTTTTAGATCCAAAATTTGAGGAATTAACTAGCAGTCTTATTAAAAGCATCAAGCAAAGATCGAGATTATTATCGAACCATCTTTCTCCTGTAGATTCAAGAATACAAGCATTTATTAATGATTATTTAAAAGAAGTCTCTATTAATAAATCTCTTGTAATACCAAACAACACATTGGTATTAACTAAAAAAGGACAAGCAAGAGAACTTAGTTTACCTCCAGATGGTGATTCTTTTAAAAGTAATTTAGTTACTACTAGCAGAATAAAACAAGGTATTTTAAACAACCCTTTAAACGATAAAAGAACAACAAAGGGAACTTTTCATATTGTAGAAGGTAGCTTACCTGTACCATTAGACAAAAAAGAAGTTCCGCAAGAAACTTTTGCGCATTTATTACATTCAGCTTTTAATCCTTCGGATAATTTAAAAACACTTCCATTTACTTCTAATCAAGAAAACCAAGCAAAAGTAATGGTTTCATCACTTTTAAGACCTGTGGTTTGTCCGGAAGTAAAAGGAGTAATCTCAGAAAAATCATTAGAAGTTCGCTTTTTTGTACCAGGAAACTTAGTAAGTAATTTAGATTTTGTAGAGTCTATTTTCGGCAATGCCGGAGACCATAATTTAGCACAAAATGATGCTGCTTTAGATACAGAACACTGGACAGGACATACTGGCTGTATTGTTCTAGCGCCACAATTAAAAGAATTAAAAAAGAAAGATGTTGGCTTACCTCATTTTAATGATGCTACAGAACGTCAGAAAAAAGACGGAATGTGTTGGGAAAATGAAGAGGAACTTTATAATGAAGGTGGTGCTTTTAAAATTACCTGTAGAGATGATAAAGGTGTTGTAGTTACCCTAATTGCAGATAATTATTACGGTTATTCTAAAAAAGAAATAAAAACTCAAATTAGTTATTCTGCCAACCTATTTGGTTTGGTAGAGGAAGAACATGCAGGTGGTGCCATTGCATTTGCTAGAAGAGTTATGGGAGATACCGTAGATGGTAAAGTGCAATCTGAGTTTTATAACTTTAAGCATACTTTTGAAGGTGTAAAACAACTTTTAGGAGATACCATAGAGGTAAAACCAGAAAACTATGCGGTAGATAAAAAATACCCAAATATTGTTTACATTCCGGAGTTTGCATACATAAACACTAATACCAACAGCATCACTTGGATGCATAAAAGTAAAGAGCAGAAATTAACATTGTCTCCTTACAAAACTTACATACACCCTACCGGAAGTAAATTAAAATTAGAAAAACATAAATCCATCGATTTATGGAGAATTATAGAAACATTTGCAGAAGGTGTTTTTTGCCATAAACCATGTACAGTTTCTGGTGGTGGTAAATCTGAGATATCTAAACCAATGCAAAATGCTATTACGTATAGTACTTTTAACATTCATAATATAGAAGAAGACTTTAAAAAAGCAGACGAAATTATAGAGTATGTTTATTCTAATCGATGGAAAGTAAAAGATCAAAACAGACCAATTTCTAGATCTTTTCTAAGTGAAAAAAGAACGTTAAGTTCTGCTGTTAAACTATTAATTCCGTCGAAACATAATTCAGATGAGTTCAATCAATTTTTAGAAGAAATTCCTGTACACATTCGTTCTTTAGTACTTTTTGTAAAAAGGTTATACAGACAAGCACACGGAACTTTAAATTGGAAAGAGTATATGTCTGTTGAAATTATCAACGGAAAAAAAGGAACGAGTTTACTATACAATAACACACCTGTTGTTGGTAGTTATGTTCGTATTGGTTTTAATGAACAAGGAAATTGGATGTTAAACAAATTACGTTCAGATTTTTCTCCTTCAGAAAAAGTACAAACAGAAGACGATATAACAGCTTCTATTACCATACCTAGAAATCAATTAAAAAACTTAAACCCAGAATTCACTAATAAAAGTTTAAAGCTATTAACCAATTGCGAGGCACACCTTTTTCAGAGACCAGATGAAGCGGTAGTAAGAGGTTACGATAAAGCTGCCGAATTAGATTTAGTAACAAACGGCCGTTTTTTAACCAACTACGAATTATTAAAGAAAGAAGACGCTATTGCTTTATACGAAGACACTATCAACTTTGATAAATACACACAACCGGTTAAAGATTTTATTGAAAGTATTGTTAAAAGTGATAAAAAAGAACAGTTTTTTGCACTGCCTTCTCATACAAGAATTGTAAATGGTGAACCTACCAAAAACCCTCGTTATTTAGAGCCTTGTAAAAATGTTGTAGAAACTGAAGAAACTTACTTAGCGGATATTGGTGTTCGTTTGGTTAGAAAAATAAACTTAAACGAACCTGTATATCATGTTGTTAATGCTGTTTTACCCGGTAGAAGAAATAATCCTGTTGATAAAGCAGCCGGAATAAGACCTTTAGCAGTGTACAACCCAATTCACTACCAAGAAACACCAGAATTATTTATGGACTTTATCTGTAGTTTAACAGGAAAATCTCCATCTACTACTGGAGCTGGTACAGAAGGAGCTTTAACAAAAGCACCATTTAACATGCTTACTCCAACAACAGATCTAAACAATGCGTTGTTGTCTCATATCTTAACAGAATCTAACGGATTTAGCACCGCTGCAGGTTATGTAGGTGCAGAAAATAAAATAGATCATGATGTCAGTTTATTAATTCCTGAAATTTGGGCAAGATTAGAACCTAAAGACAGAGATCCTAAAGAATTAATTAAAAATGGTTCTTTAGAAAAAATTAATGATTTTGAATACGAAGGAGAAACTATTTTAGCGAGTAGATTAGGATACAGAATTACAAAAACTTTTTCTTACAGATGTCTTAATAGAATTTTTGATGAACCTACAGCTGTTTTTAGCGAAAGAATGCTAAAACCAGAATTACAAGGTTTAGAAGATTTTGTAGATGGAATTAAAAATATTACTGAAGCACAGCAAAAAGTAGCTTTAAACTATTTTGAAGATGGAAGCATAAGTGCTGCTATTCCACCATTAAAGGTATTATTACACATTATGGCATACGGTAATTATGAAGGTAAAGACATTAGTGATCCAGAATTACGTAAATTATTTGAAAGGGAGTACGTGATTAACAGCGATTGGTACAAAGAGAGATTACAATTAAAACAGCAAAAAGACATTGCTTTTTATGATAATCAAATAAAATATTCTGAAGACTTTATTGCAAACCCTTATAACAATTCTATTGCTTCAGAAATGGATATTAATACACGATTAGAAAACTTAAAACGACAATACAAACATGTAATTTCTAATGAATATTTAGAAGGTTTAATGGGGACAATTGGTACAGATCCTTTATATAGAAAAGGATAACAACAAAATTAAGCTAAGAAGCTTTTAGCAAAATATGAGGGCATCGCTTACAGTTGATGCCCTTTTTTTTATACTTATTACAACAGCTACTTTTTGGTTTTATGCAACTAGACGAACAAACACTATCACATACGGATGTATTTAACATAGAAACTACGGGCTTACTCTCAGTATAAAAAACAATCATCTTAAATAATTATGTGACAAATATAGTCTTTATTTAGAATAAATAAATATAACAAAACGATAAAATTACTAATTTCCCATACTTACCAAGTTTTTATCACATCATCTTCAACGTTTTACCCTTATAAATTAGGTTTACAATTTTTAAAAAAAGAGAAAAAAGAGCACACCACCCAAACCCTAAAGTTTTGTTAAAAACCCGTATTTATCAATTCTTTAATTAAACCTTTGCTTCTTTATTTAGTTTCACTTGTCCACACCTCATTTAATCAACCAATAATAATGAAGAAAGTTCTTTTACTCATCTGCTTAATTTTTACTTGTATCACCTATTCTCAAACTAAAGAATTTAAAATTACTGGTACAATAACATCACTAGAAGACAATGAATTGCTAGAATCTGCAACCGTACATGCAGAACGTTTAAAAGACAGCAGTATTATTTCTTATACAATAACAGACGCTAAAGGTTATTTTAATGTTGAAGGTAAAACAGCAGATAGCCAAATAAAATTAGTAGTTTCATATATTGGTTATAAACCGTACACAAAAATAATTAATACAAAAAACCAGCATGTTGGTAATTTAAATTTAGAACTAGCTAATGCATTAGATGCTGTTGTTATTAGATCAAGTGCTCCCATCACCATAAAAAAAGATACCGTAGAATTTAATGTAAAGTCTTTTAAAACAAAGAAAGATGCCAATGTAGAAGATTTATTAAAAAAACTACCTGGAGTAGAAGTCGATGATGAAGGAGCAATAACGGTAAACGGAAAATCTGTGAATAAAATACTTGTTAACGGAAAGCCTTTCTTTGGAAACGACCCAACCATTACAACCAGAAACCTTACCAAAGATATTATTGAAAAAATACAAATTTCAGATACAAAAACCAATGCACAAGCATTTGCAGGTGAAGATTCTGATGGAGAAAATAAAACGATAAACCTGACTATTAAAAAAGAAAATAATAAAGGGTATTTTGGTAAAACTGCTGCAGGAATTGGTACAGACGGAAGATATGAATATGCAGGTATGGCAACTCGTTTTAAAGGAAGCGAACGAATAGGACTTTTAGCCGGTGGTAATAATATAAACTCTCCTGGTTTTAGTTTTGGAAATCAAAGATTGCAATTTGGTGGAAATAACAGAAGCTTTGGAGGCGGACAAGGTATTGTTACTTCTAACAACTATGGTTTAAATTACATAAACGCTTTTGGTAAAATGTTTGAACTTTCTAGTGATTACTTCTATAAAAATAGTGAATCCGACAATAAAACAACTAGTAACAGAGAAACATTCTTAGCCGACGGAACAAGCTTTTCTACAAATTCTTACAACACTTCTTTTAATGAAAGTGACAGCCATGATGCAAGTGTAGATTTTGAAATTGAAATTGACAGTACTTTTAGAATTGACATAGAATCTGATTTTAATGCAGATATTAACAAAAACACATATACAAGTAATTCAGAAAGTTTTAATAACAGCAATGCGCTAACAAACGATTCTAACTCTAACTCAATTGCAGATTCTAATAGCAAAAATTTTAATAATGAAGTAAATTTAACCAAAATGTTTGGCAGTAGAGGTGCTTTTTTAAGAGTAGAATTGACAGCAAATATTGATAAATCTGAAACAGAAGATTTAGTGAAATCTGAAACTAATATTTATGGTGATACACCAAATCAAATACTTAGAGACCAATATTCCGATGGAAATACAGACAAAACGGAAATTGGAAGTGAGGTTACGTATCGTTTTCCAATAATATCAAGACTATTATTTTTTGATGTTGGTTATGAATATTCAAACACAAAAACAACAAAAATAAGAAGTACGTTTAACTTGGATCAAAACACCAACGATTACACAGATTTCAGTAGCTTATTAAGTACCGATTTCGAATATCAAGACAATGTTAAAAAACCACGTGCAAAATTATCTTTCCGAAATGAAAAATGGTCTACTTCTGCAGATATTGCTTACGTAAACAGAACTTTAAAAAACACAGATTTTTTAAGGCCAGAAACCAATTTAGAAAGAGAATTTAATAACTTAGAATACGGATTAGGGCTTCGTTTTAGAAAAAACAGAACCAGTAGCTATCGTCTTAGATATAACTTTAGAAACGGAACACCTTCTTTATCTCAATTACAACCATTTAGAGATGAATCTAATCCTTTAAATATTGTAACTGGTAATCCAGAATTAGATCCTACTAAAACACATAGTATTCGTTTTGGAGTATCCAATTTTAATTGGCAAGAAAGAACTGGTTTTTGGGCTTTTGGTAACGCTACTATAACAAATGATAGAGTCGTAGCAAACACTATAGTAGATCAAAATACACTTATTAGAGAAACTTCTTATGCCAACGTAGATGGTTTTTATAGCCTACAAGGTGGTGGAAGTTATAGTGTAACCAAAAAATGGGAAGATTTTGGTAGTTTAAAATCAGAATTTACGGTTTTTGGAAATCTTAATAAAAACATTAACTTTAACAATGGTGTACAATATTCTAGTAAAGCAACGTCTATTTCTCCAAGAATTGGTTTTGATTTTATGTGGGATGATGTGTTTGAAATTAGACCATCTTATTCTGTTTCATTTAACAAAAACACTTACGATATAGATAGTTTTAGTGATAAAAACTTTACAAGTCATGATGTTTTAATAAGCACCTCAACATTTTTACCAAAAAAGTTAGAATGGAGAAACGATGTTAACTATAACTATAATCCAAATATTGCAGACGGATTTCAAAAAAGTGCTTGGTTTTGGAATACAACTTTACGTTATTCAATCTTAAAAGATCAAGGAGCAGTTGGTATTAAAGTATATGATATTTTAAATCAGAATACAAATGCAAGAAGAGTCGCTACAGAAGATTATATTCAAGATTCTTCTAGTACTGTTTTAAAACAATACGCAATGTTAACCTTTACCTGGAAATTTAATAGTTTAGGAGGAGCAGGTAAAAAGTTTGAACCATCAAGAGAAAGAAGATATAGAGGATAAAGTATAAATCTTAATATTTTTCTTTTACTAAGAACTTTAAAAGTAACAAAATACACATCTAAAAAATAATTATAGATCTATAATTATTCTGTAATTTTGCTATGTATGACAGATAAAAAAGAAAATACAGAAAGAAAAAAATTTAAACTAACACATTTACCTGAGTTATTGTTAACAAGTGCAAAAGCCTGGTTTAAAGATGACCCCTTTAATAAAGCTGCAATTATTGCTTATTACGCAATACTCTCTTTACCTGCACTACTAATTATTATATTTAACCTTGTTGGTTCTATTTGGGGGAAAGAAATAGTAGAAGGACAAATTTTAAACGAAATATCTAACGCTATTGGTGCCGAAACGGCAGAAACAATAAAAGGAATGATGGTTAATGATGGAAATAAAAAAACGTCATTATTTACTACCATCATTGGTATTGCAACTTTACTGTATGGTTCTACAGGTGTATTTTTTCAAATACAAAATATTTTAGACACCATTTGGGATGCTAAACCTAGATTTAAAAATGGTGTTTTAGAAACTGTTTTTGTAAGATTAAAAAGTTTTGGTTTTATCTTAATTATTGTTTTCTTACTATTAATAAGTCTCGTTTTAACATCACTACTTAGTACTTTTGGAGAAAATTTAAAAAATATTATTTCTAATGAATTAGTAAATTCCATTTTCACGTTGGATATTTTTATCTCCTTAGCTTCTATTTATTTTGTTTTTGCAGCGATGTTTAAAATTCTACCAAATGCAAATGTACCATGGAGAGCTGTTAGAATTGGTGCTTTGTTAACCTCAATTCTTTTTGTTGTTGGTAAATATTTACTTGCAATTTACTTTAGCGAAGTAGAACCAGGTTCTACCTATGGTGCCGCTGGCTCTATAATATTAGTAATGCTATGGGTTTCTTACACTAGTTTGATTCTCTTCTATGGAGCACACTTTACAAGAGCTTATTCAATAAAATATCTTTTAAAACAACCAGAAAAAATTATCGAATAAGTCTCTATTTTAATATCAACTCTTATTTTTTAACGCCTAATTTCACTAAAATGGTTTCTAACAAACACCATTTTGTAAAAGCAGACTGAATTAAATTTACTCCTATAAATACGGTAAACCACATCCAATTAGGACTTACATAAACAGAAAGCACCACACTTAATAAAACCATTACTCCTACTATAACTCTAAAATATTTATTTAACATTCTTTATCTTTCTTAAATTTATATAAACCTTTGTATTGGTAAAACAATTGCTTTTAAAGGATTATTTGTTTCTATATTTTTATTAAAATCTTCTATAAACACAAATAAACCATCTATTTTTTTCTGCTTCTGTAAAAGAGAAAAACATAATAGATTCATTACCGTTCTTCTCTGAAGAAAACCAACTAGAAGCCTTTAATAATTGAGGTACATTTTTATGACCATCAATATCTGAACTACTAAAGTTTTCAATATTTGCTTTCTTGAAGATTTTTAAAACCTCCTTTTGAAATTCTTCTACAGCTGTAACAATTACTAATTTCATGAATTTTTTCTTTTTTACTTCCCGTAGATCTCACGGATAATCGCAGATTTTTATGGAACTCTTCTGCGAGAATCTGCGCAATCTGCGAGAGAATTAATTACTATTTATAATTCTTCTTTTCTATCATATAATAAACAAGTGGCACAACTAACAATGTTAATACCGTAGAAACAATCGTTCCTCCCATTAAAGATATTGCTAGTCCTTGAAAAATAGGGTCAAACAAAATTACAAATGCTCCAATAACAACGGTTCCTGCGGTTAATAAAATTGGAGTTGTTCTTACTGCTCCTGCTTCAATACAAGCTTGTTTTAAAGGAATTCCTTCATCTGTTCTTAAGTTGATAAAATCTATCAATAAAACAGAATTCCGAACCATAATTCCTGCCAGTGCAATCATTCCAATAAATGATGTTGCTGTAAAAAATGCACCCATAATCCAGTGTCCTAAAATAATTCCTATTAATGATAACGGAATTGCCACCATCATAACAATTGGTGCTTTAAAATTTTGAAACCATCCAACAATTAAAATATAAATTAAGATGATAGCTCCCAAAAATGCAATTCCTAAATCTCTAAAAACCTCTAAAGTAATTTGCCATTCTCCATCCCATTTCACAGTGTAATTATCTTCAAAATCTGGCTGTCCCAAATACATTTCATCCAACTTATACCCTACAGGAAGTTTTATTTCTTTCAATTTTTCTTCCATTCCTAAAATGGCATATGCCGGACTTTCTAATTCTCCTGCCATATCTGCCAATACATAAACCACACGTTTTTGGTTTTTTCTATAAATACTTTTTGCAGCAATAGTCTCTTTAATTTCAACCAAATCTGCAATAGGAACCATATTCCCTTGTTTAGATTTTACTTTTAATTGCGAAATATCAGAAATAGTAGACTTTTCTTTTTCATCTAAACTCAATACCAAACCAACCTGATTCACCGCATTTTCATCATACAAAGTAGTAATTGCACGGTTAGACAAAGCCATATTCATGGTGTACGCAATTTGCTGCGGAACAACCCCATACAACATTGCCTTTTCTTTATTAATTTCAAATTGATACTCTGTTTGGTCATCTTCTACCATCCAATCGATATCTACCACATCTTCTGTGTTCTTTAAAATATTCTGAACACTATTTGCTATCTTAATTTGCTCATTATAATCAGGTCCATAAACCTCAGCAACAATAGTAGATAATACAGGAGGTCCTGGTGGTACTTCTACCAACTTCACATTTGCATTGTATTTTGCAGCAATTCGTTGTATTTCTGGTCTTAATAATTTTGCAATTCCATGGCTCTGAATTGTTCGTTCTCCCTTATCAACCAAATTCACTTGAATATCTGCCATATTAGAACCTCCACGTAAATCGTAATGACGTACCAAACCATTAAAAGTAATCGGTGCAGAAGTACCAATATAATTCTGATAATTCACCACTTCTGGTCTTGTTGCTAAATACTGAGAAATTTCTTGAGCAACAACTCCTGTTCTTTCTAAAGTAGTTCCTTCTGGCATATCTATTACTACCTGAAACTCGTTTTTATTATCAAAAGGCAACATTTTTACAGCCACAGAATTGGTGAAAAATAATACCATTGTAGCCATTAAAACCACAAATGTTCCACCCAGAAACAACCAACGTTTCATTCCATTTTCCAATAAAGGTCTTTCAAATTTGTTATAAATTCTATATATAAAAGTTTCTTCTAAAGGTTTTTCTACTTTCTCTACACCACCTTTTTTATCTTTTTCTCTTAAGAAAATATATCCTAAATAAGGTGTTATGGTTAAGGCTACAAATAATGACAAAATCATTGCAATTGATGCTCCAATTGGCATTGGCGCCATATAAGGCCCCATTAAACCAGACACAAAAGCCATTGGTAAAACAGAAGCTATAACAGTAAATGTTGCTAAAATGGTTGGATTTCCAACTTCATTAATTGCATATAAAGCAGCTTGTTTAAACGGCAGACGTTTCATCTTAAAATGTCGGTGCATATTTTCTGCAATAATTATGGAATCATCCACCACAATACCTGTTACAAAAACCAACGCAAACAACGTAATTCTGTTTAACGTATAATCCATCATATAATAACTCAACAACGTTAACGCAAACGTAATTGGCACCGATAAAAACACCACCAAACCACCACGCCAACCCATTGCTAGCATTACAACCAAGGTAACTGCAAAGATAGAACCAATCAAATGCCACAACAGTTCAGAAACTTTATGAGAAGCGGTTTCTCCGTAATTTCTTGTAATTTCTACGTGTACATCATCCGGAATTAAAGTTGTACGTAAATGATTTACTTTTGTTAAAATAACCTCAGCAATTTTCATAGCATCGGCTCCTTTTCTTTTAGCAACAGAAATAGTTACTGCCGGATATTCAGATTTATAGGTATTGGCTTTTTCACTCGCTTTTCCGAAACCTAAACACACATAATTCTGTGGAATTTCTGGTCCATCAACAATATTAGCAATTTGTTTTAAGTAGATTGGTCTATTCTGTTGTACGCCAACCACTAAATTTTCAACATCTGCAGCAGAAGCTAAAAACTTACCTGTTTTTACTAAAAATTCTGTATCACTTTTATCAAAACTACCTGCACTTAATTGTGTGTTATTGGCTTTTATCATTTCAGAAACTGATAAGAAATCCAATCCGCTTGCAGCCAATTTATCTTTGTCTAAAACCACACGTAACTGACGGTTTCTACCGCCAATTTTATGCGTAATAGAAACATCATTCACCTTCTTAATTTCCGATTCTAACTCTTGCGCCATTTGGCTTAATTGATAATCGCTATAGTTTTCACTCCACAACGTTAAACCCAACATTGGCACATCATCAATAGCACGTGTTTTAACCAACGGAAACGTAACACCAGCTGGCATTTGATCCATGTGTTTGTTAATTTCATTGTATAACTTTACAAAAGAACGCTCAATATCTTCACCCACATAAAACTGCACAATTACCATTGCTTTCTCGTTCATAGACGTAGAATACACATACTCTACACCTTTAATATTCGAGATTAATTTTTCTAAAGGTTTTACCACGCGCGTTTCTACCTCGGTAGGACTCGCACCAGGATATCCCACAAAAATATCTGCCATTGGCACATCAATTTGCGGCTCTTCTTCTCTCGGAATTAAAAACGAAGCATACACACCAACCACCATAAAAACGATCATTAGCAATACGGTTAATTTTGATCCAATAAAGACTTTTGCAATTTTTCCAGCTAAACCTTCTTTCATATTATTAATATTTTGGGCGTTTTAACAGGCTATCCGTTACAATCTTTTTTTGCCATATATGGCAGCAAAAAAAGGATTTTCACTTCTATCCTTAACGCGATAATTCTTGATTACTATTATAATTCAGACTTGTAATTGTGACTGAAAACTATTTACTGAATACTTATCTTAGCTCCGTTGAATAATTTTCCTTCCGCAGAAACTATATAAGATTCATCAGCATTTAAACCAGATAAAACGGCAACATTGTTTCCATAAGTTCTTCCTAAACGCAACCAACGTAACATAGCAGTATTAGTTTCACTTACTGTATAAACGCCAGATAATTGACCATTGGTAACAATTGCATCCGTAGGAATTAAAACCAATTCTGATGCTGTTTTTCTCTCTACCGGAAACTGTACCGTAGTAAACATTCCAGATAAAATAGACACCTCTGTTTTATCTAAATTAATTTTCACTAAATATTGTCCTCCTGTATTTTTAGCAGAAGTACTTACTTCCGTAACTTTTCCTTTTAGTGTTTTATCCATAGATTTCACCAAAATATTTACAGTTGTTCCTTTTTTAATTTGTGAGATCTCTGTTTCAGGAACCATCGCAATTACTTCAAACTCATCAGGAGCTTCTAAACTAATTAAAGGCATCCCTGGATTTGCCATATCTCCTACTTCAATATTTTTACTAGTAATAACACCACTAAAAGGAGCCGTAATATTAGAATATGCAAACTGTGCATTAATTTCGTTTTTCATTTGATTGGCAGATTCTAAACCTGCTTTTGCCATTTGGTAATTAGCAGTCATGTCATCCATTTCTTTCTGAGTAACACTTTTACTTTCATACAAATTTTTAAAACGATTGTAATTTTTCTCTGCATTTGTAAAAGCCGTTTTAGCCTGTGTAATACCTGCGTTTACTTGTCCTTTTTTTGCTTGTAAATCTGTATTGTTAATAGAAACTAACAACTGACCTTTTCTAACTTTGTCGCCAACATTTACATGCACATTTTTAACGTAACCCATCATTCGAGTACTTAAATCTGCACTATTAGTTGCCTCAATTTTTCCGCTTACAGACAAAAACGGTGTGTTGCTATTTACAGCAACCTTACTAACTTTTACAGCAATTGCTGGTGTAGTATCTACCGCTGCTTTTTTTTCTTCACTACCACAACTCGTTATTAATAATGATGTTGTAAATATTGCTATTATGTATATGTATTTTTTCATTTGTATTGGTTTTATTTTTTTACTGAAAACGGCGACTACTTACTGCTAACTTTCTTTATTTCTTTGTTAGAAAATTTAAATAGGACTGTGTAAAATTATATTGGTAAATTGTTTGATAATATTCTAGTTGCTTTTGTGCAAATTGAGTTTCTGCCATTAGTAAATCGGACGTTTTTTCTAAACCTTCTTTAAATCTGTTTTTTCTAATTCTTAAAGATTCTTCTGATTGTTGTACTGCTAAATCCGTTAACTCTAATCTGTTTTTTGCATCAACCAATTGGCGCTTTACTTTATTCAATTCTAAATTACTTTTAGACACATATTGATTGTATTCTAACTTAGATTTCTCGAACTCGGCTTTACTTTTTTGAGCTTTTCCAAAACGTTTAGAACCCTGAAAAATATCCCAACTTAATTGTGCTCCAATTAAATAACCACTTGCATCACCTTGAAAAACTTTATTATCGTACATTTCATAACTACCAAAGGCATTTAAACGCGGTAAAAAAGCCATTTTATCAGCTTTATTCATTGCTTCATAGCCTTTAGACGCCAATTTCATTGCTTTAATATCTGCTCTATTTTCAGAAATTATTTTGTTACCAATGTTAAGACTAGAAACAGCTAAACTTTCTGTGGGTTGATACACCACATCGCTTTCATCATTCATTAAAAATGATAAATAATTAGAAGCATTTTGTACATTACTTTTTGCTGTTTGTAACTGGTTTTTAACTTCTGTAACTCTTATCTCTACATTTAAAACATCTGCTCTTTGTAAAAAACCTTGTTTAAAACTATTATCTGCCATTGTTTTATTTGAGTTTGCAGCTTCTAAGGCTTTTTCTAAAACAGCAACACCTTTATAAGCTAATTGCAATTGCATGTATGCTTTTTCAACTTCAAAAACTAAATAATCTTGTGTACGTTCTGTTTTTAAAGACATGGCTTCCATTTTTGTCTTGGCTGCTTTTCTTTGATAGAAACCATCTAAATTGATTAAAGGTTGCTGAATCTCGATCTTCGTTGCAAAATTTCTAGTAGTTGTTGGATCATTTAACAATGCAGGATTAAAATCTGCAGAGATTAATATTTCCTGATTTAACTTAGATCCAAAAGACATTAAAGGGTTTGTTGTAGAAATACCCGTATGACTTGCTGTAATATTTGGTAAAAACACAGCATTGGTTTGTCTATAATCTGCTTTTGAAGCATTAAACTCTTCTTTAGAAATTTGAATGGTTCTATTATTTTCTACAACTTTGACTAAGATTTCTGCTTTTGAAATTGGTTTTATCTCTTGTGCATCTACAAGCAAAGTAACTGTAAATAAGCAAAATATGGTTATGTATATTGTATTTTTCATGTATTCTTTAATTATCTGAGGCAAATGTACACTGGATAATTTCTCAAGTCAGTAACATAAGTTACCTAGCAAAGAATGATAGTTCGCTATAGTTGCATACTTATTTCTACGAAACATACGGATCACTATTACAAATAGAATATTGAATAGTTGTAGGATAAACTTTTATAGCTAAAAAAGCGATTATCTGAGTTTTGGAAATGTTTAAAATAAAGGAATACGTTTTTTTTCTGAAGGCTTAGGAATAATATATATTTTTTTAAATACCTTCACATTTTAAAACTAAATCGGCATGAATATTACAGCAGCTTATACAGACCTTTATCAACTTACTATGGCTCAAGTCTATTTTAAGACGAAACCAGATGGACGAGCAGTGTTTGATTATTATTATCGCCACAATCCTTTTAATGGTGGCTATTCTATTTTTGCAGGATTAGAAGATGTGTTAAATGTTTTGGAAAATTTTAAATTCTCTACTTCTGATATTGAATATTTAAAACAACATGGATTTGAAAGTGATTTTTTAGAATACTTGACGAATTTTAGTTTTAAAGGAACTATTTTTTCAAGTAAAGAAGGTGATGTTGTTTTTCCTAATCGCCCAATTTTACAGGTAGAAGCTAATATTATTGAAGCACAGATTATAGAAACTTTTTTACTAAACATTCTTAATTTTCAGACTTTAATAGCAACAAAAGCAAGTAGAATTAGATATAGTGCAAAAGAGGAGGTTTTATTAGATATGGGCTTACGTCGTGCACATGCAACTGGAGGATATTATGCCTCAAGAGCTGCTATAATTGGTGGTTTTGATAGCACAAGTAATGTGGCTGCAGCTAAAGATTACAACATTCCGTCTACAGGTACAATGGCGCACTCATTCATACAAAGTTATAAAGAAGAAATACAAGCATTTCGAGATTTTGCAAGCATACGACCAAAAGGCTGTGTACTTTTAATAGATACCTACAACACATTAAAAAGTGGATTACCAAAAGCAATTACAGTAGCCAAAGAAATGGAAGCTAGAGGAGAAAAATTACTTGGAGTCCGTTTAGATAGTGGAGATTTGGCATATTTATCTAAAAAAACGAGAGAAATTTTAGACGAAGCCGATTTAGATTATGTAAAAATTGTAGCCTCTAATCAATTGGATGAATATGTTATAAAAAGTCTTAAAGAACAAGGAGCTCCTATTGATATTTTTGGTGTTGGAACTAATTTAGTTACAGGAAATCCTGATGCTGCCATGGACGGTGTTTATAAATTATCTGAATACAATGGAGAGCCAAGAATTAAGCTTTCTGAAAACATTATAAAAGTATCATTACCTTACAAGAAACAGGTTTATAGAATGTTAGATGATAAAGGCATGTTTTATGGTGCGGATGCTGTAGTAGTATATAAAGAAGGCGAAGTAGCAAAAATAGAACACCCTTTTGATGCTACAAAGAGTTTAAAATTAGAAGGTTTTAAACAAGAACAGTTACTAGAGAAAGTTATGGAAAACGGAAAAAAAACAGTCCCTTCTCGCTCTGTTTCTGAAATTGCTGAATATTCACAATCTCGTTTAGAACTGCTTCCACATGAATACAAACGTTTTCAAAATCCACATATTTACAAAATAGGATTGAGTTTAAAATTAAAACAAGACCGTGATCAATTGATACAAGAACATCAATTCTAAATTCAATATTCATAAGACTATTGTGTCTAGCATCATTGTATATTAATTTCAAATAAAAAACGATTTATGAAAACACTTCTTATAATCGATGTACAAAATGACTTTATTCCCGGTGGATCGCTTCCTGTTCCTAATGGAGATAAAATAGTTTCAATTATCAATGAGATACAACCTAAATTTGATTTGGTAATTGCTACCCAAGATTGGCATCCGGAGGATCATATCAGTTTTGCTTCGAACCATAAAGGGTTATCTAATTTTGATAAAATTGAAATTAAAGGAATCTCACAAACCTTATGGCCAAATCACTGCGTACAAGGTTCTAAAGGTGCAGAATTGCATCCTAAACTAAATACATTAAAATGTGAAACTATTTTTAGAAAAGGGACTAATAAGGAAATTGATAGCTATAGTGCCTTTTATGATAATGGACACCTAAAATCTACAGGATTAGCTGGCTATTTAAAAGAAAAAGGAACCACTGAGCTTTTTATATGTGGTTTAGCTGCAGATATTTGTGTTTATTATTCCATTCGTGATGCAGTTAAAGAAGGTTTTAACTGCTTTTTTATTGAAGATGCTTCTGAAGCACTAGACAATGAAGGTTTTAAGAAAATTAAAAAAGAAATGGTTGATATGGGAGTTAAAATTATTTCTTCGGAATTTATATAACGCCTTTTCTTAAAGAAATCACACTCTTTTAAACCCACCTGCAAGTGATTAAAACCTATGAAAAAGGACATTACACATTATTTTTGTTGATTTTTTTAAACCAAATAATAAAACCTGTTATTGGTAACGAGCATCCAACTAAACTAATCAGAAAATAAATAATAATGCTTGGCAAACCCATAATTTCGCCTGTATGTAATGGTTTTGCAATTAACTTAAATTGTTCGTGTAATGGTAAATTTGTAAATAGTTCTTGTTTTCTAACTTTACCATCAATTGAAAATTCTATTTTATCCGGAACATAAAAATGCAACAAGTTATCAGTATTCATTTTATTAATATTGATGCTTTTAGTATTTTCATTTGCTAGTTGAATTACTTTTGTTCCGTTATATTTTAAAACACTATCTGTTTTTATAAGCAACGTTTGTAAATCACTTTTTTGCTTTATAACCGTATTTTCTTTTGTTAATAAATCATCAAACAAAACATTAAAAGAACTTGATAAAGATGCTTTTAAAGCAATATTGGTATCTGATATTACAATAGAATCTCCGCCCAAACCGACAATTACAACATTTTTTACCCAATGAAAAGAAACATACAAACCGGTAACTGAAATAAAAAAAAGTAACAAAATAGAATAAAACCCTAAAACTCTATGCAAATCGTAATTTACACGATAAAACTTGGCATCAAGCTTTATTTTTAAACTTTTTTTAAGTTGATTTATCCTTTTTGGCAACCAGATTATAAAGCCAGAAAAGAGTAAGAAAATAAACATTAAAACAGCCACTCCGTTTATAAATTTACCAACATCACCAGCCAACAAAAACCTATGGACTTCTAAAATAAAATCAAAAAAGGCTATTGAATTTTGATTTTTAGTACCTAATAATTCACCAGAAATAGGATTGTAATATGCAGAAACTCCAATATTATTCTTACTAAATGATGAAACTAAAATACTTTTATTATTTTCCTTAAAAACAGTAATATTGGTTGCGCCACCAAACTGATTTTCGAAATTATTTAAAATAGTATCAATCGCTATTTTAGAACTATTATTTGATTTTATATAAACAACATCACTATCTATAAGGTTTTCTATTTGTGTTTTAAACGCATAAATACTTCCAGAAAGACAAACAATAAAAATTATCACAGACGATAAAAGTCCGAGCCACAAATGCAGCACGGACATGATATACTTAAATAAAGATTCTTTTTTTCTTCTTTTGCGAAGTAAATATTTGATCATATATTGTCTTTAAAAATTTCTAAAAACGATTATTCTTCAATTTTACCAACCTTATATTCCTCAACCAATTTTAAATATGTGTCAAACTGTTCTTCTGTCATCATCTTTTTAAAAGCAGCTCTTCTACTTACATCAATTTCTTTATGATACTGCATATAAACATCTAGTTTTCCGTGATAATTATCGTGATTATCTCTTAAAACTGTAAAAAAAGTTTCATTTGCTGCATCGTATTTTACAGATTGCAAACTATCTAAATCCAATTCTTTCTTAATTAAAGACATATTGTATTTTTCTCTTCCGCCACGTTCTATGTTTACTTCTGTAAAATAAGTTGCGTATTGTTTGTCCTCTATAAACGCTTTTATTTTAGCATCTTGTTCTGCAAAAACTATTTTTTGTGCAGCCAAAGCAGCTTCTTTATTTCCGTTAGCATCTAACCAAGCTTGTTTTGCTTTTTCTGTATACTCCGTTGTAATTTTATCAAACTTTGTGGTTTGTTCTTCTGTCAATGCAATTTTAGATTTTATCATTGGATAATTAAACCTGCCTTTACTTTCTTTTTCACTACAACCAACAACAATTGTTAAGATTGCTATTATTAAAATTTTACTGATTAATTTCATCTTTATATTTTTTAATTGAACTCAACTATTTTTCTTTATTTATCTAGAATGTTAATCTAGTTTCTCTTTTAAATAAACATTATCTGGATCTTGTTTTTGATGGATTGTATTTAAAATTATCGCATTCTCTTTTTCTTTTAATTTTATAGCTAAATCTACGACTCTGTCTATATAAGCTCCTTGAGGTTTTAGATTAAAACCTATATTTTTTGACAACAAATTATATTGTGTTTCTAATATTGAAGGATTTTTTACAAGCTCTTTTACATTTATTCTAAAACCATTAAATATCGTTCTTAATCCATCAATTAATGATGGTAATACAACACTTCCGTGATCTTCATCATTATAAAATTTAACGTGATAATTTAAATTTTTAGGTGTAGTAATTTCCATTAATTCAAGTGCATTCTTTTTAGCTTCAAAATGAGCAAAATGTTGTTTGCTAGGTACTTTTTGATTTCCTTTAGAATTTGCATTTGCAAAAAACAGAGAACTTCCTTTAAAATCTATTGTTTCTAAATTACTTTCCAACTTTTTTACAAGTACATTATCATCCCACCATAAACTTGGATCTATAATTAAATAAGCATTAAATTCTGAAGGATTTTTTAACAAGGTATTAAACGCAAACAAGCCACCAAATGAATGCCCTATAAGAATTTTATAATCTAATGTTCTATAAGTCTGATTAACTTTAGTAATTAATTCTTCTGTAATAAAAGACTCAAATTTCTTAGAACCTCCATTTTCATAAGATAAACTCGTAACTTTTGTAGGCGTTAAATCTCTAGATCTATTCGTGTTTTTTATTGCCACAATAATACATTCTGGCATTAATGGATAATATCCATCAGATAACTTTTGAACAATACCTGTGGTAACATTAAAAAATTTTTCTCCGTCTAAAAGATAAATAACGGGGTATTTTTGATTGGCAAAATTCTTATTTGAATAATTTTCTGGTAAAGACACCAAATATTCTCTTTCTTCATCTAATATTTTAGATTGTATGGTTTTTACCTCTCCAATCTCAATTTTTTGAGCTTGAGATAAAAAAGACATCAAACAAAAAGTAAAAACAATTATATTTCTCATATCTATGATATTTTAAAACAGAAAAGAGAACGCAGTTACAACACGTTCTCTCTTCAACATTTAATAATAATTAAAACAAACTATACGTAAGACCTAATCTAAAGTTAAAAGGTTTTTGGGGTATACCGTAACCATTGTAATATTCTTTATCAAAAATATTATCTGCCTTAAAACTTACTTTATAATTGTCTTTTTTGTAAAATACAGTAGCATCTACCGTTGTATAAGCTTCTGAACCAAAGTTATTAGTTGTACTGTTATAAATTTCGCTCATATGGTTAGCTCCTACTCCAAAGCCTAAACCTTTTGCACTTCCTTTTAAAGCTTGGTAACTTAACCAAAAGTCCCAAACTGTTTCTGGCGTATAACTTAAACTGTTTCCTAAAACAGCTTCATTACCAAAACTTACTTTTTCTAAAGTAGCATTATTTTTAGTGTAACCTGCAACAATGTTTAAACCTGGTAATGGATTTGCAATTAAATCAATTTCAAAACCTTTACTTAAAGTTTCTCCTGTTTGTGAGCTAATTCCGTTTTCATCAACAATAATATCATTGTCTATTTTAATATTATAGTAGCTAATTGTACTTAATAATTTACCATTAAAAAAGTCTAATTTTGTTCCAACTTCAAATTGTTTTGCTCTTTCTGGATCCCAAGTAATAATTTCTCCATTTCCGTTATCTGAAGGTGCATTATTGTTTAATCCGTCCATATAATTTACAAATAATGATGCTTTGTCTTCAAAAGGATTATAAGCGATACCTAATTTTGTGCTTAATGCATTTTGATTGTATCCGTTAGTTCCTTCTACTCCATTAGCCACTGTGTTACTAGACATAAATCGATCAAAACGTAAACCTCCTGTTAAAGTTAATTGTTTGTTTATCGTAATGGCATCAAAAGCATAAAACCCTAAAGTTTGAAATTTAGTAATTGTTTTATTTTTTGTTCCATCAGCTATATTTGCTTCAAATTGATCATTTGTTAAACCTGTAATTACAGGGTTTGTAGTATCTACCGCATCAATTGCATTCCAAACTCCGGTACGCTGTGTGTCATCTAAATTATTTAAATAACTAATACCTGTAACAAATTTATTATCAACTTTATTACCTTCTACAACATTTAAAAAGTCTTGTTGAATATGTGTATTTTGCGTTTCTCTTGGGTCTAATTGTAAGTAAAATCTATTAACAGTTGTTACATCTCCCATTACAACTCTTAAATAATTTGCATCTGTAAATGAACTTGCTTTTGTAAAGTTAGTTTTTGATGTCCAAGTATCAGATAATTTATAATTCATGTTTATTTGAGATACTAAAGAAGAAAAATAACCAGCCATTTCATTGGTACCATAATTGGTATTAAAGTCCCAGTTTAAATCATCCCAAGAATTTACAGTATCAGAAATTAATGCTCCAGATACACCTCTTGCAAAATTTAAATTACGTTTACTTTGGTTGTATTCTAGATTTGCTTTAATTGTTAATTTGTCTGACAACTCAAAAGTTAAAGAAGGCGCCAACATAAACTCTTTTATAATTCCTTGGTCTTGAAAACTAGCTTCATTATTATAAGCTCCATTAAACCTAAAGAAAACACTTTCTTCTTTGTTTAAAACTGTGTTATAATCTATGGTTGCTCTATTTAAATCGAAACTTCCTGCGATGTAACCTAAATCTAATTTTTCGCCATTATAAGCTTGTTTTGTTACTTTATTTACAACACCACCAAAGTTGGCAATATTATTAACATTAGCTCCATAAAATAAAGAAGCAGGTCCTTTTATCAGTTCTATTCTTTCTATATTTTGAGGATCAATTGGAGCCTTTACCCAAGCAATTCCGCCATTTCTTAAATGTACGTCAGATCTAAAACCTCTTAAAAACACACTCACATTACCGTCATTAGATTGTACATAACCTCCACCAGTAATACTTTTAAAAGCAGAAGCTAAATCTGTATTTACTTGTTCTTTTAATAACGCATTTGTTACTACTGAATAAGATTGTGGATTGTTACTATTCTTTAATGGAACCTTTGCAACATATTCAGATTCCTTATGTGCAAATTGATTTAAACGTTCTGCAATAATTACAACTTCATTTAATTGCTCTTGATTTTCATCTAATTGAACATCATTTATCTTAGTTTCTAATGAGTTTACTTGAATTTGAATGCTTTTACTGTGCATTCCTATTAATGAAAACTCTAAAGTATAATCTCCGTAAGGAATATTTTTTAAAGAATATTTTCCATCAAAATTTGTAGTAGTACCAAATTTAGTCGACTTAATAATTACATTTATAAAAGATGCTGGGTTTCCATCTGATGTTATTACTTTACCTGAAACACTGCCTGTGCTTTGTTGAGCATAGGTTGAGCTTATTAAAAACAACGCAATAATTGTTTTTAGAATTTTTGATATTTGCATAATATTAATTGATTTTTATTTTTTAAGATTTAAAAATGAAAGTGTATTCTTAATATAAAATTAGATACCTTAATTTTTTACTGTTCTTATTTAGACTAATTATTAATAATGTTTTATTTTTGCGCAAATTTAGATAAGTAAAAATCTATTACTATAACGCAAAAGGTTTTTTAATCAACGAGAAAAGAAGAAATGAAAACAACACTAAAAAGTTCTATTTTTGATAAAAACATATTAGTAAAATCATTTCAAAAAAATTTTAAAACATCAAATTATACAGAAAAAACAACTGAAATAAATAACAATAGTATAAAAGGAACACAAACAGAAATTTGTATTAATGGTTTAAGAATTATAATAAGAGATCTTAAAACAAAAGAATATAATATAGAGGTACAGCATGATTTTCCTTTATATAAATTACAATTTGAAATAGAAGGTCATAGCCATTATGTACCTTTAAATTCATCGCAAACAGAAATTTTTATTCCAAATGCGCATTATAATTTATTTTACTTACCAGAAGTTAATGGTACTTTAAATTATAAAACAAAAAGGAGAAAAACCTTAGAAATACTTTTTACAGAACAATATCTAAAAGATATTATTGGTACTAATTTTAAACAAATACTACACAAAATAGGCACAGCCATCTCTAATAAAACAGCCTTTTTATTATGGGAAAAAAGTAAACCTATATCAATTGAATTAAAAAGCCACATTCATCAAATTGTTAATTGTAACTATCCTGATGATTTAAAAAAAGCATATTTAGAAGCAAAAATCAACGAATTATTAATACAGTTATTAGCCAAAACTAATGAAAATAATTACGAAGAAGAAAATAGCCTTTTACCTATAGAAGATTATAAGAATATTCTAAAAATAAGTGAATACATACATATAAATCTAGAAAAATCTTTAACAATTACTGAATTAGCTGCAACAATAGGAGTAAATACATCTAAACTTAAACATGATTTTAAAGTAATATATGCTACCACAATTTTTAAGTATATAACTAATATTAGAATGGAAAAAGCAAAAGAATTAATACTAGAAAAAAATTACAATGTAACAGAAGCGGCGTATAAAGTAGGCTACAAACATGCACAACACTTTACAGTTGCATTTAAAAAGATTTATGGTTACTTACCTAGCAAACTAACAGATTTTAAAACTTCTAAATAAGGTAAATACAAGAACTTAAATAACTTTAAAAAAAATAAAAACAGACTAAAAAAACACCTAAACTAACTATTTATCCTCTACAAAATCTAAATCTAGCACATTAAAGTTATTGGCTGCTTTAACTAATAAAGTAGAGCCAATAGTCTCGAACAAGTCGTTTGTTTTAAGAATAAATTGAGCTTGTTTTTCAATTTTATAATTAGGAATTCCAATAATTGATAAATCTGTGGATTTAGAGTATTGTTTTATTAAATCATAAAAAGAGGTTTGATCTATAACATTTTCTACAATTACAATTTCTACTAGCACTCTAAGGTCTTCTACTAATTCAGATATTTTTGCATGAATAACAGCCGGATTCACATTATTATTATCTACAAATAAAACACGAATAGAAGTTTGATTCCATTTTGGAGCAGCAATAATAAAACGAGCGATATTTAGCATCATTTCAGCATTCTTACTATCGGTTTCTCGCCACCATAAATCTATTGTTTTATACCTTCCAAATTTCGACTTTCTATCAAAATCTAAATACAATAAGTTATAATCTAAATAAAGCAAAGTTTCAGTCATTTCTGCATATTCCGAAGAGCCTTCTAACCCTTTTGGCCATCCCATCATAATCGTATTCGGTTCTACCCCAGAAAAGCCAAAAGTAGTAGCAATATTGGTAATTCCTTTATATAAATTATCAACTTTTACTTGTCTAGCAAAAATACCTAACTCATTATAGATGTCTTCTCTAACAACCTGATCTCTTTTTTTTAAAGGAATTTTATTCTCTTTGTCTATAATCAACTTAAAGTTAGTAACCACGCCAGTTTTACCAGAAACGGCTTTACTTAATTCTAATAAATATCCTTGATGCTCACTGCTACCGCTAAAAAGAATAATATTTGGGTTCCAATTAGTATCAATATCATGTTTTGTATCAATCTTCATCAAGCCTTTATTCACCACATTTTCCCAAACGCTTTTCCAGATATCTGTAGAATTAATTTTTACTTCCTTTCGTTGCAACATAAAATACAATCCTCCAATTACAGCTAAAGCCCCAATCATAGCAATCATATCTAATTTAAACATCACTCCAAAACAAGCCACAACACCCACTAACCCAATCCACCTTTTAATTTTAAAAGTGGGTTGAAAATCTGGATTTGCCCAACTTTCTAAAAAAAAAGACAGATTAATAAAGCCGTAAGCAGTTAAATAAAACATAGAAACCACACGTGCAATAACATCTAATTCACCAATTAAAATTCCGGCTTCAGCTATTAAAAACACCAATAATAATGCATTTACTGGCTCATTATTTTCACCTCTTCCCTTTGCAAAAAAGCGAGGTGTAACTTTATCTACAGACATGGCTTGTAAAATTCTTGGACCACCTAAAATTCCGCCTAAAGCGGATGACAATGTTGCTCCCCAAACACCAGCAATTACGGCAGGAGCAAAAAAGGCTATTTTCATTAAAATATTATAATCTGATTTTAAAACATCAGAATCTATTGTGTACGCTATAAAAACTGCCAATACTAAATACACAATTAAACCAACTCCAATAGCAAGTAAAGTACCTTTAGGTATAGAGTTTTTAGGATCTTTTAAATCTCCGCTCATTGCTATTCCGGCAGTAAAACCAGTAACTGCAGGGAAAAATATGGCAAAAACAACTTCTAAAGGAACCGATCCTTCCGTAGAAAACATAGATACCGTTTGTGGTGTAAAGTTGTGTGACCCAAAAAAGATGGAAACAATTGATAATACAATGGCTGCCAAAATAAAATACTGAGATTTTAAAGCTACAGATGTACTTATTAAAGCCAAAGCAGTAAGTAAAAATAAGGCAATAGTACCTGTAATTCTAAAATCATTTATCTCCATTCCGAAGCCTAAATAACTATTAAAGCTTTCTGCAAAACCTATTAAATATAATGCAATGGAAAAAGCAGTCCCCACATACAAGGCAATACCAATTGAACCACCAATTGGAACGCCCATACTTCTAGAAAGGACGTAGTAAATTCCGCCTGCTCCAATTTTTTTATCAGTGGCAACAGAAGACACACTAAGACCCGTTGAAATAGAAATAACATGTGCAATTATAATAATTAGAATAGCGCCTAATAAACCAGCATTTCCAACTACCCAACCCAAACGCATATACATAATTACCCCTAGAATTGTGAGTATTGATGGTGTAAAAACACCTGCAAATGTGCCGAATTTTTTAGTTTTTGACATTCCTTAAATTCTGTTTATTAAAATAAAGCAATCTAAATATGAGTTTTTAAATTCATCAATTTTCTCTAACTGCAAGATATTAATAATTACTCAGCCTAAAAACTAAGTTAAAAATGGTAATACCTCAACAAGCAATTTAATGAGGTTATTTTAAAAATACACTTTTGAAGCTTCTAAAATCTGACTCTATCTTTTTTAGCCAACAAATGGTTAATAATTAAAAAAAAATGAAATATGCATGACTATTTTTTCCCGAAAACAATTATTTACTTAACTTACTTTTTATCAACTTAATAATTACCAATCCTAAAACACCTCCTAAAAGAGAAACCATACAATTAACGCTAAATAATACCCCATTAAATGTTTCATTTTGCATTATCGATTGCGGATTAAAGCCTAATCGTCCAAATGATTTAATAAAAAAGACACTTCCAAAAACACCCGCTATTGTATTACCTACAATACCAAATGAATATTTTTTAAACAGCATACCAAAACCTATCGCTCCAATTATTCCTAATAAAATACTGAGTAAAGAAATTAATGTTTCTGTCATAATATTAGGTTTAGATTAATGGCCGTAATCCATATCATCAACCTTACCTCCCTTTAATCTTTTTTGGATGATTGCATAAATTACAAGTAAGATAACACCAATAATTCCCCAAATAAACGCTATAGATAAGCCGTATTCTGGTGCCGCAGTATTGTATATGGTAAGTGGCTCGTGAACATCATTAACAGAAGGTAAAATAACAGGAAATAAAGAAGCCAAAGAAGAGGTAATTCCTCCTAATATTAATAAAGTTGATAGCCAAAAGGCATGTACCTCTTTTTTAATTTTTTTGATAAAAAATAAGCCAACTAATCCCGTAAAATACAGCATCGGGAATACTAATAAATAAGGTTTATCTACAAAATTATTTAAAGAGTCTGGATTTACAATTTGCCACACTGCTACCGAAAAAATGGTAAGAATTGTTAAAGTAATATTCAACTTAAAAATAACACTTTTCAATTTTAAATTGATAGTTGAATTGGTTTTTAAAATTACCCAATTAGCACCGTGTATTGCTAAGGTAACTACAGAAATTAAACCTATAATAATCGTAAACCAATCTATAACTCCCGGATGCTCTGTTAGAGGACTAAAGCTACTATCCCAAAGTGGTAAGAAAAAATAATGCCCTTCATACACAGAAACTCCGTTTTCTACGCCACCTAAATTTACACCTCTCACAATATTCCCTAGAGCAATCCCAAAAAATAAGGCCAGTAATAAACTAGAAACTCCAAAAGAAACATCCCAAATATCTTTCCACATCTGATATTTAAATTGACTTCTAAATTCAAGTCCAATTGCTCTAAAAATAATCAACCATAAAACGATAATTAAGGGCAAGTAGAATCCGCTAAATACAGAAGCATAAAACGTAGGAAAAGCCATAAAAAGCATTCCTCCTGCAGCTACTAACCAAACCTCATTAGAATCCCAAAATAAACCTGCAGATTTTGTAATTACTTCTTTATCCTTTTCTTTTTTAGCAAAAAATAAATGAATAATTCCTGTTCCGAAATCATATCCGTCTAAAACAAAAAAGACTCCTAAAACAGTTGCTATTATAATGTACCAAAATATTTCCATCGTTTAATGTTTTTGAAGTTTAGGACCTTCGTTAATCGTTTTACCTACTAAAACTAAAAATAATAGTCCTAATAGCATGTATAAAGCAACAAAACCCAATAAGGTAAATAAAGTATTTCCAGAAGACACCGTTGGCGAAACACCATCGCTTGTTTTTAGCAATCCGTAGACTAAATAAGGTTGTCTTCCCAATTCTGCCGTGTACCAACCCGTAAGGTTAGCAATGTATGGAAACGGAACTAAAAACATAATAAACCAAAGTAATGGTTTAAAAGTGTACAGTTTTTTTCGCCATAAAAAGAAAAGTGCTAATGCCATAATACCAATAAATATAGTACCTAAACCAACCATTATATGATAAGAATAATAAAGAGCCGGTATATTATCTGGCAATTCTTCTTCTTTAAATTGATCCATTCCTGGAATTTGCTTGTTCCAATCTTGATGGGTTAAAAAACTTAAGATATTAGGAACTGCAATTTTATTGTCTAATTTTTTTTCGACCATATTTGGCTGTCCAATCAACACAATTTCTGCTCCAGCTTCTTCTGTTTCAAAAATCCCTTCCATGGCAGCAAAAGCCGCTGGTTGATATTTTGCAACATTTTTAGCATTCCAATCTCCAGTAGGGAAAGCCACTAAAAGGCTAGAAACTAATCCGAAAATTATACCCGTTTTTAAGAATAATTTTCCGTATTCAACTTGTTTTTTTCTTAAAATATAAAAAGCACCAATACTGGCTACCACAAAAGATGAGGTTACCACAGATGCCATTTGATTGTGTAAAAAAGCAGGTAACAACCAAGGGTTTGAAAACAATGATGAGAAATTTTCTAATACAAATTTTCCGTTTTCTAAAATTTCATAACCAACAGGATGTTGCATCCAAGCATTGGTAGCTAAAATAAACCAACCACTTGCCCAAGAACCTAAAAAGACTAAAAAACCTGTTAAAAGATGGAGTTTTTGTCCCATTAATTTTTCACCAAAAATAAAGAGTGCTAAGAAAGAGGATTCTAAGAAGAAAGAAAACAGACCTTCCATCGCTAAGGTTTGTCCAATAATTCCGCCTGTAAGCTCAGAAAATTTTGCCCAATTGGTACCAAATTGAAATTCCATTGGAATCCCTGTAATAACACCCATTGTAAAGTTAATTGCAAAAATCTTCATCAAAAATTTTGCAGCATTGTTATATTGTTCATTGTTATTTCTTAAATATTTCCATTTATAATAGACTATCAATAATGAAAGTCCCATTGTTAATTGCGGAAATATGTAGTGAAAGGTGATAGTAAATGCAAACTGCAATCTATCATAAAAGAGCATGTCTTCCATATCAAAAATACTTGTTATATTTATTAAGATCTACAAAAATATACATTACCATACGTTCCCTATGTAACATAAGTAGCTAAACCCATATTTTTACATTGGTAAATTTAAGAAAACAAGAACACATAGAAGCCTCTAATATTTAATATTACTTTAACATGATTGGCTACAAGAGGTACGTCTGTTAGGCCTTATTTTATTTATGTTTGTATGCCTTGTAAAGGTAAAATATTCAGTATAAATTATAGTGAGAAAGAAATAAGTTTTATTAAAAAATATTAAAATGAAAAAAAATAAAAGCGCAAAGAAAACATGGATTCAGAACGGAGTTTTTGTCTTAATACTTATTACACTTTATGCTACAGGTTTACATACAGAAGTAATTGGTTTTGCACAGCGAGGCGTATTGGCTACTGGTCTTATGAACCCTGATGTAAAGGAAATCACACACAAAAAAAACTCTAAAACTATTTCGGAATACACAAAGGCTGATTTAAATATAAAGTTGATAGATAGCAATGGAAAAATTATTTCCTTATCAGACTTAAAAGATAAAGTGATATTTCTAAATTATTGGGCAACATGGTGCCCTCCTTGTATTGCAGAAATGCCAAGTATTAGTAAATTACATAAAGAAATGGGTAATGATGTTGCTTTTATCCTCTTGTCTTTCGATAAAGATTTTGAAACGGCAAAGGCTTTTAATAAACGAAAAGGATATAATTTGCCAATTTATACGCTTGCTAGTAATTTGCCTACAATGTTACAATCATCTGCCTTACCAACAACTTATATCATTGATCGTGAAGGAAATATTGTATTAACACATGAGGGAATGGCCAATTACAACACAGATGAATTTAGAGTATTTTTAGAAAGTCTAAAATAAATTCATATTTCCCAAAACACACTTTTTAGATTGTTGTTTTATTATTTCTTTACAAACTTCACAAATAACTCCATTTTCTGTCTGTTAGGATAAGAATTATAACATTTAGTAAAAACATCCATATTAAAATAGGAATCAAAATACTTTATGTATTCTGTTTTACTTCCACCAAAAGGTGGATGATCCTCATTTAGTTTTGCATCGAAAAGTAATCCTACTAATTTCCCTTTTTCACCTAACAAATGGTTCATTTTCTGTGCATATTTCTCTCTTAAATCAGGATGTATTGCACAGAAAAAAGTTTGTTCAATAATCAAATCAAAAGTTTGATCTAACTCAAAAAAATCACCTAAAATTAATTGTGATTCTGGAAAACCTGAAACCCTATTTTTAATGTTTTCTAGGGCACTTTTAGCTAAATCTACCACATAAACATTGGTAAAACCATTATTAAAAAGATATTCTGCTTCGTAAGAATTTCCACCACCTGGAATTAAAATTTTTAAGTCTTTGTTTGTTAATTGATCAAAATATGTTTTTAAAGGAGGAGAAACAGCTCCTAAATCCCAACCAATTTTGTTTGTTTGATACTTGTTTTCCCAAAAATCTTCAGATAAGTTCATATTTTAGCTTATTATAATCATAATTTAACAGAATGATGACAATCATTTTCCTACCAACAAAATAGAGTTTATATTTGCAACGTAGTTAATAATAAACACTTTTTATGAAAACTTTAGTTAGTGCAAAAAAAAACCTCAACAAAAAAGGATTTTTAGATATTGAAACTCCTAATATTGATTATGTTGAGGAGATTTTGAAACTAAAAAAAGAGAAGAATGCAGTTATCTTAGCGCATTATTATCAGATAGATGAAATTCAAGAAATTGCAGATTTTGTAGGTGATAGTTTGGCCTTGGCACAACAAGCCGCTAAAACAGATGCAGACATTATTGTTTTTGCAGGAGTTCATTTTATGGCAGAAACCGCAAAAATATTAAACCCTACTAAAAAAGTTTTATTACCAGACTTATTAGCAGGATGTTCTTTGGCAGATTCTTGTCCGCCAGAACAATTCTCAGAATTTAAAAAGAAACACCCAGATCATTTAGTTGTTACGTATATAAATTGCTCTGCAGAAATAAAAGCTTTAAGCGATTACGTTTGTACCTCTTCTAACGCTAGAAAGATTATTGATTCTATACCACAAGACCAACCTATTATTTTTGCTCCGGATAGAAATTTAGGAGCTTACTTAAATAAAGAAACAGGAAGAGATATGTTACTTTGGGATGGCGCTTGTATGGTTCATGAAGCTTTTTCTATGGAAAAACTGATTGACTTATATCAAGAACACCCAGATGCAGAATTAATTGCGCATCCAGAATCTGAAGCACACATGCTTAAAGTAGCCAAATATATTGGTTCTACTTCTGGTCTTTTAAACCACGTTAAAAATAGCGATAAAAAGAAATTTATTGTTGCTACAGAAGCCGGAATTTTGTTTCAGATGTTACAAGAAAATCCTGATAAGGAAATAATTCCTGCTCCAGCAAAAGAAGATAATACTTGTGCTTGTAGCGAATGTGCTTATATGAAAATGAATACAATGCAAAAATTGTATTTATGTTTAAAACACGAATTACCAAATATAGAAGTAGAAGCAGAATTATGCGAAAAAGCAATAATTCCTATCAACAGAATGCTAGAACTTTCTAAATAACGCCTTAAAATGTTACCTGATAAAAACATAATCTCTACCGATTTTTTAATAATCGGTTCTGGAGTTTCTGGATTAACTTTTGCTTTAAAAGTTGCTCTAGAACACAAAGACGCTAAAGTTGTTATTGTTACTAAAGACAAACAAAGCGAATCTAACACAAAATACGCCCAAGGTGGTATTGCTACCGTTTATAATAAAACTGTTGATACCTTTAAGCAACATATAGAAGACACTTTAATTGCAGGTGATGGTTTATGTGACGAAGAGGTTGTTAAAATGGTTGTTAGAGATGCTCCAGAAAGATTACAAGAATTAATAGATTGGGGAACAAAGTTTGATAAAAACGAAAAAGGAAATTATGATTTAGGTAGAGAAGGCGGACATTCTCAAAACAGAATTTTACATCATACAGATATTACAGGTGCAGAAATTGAACGTGCTTTATTAGCACAAGTAAATGCACAACCAAATATAGAATTTCTTACCTATCATTACGCGATAGATTTAATTACAGAACATCAAACTAAAAAGACTAAAACAAAGCGAAATGGCAAAATTTCTTGTTATGGTGCTTATGTTTTAGATATTAAAGAAGATAAAGTAAAAACCTTTGTAAGCAAGTTTACACTTTTAGCTTCTGGAGGAAATGGGCAAGTTTATGAAACTACTACAAACCCTACTGTAGCAACTGGAGACGGAATAGGAATTGCATACCGGGCAAAAGCAGAAATTTCTGAGATGGAATTTATACAGTTTCATCCAACAGCGTTGTACAACCCAGGCGAATATCCTGCCTTTTTAATATCCGAAGCTGTGCGAGGATTTGGTGCAAAACTAAGAAATTACAATGGTGATTTTTTTATGCATAAATATGATGAAAGAGAAGAATTAGCCTCTAGAGATATTGTTGCAAGAGCCATTGATAATGAATTAAAAAAGAGTGGAAAGCCTCATGTATATTTAGATTGCACTAATTTAGACATGGTAAAATTTAAAGAGCATTTTCCTAATATTACAGAAAAATGTGCATCTTTAAATATTGATGTAACCAAAGACTATATTCCTGTAGTGCCAGCGTCTCATTACATTTGTGGTGGTGTAAATGTGAATAAAAAAGCAAAAACATCTATCAAAAAATTATATGCTTGTGGAGAAGTTACAAGAACTGGTTTACATGGTGGAAATAGATTGGCTTCTAACTCTTTATTAGAAGGCTTGGTATATGCTCATAATGCCTTTCTAAGTGTTTCTAAAAAATACAATAAGGCCAAAACACCAAAAGATATACCTGTTTGGAATGATAATGGTGTTATTAAAAACATGGAAAAAGTATTAATTACACATGATAGAAATGAAGTAAAAACTATTATGACCAATTATGTAGGTATCGTACGTTCTAACGAGCGTTTGCTTCGGGCAGAAAAGCGTTTAAAAGTACTTTATGAAGATAACAAACGCCTTTATGACCATTCTGAACTTTCTATAGATTTATGCGAGCTAAGAAACTTAATTACAACAGCATATTTAATTACCCAATTTTCTAAAAAGAGAACCGAAAATTGTGGTGGTTTTTATAGTTTAGATTGTATTTCTAAATAAAAGAAGCTGTCTAAAAAAGGTTTAAAAAACTTAACTTTTTCAAAACATCAACTTAATCTAGTTCTACCTTCATAAGAACCTGAAATAAATTTAGATTGACAAAAATGTCCTTTTTATACAACTATTTCTAATCAACTTAATATTAAATTACTTACCACTGTTATTTATAATAGTAATTAACTGGTTTTTAGGCACTGCTCCAGATTGCCTCCAAACTTGTTTGCCAGATTTGTATAAAATTAAAGTTGGTACACCTCTAACCTCATATTTTGCAGCTAACGATTGGTTTTTATCAACATCTATTTTAACAATAGAAACTGCATCACCTAATGCGTCTTTTACTTCTTTTAAAATTGGACTCATGGTTTTACAAGGTCCACACCATTCTGCGAAAAAATCTACTAAAACAGGTTTATCTTGATTTATAATTTCTGAAAAATTGCTCATGCCTAAGAACTTTATATGATTATTTATTAAAGGTAATACTCCAAATTCCTCTCACTTGATTTTCACTATATCCAATCGCCAAATCCTTTGGATATAACTTGTCTATTTGGGCTAATGTAGTGCTTTTAATATCCGAAGTTGGTTTACCATGACATTGTAAACACATGCTATTTGTTTTAATTGGGTAATAAAACTTTACATTTTCTGCAGATTCAACAACAATGGGTTCTGACTCTTTATTTGCTTTAGCCTCTTCTTTAAAAATATTAATATAACCTTTTTCTAAAGTGTTTGCAACATTTTTAATATTTCTTGGTTTGTCAGAGACTCTTTTTATGGTTGCTTTATGTACAACAGACATACTATCTGTTAAAGGAAAAGCTTGCACATTACAAAAATTTAATGCTGCCAGAGTTCCTTTTTTTTGAATTGTCCCCATTAAGTTTTTACCCAAAACACTTTTGGTAGCTAATGCATACTTCAATCCTTTTTCACTGTAAGATAGTTTTTTAAAATTAGTACCTTGACCTTGCTGTTGTCTTTGCATTCTTTTTCCATTACCGCCTCCGTTTCCATGTTGTTGATTATAATGTTCGTCAAACCCTTCTGGTTTTTCAATATCAGACTCAAACATATAACCTGCAATTTCTTTGATCGTTTCTTCAGGAAAAACTTGTTTTGGCATTACTCCAAAACGTTTTACTGCACCGTACATTTTAGCATTCTCTTCTGTTGGATTTTTAATAAAATCTTGTATTGACTTAATAAATGCTTCTTTAGAGCTATTACTCATTAAGTAACGCTTTTTTATAGTAATCATTGGTGGTGCAATTCGGTTATCTTCTGGTGTTATAGCATCATGGCAAACATAACAATTGGTTTCCATTAACTTTTTACCAATATGTTCTTGTGTATCCGAAACTGACTTTTTAGAATAAGAAGGAGATTTCTTAGCATCTTTACATCCAAACATAAAAGATACTAATATAAATAAAATTAAAAATTTCATCTCTTTTTATTACAAAAATAGGATGTCTTTTATTATTATTCAGTAACTAATGTTACAGTTCTAAAACTTTAATACTATTTCTAAATAATTGAATTTTACTTTCGTTTTCTAACTTTTTAAGTAATCTAGAAATAACAACTCTAGAGGTATGTAAATCTTCAGAAATTTGTTTATGGGTAACATTTAAAACATCATTATGGGTAACCATTGCCTTATCTTTAAGATATTTAAAAAGACGTTCGTCCATTTTTAGAAAAGCAATAGTATCTAAAGCTTCTAAAAGCTCATCCATTCTGTTATGATATGTTTGTAAAATATAAGATTGCCAAGTTTTATATTTCCCTAACCATTCTGCCATTTTTTCTTTTGGCAACATAATTAATTCAACATTTGTTTCTGCTACCGCTCTAATCTTACTTTTTGTTTGCCCCATACAGCAAGAAAGTGTCATGGCACAAGTATCTCCTTTTTCTAAATAGTATAAAACAATCTCATCTCCATATTCATCTTCTCTAAGAATTTTAATGGCTCCAGAAATTAATAAAGGCATCGATTTTATATAATCTCCAACTTCTATAATAGTTGTATCTTCTTTAAAGCTTTTAGAAACGCCTAATTTTTCTATTTCTAAAATTAAATCTTCCTCAAAAAGGTAACCAAAATTAATCTCTAACTTACTTGTCATTATACTTTATTTTTCACCTATAAAAATAGTGAAACCTATTGTAAAAATAAAGTATATTCTAGTTTATTGCAACAACAAAAGCCCAAGATAAACTTAGGCTTTTATTAATATTAGGGGGGAAATAAAATTATTTGGCTTTTTTATCTGTGCTCATTAATAAGTAAACGGCTACAACTAGGCCAACAACAACCAATGCAAAAATGCCTATCATAATGGTACCATTTACCCAAGAAACTTGTGGTATATTTAAAAAGCTCATATTCATCTAATTTTGAACTCAAAAATATAACATTAGGTTACTTTAAAATATGACCAAAATCAGTTTTTAAAAATTGACATTTAAAATATCTCCACTTAATTGTAAAAGTTGTAATTCAATTAATTTTGCATCAAATTTAGCATTGTTAAAAGCTGTTTTAGAATTTAGTAAATTAATTTGTGCTTGCCTAAATTCTATAGATGTTATTTGTCCCAATTTATAACGCTCTGTACTTCTATCAAAATTATTCTGTGTAGTTGATACATTTTTTTCTTGTGCTGATAAAATAAATAATTGGTTTTGATAATTCTCCCAAGTATTTTTCAGATTATTATTGATGGTTACTTTTTGTTGTTCTAATAATATTTGCTGATTTTCTAATGCTATTTTTGCATTGGCAACATTGGTTTTTGTACTTCCACCGTCAAACAAATTCCAAGACAAACTTAAACCTGCATTTAATCCGTTAGATGATGTAGATTTTGGCTGAAAGGCATTGGCAAGGTTTTCGTTATCATTCTGGTTCCAACCATAAGATGTATTTAAAGCTAAAGAAGGTAAATAATTAGCCTTATTTACTTTAATGTTAAACTCGCTAATAGCAATGTTTTTTTCATTTTGTTTAAGGGTAGAATTATTAGCAATTGTTTTTTGCTGGAGCTCTTCTAAATTCATCATTTTATTAAAACTAACCTCCGTTTCAACATTATAAGTTACTGCTTTTTCAATTCCTAAAATAATGTTTAAACCACGTTTGGCATTGCTTAATTGCTGTTTGGCACTTATTAATGTAATGCTATCATTATTTACATCTACCTCTGCATTTAACAACTCTAACTTAGTTGATTGCCCGTATTCGTATTGATATTTTGCACGCAGTAAACGTTGTTTAGAAATAGACAATGCCTCGTCTAAATTTGTCTTATTTTCTGATAACCTTGCAATTTGAAAGTATGAGGTAAACAATTGTAAATAGGTGTTTTCGATCGTTTCTCTAGCTTGTAATTCGGTTAAATTATAGGTTTCTTTTAATTGCTGATAATTGTATTTTCTTCCCAATCCATCAAAAAGAATATAATTTAAACCAATACTTGCGTTATAAGACTTAGTTACAGCACCTGTAGTAGATGTTGCTGCGCCCGTTTGTGGTGTGTTGGTTTGATTATTATTGCTATAATTTGCTCCCGAAGAAACCGTTGCCGTTGGCAAAAAACCAGTATTATAAATACTTTTATTGTTTTTTGCAACTTCTAAATTATTGTTCGCAATTTTAATTCCGAAGTTATTTTCTAAGGTAATTTCTAATGCTTCTTTTTTGCTTAAAATCTCTTGCGAGATTCCTTGTAAAGTCGATAAAAACCCGACTATTAATATGGTATTTCTAATGATCTTCATGTTCGTCGAATTTAGATTCTATAACAGCTCTTTCTACCTCTTCTTTATTTACTTTATCTCCTGTTTTTAGCCATTTAAGTCCAACTTTTACAGAATTAGAAACAGACAATAATAATGGTAACATTACCAAGGTTAAAATGGTTGCAATTGCTATTCCGTAAGAAATAGAAATTGCCATCGGAATTAAAAATTGTGCCTGTCTACTTTTTTCTAACATTAAAGGGGCTAAACCAGCTACTGTGGTTAAAGAAGTTAAGAAAATGGCTCTAAAACGAGATTGACCAGCCAAAACTAAAGCGTCATCAAACAACATTCCTTCTTTTAAATAACTATTAAATTTCCCTATTAAAACTAAACCATCATTTACCATAATACCTACTAGTGCAATAATACCCAACCAAGATAAAATGTTGATTGGAAAATCGTGAATATAATGCCCTAAAACAACCCCAATCATACTAAAAGGAATCATTATAAGTAATAATAGTGGCTGACTGTAAGAACGAAATGTAAACGCTATTACAATATAAATTAAGCCTAAAATAATCCACTTTAACCATTCTAAAGAATCTATGGTTTTTTGGGCCTCTCTATTCTGACCTTCGTAAAGAGGAGATACAGAATGATATTTAGAAATTATTAACGGCATTACACGTGTTTTAATATCATCTAAAATTTCAGTTGCACTTTCTTTTGGATCTTTCAAATCTGCAGAAACTTGAATTTCTCTTTTTCCATTTAAATGATTTATAGCAATATCTCCTCTTTTAATTTGATAATTTCCAATTTCTGAAAACGAAATTCTTGTTCCGTTTGGAGCTACAATTTGCATATCATCTAAGTTTTTAATAGAAGATCTATCTTTTCTATTATAACGCACCCAGACTTTAATTTCGTCTTGTCCTCTTTGAAAACGCTGTGCTTGAAATCCAAAGAAACCATTACGAATTTGCGCCATTACAGATTGTAAATTTAAGCCTAAAACATATGCATTGTCTTTTAAAGTAATGCTTACCTCTTTAATTCCAGCAGGATCATTATCTGAAATATCTTTTAATAAAGGATTATTTTCTAACTCTAGTTTTAATTCTGCTTTTGCGGCTTTTAACTCTTCAATATTATTTCCTAATAAAGAAACTGCAACTGGACTTCCTCCAAAATTACCACCAGAACCAAAAATTAAACTTTCTACACCGTACACTTTTCCTACTTTTTCTCTAATAGAATTTGTTATTTCTGGTGATGAAAACTCTCTACTTTCTCCTGCTAATAAATTGATATTTAAAGTAGCATTCGCACTACCGGGACCAACTCTTTTTATGATATTTTGTACAACTTGCTCGTTTCCGGATTGTTTTGCTGTATATTCTTTATTTATCAACCAAACTTTTTCTTCAATTTTAGAAATTATAGAATCCGTAATTTGTTCGTTTGTACCTTGGGGCATTTTTAAGGTTACTTGTATTTTATCACTTGCAATAGAAGGAAAAAAAGATGTTCTTACAATTCCGCCACCAATAGATGTTATACTAAAGATTAACAACGCAATAGGTATTGAGAAAGCAAATATTTTATTTTTTAAAGAAAACTTTAAAAAAGGTACGTATAGTTTTTCATTTATTTTTGTTAACCCTCCGTCTGCAAACCTGTTTATTTTATTAAAAAACGCATCAATTGCATTCTTCTTTTTTACCTCACCATTTTCTAGTCTTTTTCTGTCTAAAGCTTTAGAATGTGCAATATGTGCTGGTAAAATAATTAAGGCTTCAATTAAAGAAACTGTTAATGTTAAAAGTACAACAGTAGAAACTTCACTAAAAAAATTACCAATTCTACCATCTACAAAAAACAAGGTTGAAAAAGCAATAATAGTGGTTAGTATTGCCGAAACAATTGGCGGAATTACTTCCATTGTACCATCTATGGCTGCTTGAATTTTAGATTTCCCTAAATCATAGTAATGATGATAAATATTTTCTCCAATTACAATTCCATCATCCACCAAAATACCAATAACAATAATCATCCCAAACAGCGATAAGATATTTATAGTAACATCAAATTGTGCTGCTAAAATAAACATCCCGAAAAATGAAATAGGCAAACCAAAGGCCACCCAAATTGCCAAACGCAAATTTAAAAACAATGCTAAAAAGAAGAGCACAAGTAAAATACCTACCACTCCGTTTTCTATTAAAAGTCTGGTTCTACCTTGTAAAGTTACACTTCTATCATCTGTAATATCTAAATGAATATTTTGGTTTTGCTGATTAAATTTGTGAATGTATTCTTTAATTTTATCCGCAGAAGAAAGTAAATCTTCATTGTTTGTATTACTTATAGAAATATCAATTGCTAAATTACCATTGTAATATAATCTATCTGGAGTTTCTGACCATGTATCTTTAACCTCTGCAATATCTTTTAGGCGAATTATATGTCCGTTTGTTTCCGTTCTAACTATAAGGTTTTGTAACTCTACACCATAATAAGAACGGTTACTTGCTCTAATTAAATAATCTTCTTGGGCAGTTTTAATATTACCTCCAGTTATTAAAAGATTAGAGTTTTGAATAGCCGTTGCTACATCTGTAAAGGACAAATTATACGCACGTAAATCATTTTCTTTTACAGCGATTTCAATTTCTTCGTCTGGAAATCCAGAGAGAGACACTTGAGAAATTCCTTCAATCCCTCTAATATCATTTTCTATATTTCTAGCATATTGCTTTAAAGAACCTAGCGAAATATCGTCTCCACTAATCGTAAAACTGATGGTTGGTCTAATATTTTCTACTTTTGCAATTACGGCAGGTTCCATACCAGAAGGAAAAGACGGAACTCTATCTACTGCATTTTTTACATCTGTTAAAACAACATCTATATCTTTTCCTTTTTCTACCTCTATATTTACCGTTGCAGAGTTTTCGCTAGAAACAGATGTTACACGTTCTACGCCAACAATTCCTTTTAAATTATCTTCAATTTTAAGGACAACACCTTCTTCCATTTCTGCAGGAGAAGCTCCTGGGTATGCTAAAGATATGTTTATTAATTCAGAGTCTGTCAACGGAAAGAAAGACGATTTCATTGTAATAGCGCCCACTAAACCAAAAGCTACAAATGCAATAATAAAGACATTAACCGCAACAGGATATTTAATAAAATATGTAATTATTTTTTTCATCTAATTACTGTTTATTAATTTTTACAATCATACCGTCAAAAGCACCTGGCAATACTTGTGTTAATATTTTTTGATTATTCTCTAAACCTTTAATCACCACTTTTTCGCTACCAAAATAAACTGGTTGAATATTTGTTAACGTTAAAATACTATCGTTTTTAATTGTATAAACAGATTGGTTGTCTACTAGTAATTTTCTAGAAATTTCGATAGCATCAATTTCAGATTTTGCAACTAAGTCTGCTTCTAAAAACATACCTTCTTTTAAATCGGCATGTATTACATCTACATATGCTTTTATTGTTTGTGTTACTTGGTCTACTTTTCCATTAACACGAACCACTTTTCCTGTGTATTTTTTTGTTTTTTCTAAATTAGATAAGTCAACAGAATTACCAACTTTTAATAAGTCTGCATATTCTGAATTTACAGAAACTTCCATTTCATATATTTTAGGATCTATAAACTCGCCTAATTTCTGACCAACTCTAACTAAAGTTCCAGGGCTAACTAAAGCTTCTGTTAAAACACCAGAAAAAGGAGCTCTAATTTGATGTTTAGACAAACGTACTTCTAGGTTTTTAACATTATAATATGCTGTTAAAATTCCTCGTCCAGAAATAAAATACTTTTCTTTATCTGATGAGAATTCGGGTAATTTTGGCGTTGATTTGTTCATATCAAAACCTTGTAAATAATTTTCCCAATTCTTAAATTCAACTGGGTAATCTAAACGTAAATCTGGTAAAATAGCCGTAATTAAATTATACAAGTTACTTTTCTGAGACTGTAAGCTTGCGTAAAACTCATCGCTATTTATACCTAATAAAGTTTCACCACGGTTATATTTTGTACCTGCCTTAAATAACTTATTAGATACTTTTAAAACTCCAGAAACTTCAGAGTAAATTTCTATTTTATTTTTTGCAATTAAGTTTCCGCTTGCAGTTAAAACAATAGGAATATTTTTATTACTTACATTTTCTACAAAAACAGTTTTTATTTGTCTTTCAAATGTTGGTTTTGGTTTTTGATTTTTATCAATAAGGTAATTGCCTAATAAGATAGCACCTACGATTGTTAAAATACCTAGGATCGCTAGAATAATTTTTCTCATAATTAGTTAGTTGTACTTTTAATTTATGCTTATAAAGTATTGTATTTTTGCAAATATACTTTTAAGACGTTCAGAACTTTAAATAGTTTATAAGTAAGAATGTTAAAGAAACGTTATAATTTTTAATTATTGAGTTAAAAATTAAATATTCTAGACCAATTAGTAAGCAGTTACCCTTGTATTACGACTTATTACTTACCGGTAAAAAAAATAAATTAGAGTGTAATTTTTAGGCAGCATCCTTTTAGGAATTAAAAATCTTAAAATGGGCTGTTTTTTAATGCTGAAAATAATCCGATGACAGTTTTAAATTGTTAATACCTAAATTTACCTTAGAAAAAGGAATATTTTCACCAAAGAAAACGGAACTTTGCGCATTAACAAAGCTCTTTTAGAAAATTAAAACTATATAATTAATTTGATTTGTTGCGCCAATACAAATACTGCAAAATTTTTCTCTTCTATTGATGAAATTCCTTCCCAAATATGGGAGACTTTAGACTGTACAAAAAACAGTTATTTTCATCCTTATTTTTTAAAGTATATCGAAAAAAATCATCCAGAAATTACCTTTTCATATATTGTTTTGGTAGATCAAAAAAATATACCAACGGCTTTTGCCAGTTTAACAATAATTAATTTTGAACTAAATTCTATAAAAAATGATTTCGAAATTTTAAAAACTATTGGAAAAAAACTTCATGTGTTTCCTGATAAAAAACCGCTACAACTGCTTATCTGCGGGAATCCTTTTGTGAGTGGAGAGCATGGTATTTTTATAAAGCAAAATCAAGATAAAAAAGCCATTATAAAAGAATTAGCAGAAAGTATAAATCACTTTGTAAATTCTGATAAAAAACTAAAGAAACAAATTGATGCATTTCTTATAAAAGATTTTACAAAGGAATCCTTACCCATAACAGACACTTTAAAAAAATTTAGTTATCATCCGTTTTCTGTAGAACCAAACATGAAACTTCAACTCCATGAAAATTGGCAAAATTTTGATGATTATTTGGCTGCTATGAAAACCAAATTTAGGGTAAAAGCTAAAAAAGCTTTTAAACAGAGCGTCGCAATTAAAATTAAAGATGTCACTTTAGAAAACATTGATAAAATGTTGCCAGAAATGACTATACTGTATGAAAAAGTTGCCTCGAATGCAGGTTTTAATTTAGGTGTTTTTAATTTAGAAACTTACAGGAATTTTAAAAAACTGTTTGGAGAAAATTACATTTTAAAATCTTATTGTTTAGATGATAAACTTGTTGGATTTGTATCTGGAATTATCAACCAAGAATCTTTAGATGCCCATTTTGTAGGTATAGATTATCAATTAAATAGAGAGCATGCTATTTACCAAAGAATGTTGTATGATTATATAGAAATTGCCATCGATAAAAAATTAAAAACCATTAATTTTGGAAGAACTGCTAGTGAAATAAAAAGTTCTGTTGGAGCAGTCCCTCAAGATTTAACCATGTATCTTCGTCATCAGAAAACTATTAAAAACAAAATTTTAAAGTTATTTTTGCAAAGAGTTCAACCAACTCCATTTCAACAAAAATTTCCATTTAAAACTTTAGAAACTAAGCATGAAAAACACTAAAGAATTAATTTCACTTTTAAATTTAGAAGATTTAGGTAACCATAATTTTAGCGGAAACAGCGTAACCATTGGTAGTCCAAATGTTTTTGGCGGACAAGTTATAGCACAAGCGGTAAATGCGGCTTATAAAACCATACCAGAAAATCGTTTTTTACATTCTTTACATTCTTATTTTTTAGAGGCTGGAGATTTAACAATTCCTATTAATTATCATGTACAAGAAGTAAGAAATGGAGGTAGTTTTTCTACAAGAAGAGTTACTGCAAGTCAAAATGAAAAAACTATTTTTATTCTAGCAGCTTCATTTCATAAAGAAGAAGATGGTTTTGAGCACCAGGCAACGTTTGATGCAACTATAAAACAACCAGAAAAATTATTGAGTTGGGATGATATGTTAAAAAAGTTTGGTGATTTTTTACCAAAATCCATGAAATACTTTTTAAGTATAGAAAGACCTATAGAATTTAAACCCGTAAGAATACCAAACCCATTACAACCAGAAAACTTACCACCAAACGAGCAAGTTTGGTTTCGCTTAAAAGGTGAAAAGCAAGAAATGGCTTTTAGAACAAAACAAGAAATTCTTTCCTATATTTCTGATTACAACATACTAAATGCCGCATTTAACCCAAATGCGAGTAATTACAATTTTGGAAACACTCAAACCGCAAGTTTAGATCATTCTATGTGGTTTTTTAGAGATTTCGATTTTGATGATTGGATGTTGTACTCTGTAGAATCTCCAAATGCTTTTGGTGCTAGAGGTTTATCTAAAGGAAATATTTTTACAAGAGATGGTAAATTAATTGCCTCTGTAGCGCAAGAAGGATTGTTAAGACCTATGAAAAAGTAGGCAATAGCAAAATTAAAAAATTAGAATTATGAGTGAAACTTTGATATATATATTTACCACAAACGGGTTATTATTTTTAATAAGTATTCTTTTTTGGAAATTCCCTCCAAAAAAAGTGAATGGAATTTATGGTTACAAAACACCAAAAGCAATGCTAAATCAAGAAATATGGGATTTTGCGAATGCTAATTTTAATAAAAGTTTTTTAATCTACTCTGGTATTTCTTTTTTAGGTGCCTTAGCTCTTGTAAACTTTGCTACTATAGAATTAACTTGGCAACCAATGGTTTTAGTGCTATTATCTATTTTAGTTAGTGTTATAAAAACAGAAAGAGCATTAAACGATAATTTTACTGAGGAAGGTAAAAAGAAGAAAAATTAGAAATTTTTCAATCTAAAAAACCTTTTTAAAGACCTATCAAAATTAACCTTCAATAAAAACACCTTATGCTTCAGTTAACTTTATAAAGTTCAATTTATTTAGACAAAAATTATAATTTAAAGAATTGAATTATTAAATTGGATATTGAAAAGTCTTGTTTCTTGCGTTTTTTAGCAAAGCGGTCTTAAGTCTTTTTTAGTCGGTATTTTGATGTATCAACTAAAAACTGTTTCTAAAATTTGGAGTGATTTTGGCTTCCTAAACCCATCTAAATGGAGTTCGAAGTACTGAATTATAATTTTTAAAACGATCTGTCTTTCTTGTTTACCAAAAGATACATTTTCTATTTCATCAAAAGTAATTCCTAATAGCTTTTTGAATTGGTAATAATAATTACCAGAAATAAGATTTTTTTGAGAGGTTAGGTCAGAGAAGACCCCCTCACTTAAATCAAATCCCAATTTATCAGCATCAGACAAATCTGGATAAAAACCTAGAAAACGGGTTAAATTCAGTAAAAATAACAAGTGAAAATTTGCAATTTTATCATGTAAATCTAACCAAATAAGTCCCGATTCTAAATACTCGTAAAGCCCTTCATTCTTTTCCTCTTCTTTTATTGCATAAGACAATACTTCAGATAAAAACAACACCACAGATTGCTTAACAATATCTCTATAAATAGTTTGATAAGGGTATGAAACCTGAACTTCTTTAATAGAATTTAAAGTCCCTTTATTATTGTGGCTTGCAACAATTGTTAGCTGTGTTAATGGCTGAAAATAAGCTGCTTTTAACCCTCCTTTTTTAGCTTTTAAAATACCTCTAATTAAATAAGACTTTACCCCTTCTTCTTCTGTAAAACATTTTACAATTAGGCTTGAGTCTCCAAATTTTAAAGCACTTAAAACAATTGCTTTTGTAGTTACAACAGCCATTTTAGTTTACAATTGCAATTTTAGTAACAGCTGTTTCCGTTGCATCATCATTAGATAATAATACAATATAAATACCAGAAGCTATATTAGTACCTGCAAGATTTTTTTTATTCCAAACCACTTTTCCCCCTTGTAATTCCTGCCCTTCTACCACATTGGTTTCATATACTAAGTTACCGGCAACATCAATTATTTTCACATTGGTTCCTTTTGGTAAATGTGTCCCGTTTCTACCATCAATAGTAACCGTTTCATGATTTTTTAATGCAGGGTTTGGGTATGCATAAATATCTGGAATAACATCACCGAAAGGTGCCACTTTACTATTATAAACTACAATACCTTTATTGGTTGCAAAATAAACTTTACCAGTACTATCATCTACCGCTATTTTTACAATTTTATTAGATGGTAATGGCGAATTGTCCATACTAAAATTGGCTAAGGTTGTTTGTCCGTTTGGATTGGTATAAATTACACCACCATTATCTGTACCAAACCACTTATTGTCTGCGCCATCTACCACAATGCTATTAACACGTTGATCCCCCAAAAGTCTTTCTCCAAAACCCTCCTCGTTTCCGTTGATAACTACCGCATTTGCATTTGGTGTAGCATCATCAAAAACACCTGATGCATTGTTATACATAACCAAACCAGATCTAGTACCAATCCAAACTCTATTGCTACCATCTACAACTACAGATTGTACATTTACATCCGGAAGATTCCCTAAATTAGGCGTTGCAATTAATGCCTTTTTTCTAGCTCCGCTCTCATTAAATACATAGACACCGTTTCCTCTAGATCCATACCAAAGACTGTTATTTCTATCAATAGCAATTTCACTTATACCTGCTCTACTAGCATCTGTTTCTACAGATCGCATATCAAAACTAGTCCAATTGCCACTTGTAGAAAGTTTTTTTAACTCACTATCGACCAAAACATTTGTTACCCATAAGTTTCCTTCAGGGTCGAAAATAGTACCACTAACCCTTACCGTTACCCTGTTTGGGTCGGCTGCTTCAATATCTGCTAACGGACTATTTAAATGATTATAAAAGGTTTTAAGTTCATCGTTTTCTATCACTAATAAACCTCCTGTAGCATTTTTATTAGTATCTGATGTTACGTTTGTATCTCCAAAAGAACTAACATAAACTCTATTTTCTACATTTGGATCTATAGTTATGTGGTTTAAATCTGAAAAAGGAGCATCTGAATTTAAATTTATATTTTTCCATTTTACTCCATCAATTTCTTTACCGTTAAAATGGCTAATAACACCTATTCTATTTCCAATAGGTCCATAAACATCTGTATAACCACCATAAACAACCCAAACATTGTTATTGCTTGCCGCTATTGAAAACACATCATTTTCTAAAGGTCCTTCTGGATGGATTTCTACATAATCATCGTTATCTTTATGTCTTTGTAATAAACCAAACTCTGTAGTTACTAAAAAAATGGTATCATCTTCAAAAAAAGAATTGTTTAAAGTAAAATTAAAATTTGCTGTTGTACTAAATTGGAAAACAGTGTTTAAAGAAGTATCTATAATTACAGAATTTTGACCTAAAGTAGCCGTCAAAAAGGAAGATGAACTTTTAATAGAAATAATTGGTTGAGAAAAATCTCTTATTTCATTTAAAACACTTCCATTTATTTCATATAATTTCGATCCAGAAATTGCAAATACGTTATTATTAAACGTTACTATTTCCTTAAAATTATTGCCACTAAATTGCTGTTCCCAATTATTAAAGTCTATTAAAGATGTATTGTTTGTATTTGCCGTATAAATTCCGTCTTCAGTAGCTGCATAAATTACATCATTTAAAACAGTTGTTGCATTAATTCCTATAGCACTAGATTCTTTACCAATAAAATAGGTATCACCAAACTCTAACCTGTCAATATCATACACTACAATAGCAAATGGAGTAGACAAATACAATTTACCATTATACTCTGTAATATCGTTGATATTTTTTTCTCCAGATTGATTAAAACTAACAATATCTGAAGAAATGGTTATTAAACCATCTTCATCTACAACTTCTACCAATCCGTTTTCATAACCAATTACCAACCTTTTAAAACCACTATTATAATGAATAGAACTTGTAGTTTCTCCAGACAAACCTTGTACGGAAGATAGTTTTTCAATCTCTTTAGTAACCACGTTGTACGTAAAAACAGCATTGTCTGATAAGGCATAAATTACATCATCTACCTTCACAAAATCTTTTACATTGTTGTAAGAGTAAAAGTCCTCCCAAGAAGTACTATAATCTGTCTGAGCGGAAAATGATACTGAGAAAAATAAGATAGAAAGTATAAAGAATTTTTTCATCATTTAAGTTTAATATCCCAAAGATATTTCTTTTTTATCATTAAACGTAAACATGCTAGTATTAGTACACTTTTTAACCCTATTTCTAAGATTTATTCTAATTTGTAATATATAATCTAACTAAAAAGAATACTTATTGAGGATGACAGTTTGTTTTAAAAAAGTATTTTTGTGACGATTGTTAAAACAGGATATGAAACTGATTACTTTAGATGATTTTATAGACACGTATTTTAAAGCAATACAACGAGGTAGCAAGTTTTTCTTTTCTAAATTTACGTTTAACAAAGAAGTTAGAACAAAAAGTGCTTTTGATAACTCTTCCTTTATTTCTTCTAATTTTTGGTCTATTCCTAAGGTTGTAGAACGATGGAATTTTTTAATTTCTGGTGATAAAAATGTAGATTATATTAGTTTTATTACGGATGATTTTTTGAAAGACAAAACCAATCTAAGGCTTCTTTCTTTAGGTTCTGGTATTTGCAATCCAGAAATTGAATTGGCCAAAAACAACACCATTTTTAAAGAAGTTGTTTGTTTAGATATTGCTGACAATTTGCTTCAGATTGCAGCGAAAAAAGCAGCGAAAAATGGCGTAACAAACATTAAATTTATTGCTAAGAACATTGATGATTTTGAGTTTAATAAAAATGATTTTGATGTTATATTCTTTAAAGCTTCTTTACATCATTTTGATAAAATAGAATCTTTATTATCTGGCAGAGTACAAAAAGTATTAAAACCAGATGGATTACTTATAATTAATGAATTTGTAGGAACTACAAGGCATCAGTTTTCTAAAACACAAATAACAGCAATCAATGAAGCGTTAAAATCTATTCCTAAGAAATTTAGAACACGATTTAAAAGTAACCTTCATAAAAACAAATACAGAGGCGTTGGTGTGCTTAGAATGATCATGGCAAACCCTTCTGAATGTATTGATTCAGAAAGTATTATTCCGTCTATCCATAAACATTATACCACGCTTGTAGAAAGACCTTACGGAAATAATTTATTGATGAGCACGCTTAGAGATATTTCTCATCATTTCTATGAATTAGATACCGAAAAGGAGCAAGTTTTGGACAAGCTTTTTGCCCTAGAAGACAAATATCTAAAAGAAAATCAGTCTGATTTTGTATTTGGCATTTATCAGAATAAAAAATAACATTATTTATTACAATACCTAAGTTACGGTAAAAAACATCCATTTTATGAGTTTAGAAATAGAAAGAAAATTTTTAGTAAAAAACGACGATTTTAAACGTGAAAGTTTTGCTCAAAAAAGCATTAAACAAGGCTATTTAAATTCTGATAAAAACAGAACTGTAAGAGTTAGAATTGCAGATGAAAAAGCTTTTATGACTATTAAAGGAAAATCTAACGCAACAGGAACAACTCGTTTTGAATGGGAAAAAGAAATTGACAAATCGGAAGCCGAAAGTTTACTTTTATTATGTGAACCTAGTGTAATTGATAAAACAAGATATTTAATTAAAGTTGGTGATCACACTTTTGAAGTGGATGAATTTTATGGCGACAACCAAGGTTTAACAGTTGCAGAAGTAGAATTAAACTCAGAAACTGAAACTTTTACAAAACCAAATTGGCTAGACCAAGAAGTTACTGGAGATGTAAAATACTATAATTCTAGCATTAGTAAACATCCTTTTAAAGATTGGATTTAAAAATTACAGGTAGTAAATTCCAATAAAATGACTGATACTGCCTAATAAAACAAATACGTGAAAAATGGCGTGGTTATAAGGTATCTTTTTGATGGAATATAATATAGCGCCAATGGTGTAAAAAACTCCTCCGCCAATTAATAAGTTTAAATTAAAACTTGGTAAAGCAACCATTAAAGGTTTTATAAAAAACACCACTTGCCAGCCCATTAAAAGATACATTGCTGTAGAAATTTTATCGAACCTTCCTGTAAAAAATAGCTTTAAAATAATACCTGTTAAGGCAAAAATCCAAACCGCAATAAACATATACCAACCTAAGTCAGAATTTAAAGCGACCAAACAAAAAGGAGTATAACTCCCAGCAATTAAAGCATAAATAGCGGCATGATCAAAAATATTTAACCGTCTTCTTTTCTTCGGATTTTTAGCAGCATGATAAAATGTAGATGCTGCATATAAAACAATTAAACTCACCCCATAAATAACAAAACTAGCAATATCCCAAAAGTTAGCATAGTTGGTTGCTTTTACTATTAAAAAAGGAAAAACAATTACACTTGCAAGCAAACCTAAACCATGAGACAAAACGTTTAAGCGTTCTTCTGTTTCGGAATATCCTGGATTTAATTTTACACTCATTTTGTGCTATTTGTATCTTTCATATACTTTTTATCATTTGCCAAATCGTTGTAAATCATATCAAATGTCTTATCTTTTAATTGATCTCTATCTTTTAAAGACAACCCTTTTGTAGAAATAAATTTATGCTGGCGTACTCTAAAAACTCCCATACCTCCTTTAAAAATATCCCAAGAAAACAAACGTTTACAATCGTAATAAACTTGTGGTACAATTGGTATCTCAAACTCTATTGCTAAACTAAAAGCTCCTTTTTTAAATGGTGCCAAAATTACATCTTCTTCCGGCACTAATCCTTCTGGAAAAATAGCCATACTTACGCCGTTTTGCAATCTTTTTTTAGCCATGCTAAAAACTCTTCTTCTACTTTCGGGATTATTTCTATCTACCATAATTACCACTCGTTTATAGAAAAAACCAAAAACAGGAATTTTAACCAACTCTTGTTTACCAACAAATACAATAGGATTTTTACTGATGGCAATCAAAACAAAAGGATCCATTAAAGAAGTATGGTTTGGGCAAAACATATAACTTTTATTCGGTTCTAATTCTTCATCAAATTGTACATTTAAACGAAAACCCATTCCGTAAATTAGAATTTTAGATAAAACTCTAGCAATTCTCCAAAAAATATGATAATGCGCTTCTTTAAAAGTGAATAACAATAAAAGTGGAGACATCACTAAAATAGTTATGATCATTAAAAGGTAAAACCACAAACGCCAAATTAAAAGAAAAGGAACCTTAAGGTACTTCATAGAATCAATAAAAGTTGCTAGATGATTTAAAATAGTAATCACTTAAAAAGAATAAAGTTACTCTCCTAAAATTCTACTATCAAACAAAAATACTAATATTCTTTTGTTTGATAGGTTTTCTTAAACAAAACCTTATTTTTGTAATTGCAGAGAGTAATGAGAAGCTCTCCATCAAAAAAAAGATAAAAACAATATAATGTCTAGAATTTTAACAGGTGTACAAAGTACAGGAACTCCACATTTAGGAAATTTATTAGGGGCTATTTTACCAGCAATAAAAATGGCAAATAGTCCAGGAAATGAATCTTTTATATTTATTGCAGATATGCATTCTTTAACCCAAATTAAAGATGGAAAAGAATTAAGAGAAAACACGTACAGTGTTGCTGCTACTTGGCTTGCTTGTGGATTAGACATTAATAAAACCATATTTTACAGACAAAGCGACATACCACAAACTACAGAATTGACTTGGTATTTAAGCTGTTTTTTTCCATATCAAAGACTAACTTTAGCACACGGATTTAAAGATAAAGCTGATAGATTAGGTGATGTAAATGCAGGTTTATTTACCTACCCAATGTTAATGGCTGCAGATATTTTATTGTATGATGCAGAAGTTGTACCTGTTGGTAAAGATCAGTTACAACATTTAGAAATGACCCGTGATGTAGCCAATAGATTTAACAATATTGTCGGCGAAACATTGGTTCCGCCTCAAGCAGAAATTCAAAAAAACACAAAATTAGTTCCTGGAATTGATGGTGAAAAAATGAGTAAATCTAGAAATAACATTATCAATATTTTCTTACCAGACAAGAAGTTAAGAAAACAAATAATGTCTATTAAAACAGATAGTTTAGGTTTAGAAGATCCTAAAAACCCAGATACAGATAATGTTTTTGGACTCTATAAGTTATTAGCTTCTGATGAGCAGATTGCAACAATGAGAGCAAATTACGAAGGTGGTAATTATGGCTACGGACACGCAAAACAAGCTTTATATGAATTGATTCTTGAGCAATTTTCACCAATAAGAGACCGTTACAATCATTATATGGAAAATAAGCATGAACTTGATGAGGCTTTAAAAATTGGAGCAGAAAAAGCAACTGTAGTTGCAAACGGAGTTCTAAAAAGAGTAAGGTCAAAAATTGGTTACTAAACCTATTTTACCAATATAAAAACCACGCTAAATGCGTGGTTTTATTTTTTAGATATGGTTTACTCTATGCCCATTCACATATAATACCTCCCATAAATGCCAAAGTTACTATCCAATAACCAGCATTAATAGCAACGTATTTTACTGATTTCCTTTCAAACATTGCTATAATTGATAAAATAGGTAATACAAAAAACAGTCCCGTTAAAATACCGTGTAATAAACCGTGTTTAAAGGTTCTATAATTATTTCCATACTTAGTCATAAAGTCCTCAAAATAAGCCAACGCTTCACCTTCTAATTCTGTTGAACCAGATACTAACATTGTAGAGAAAACACCACCTTGATGAATTACAAGAGATTGTAAAATGAAAGCTATAAAAAAACTAAATATATAACAGAGTATAAACGTTAATACCATATTCTTGTTAGCTAAAGATTCTTTGGTAAATCCCATTTCTTTCATCCAAGTATTTCCAAGTAAGGGACCATACCAGATAAAACCGATAACTAAAGGAATTAAAGCAGCTATAAAAAAGATGTAAATATTCGTTTGCATGATTAAAAGTTTTTGGTTGAATACCAAATATAGCTAATCTGAAATTAGAAATTTATTCCATAAAAAAAGCCGAAAACAAATGCTTTCGGCTTCAATAAGACTTTATAAAGTCCTTTTATTTGATCTTCATAGATTTTGCAGTTGCTTCTAACTCAAACAAAAATGCTCTTTTGTTAACAGAAGGTGCATACGTGAAACCTTCAAAAATAATTAATCGGTTGTTCTTTTTATCCACCACCGTATAGTTTAAAAATGGACCTGCCATAAAATCATTTTTAACTTCCCACTTACCACGAGTTTCATAGGCTTTTTTACCATCTATAACAGCATCAAAAGTAAAAGGAGTATATGCTTTTTCTGTAATCATATGCATGGTTTCTGGGTCTGAACCTGGTATATATTTCTTACCAATTCTATTTCTAACAGCTACAATACTATCAGATACTTGTGTTTCATCTTCTAAAGGAACAGAATACACTAAAATATTATTACTTCCTGTTTTTGCAATTCCGCTTGATAAATGCTGACGCAACCATAAAAAATCTCCCGTATCATCTACGGTGTTAAATTTATTATTGATGGTTAATGAAATCCCTAAATTTTGAAGTGTTTTAAATTGAGAATCATCCAATTTGTTTTTTGCAAACAAATTTTGAAGCATTTTAACATCCGAAGCTATAAAGGTTTTAATAATTTCTTCATGATGTTTTTTAAACAAGTTTACAACACCTTCTTTGTCTTTAGCATACACATAAACAATAGTTTGTGGATCTGCATAAACATTAGTTCTAACAAAATATTTTTCTTCATCGGCAACACCAATAACCAGAATATTTCTACCAGCTTGCATCATCTTTCCAAAACCATTTGGAGCCACTTGAGAAACAGATAAAAGAGGCTCTGGTTGGGGCAAACCAACCATCAATTCTCCAAAAGAATTTCTTATTTCTTTACCAATATCACCAGCCCAATCACTAGCTTTAGTAACTACCATTACTTTGTTTACTTTACCAACAGATGATCGTAAAGTAATTTTATCGTTACCTCCACCACATGAGGTAAATAAAACTGTAAATGCAAGTAACGTAAATATTTTTTTCATGAGTTTAGTTATTTTTATGTTATAAAGTTGGTTCTTACTTCTAAAAGTTTAACACTCCAAATACTGTTCCACTTTTAAAGTATTTCTAAGAAAAACAAAAATGTTTATCAGAAATACTTTACAGCTGGTTAACAATGTATTTTTCCTGTTCGGTTTTACTACTTTATTATTTCTCTAAACAGAGACTATTTCCCTATTTTTTTAGGATAAACAGACAATCTTTGCCCTATTTTTAATCGGCTTGTTTTTAAACTATTCCAACGTTTTAAGTCACTTACCCGAACTCCAAATTTATTTGCTATTTTACCTAAAAAATCTCCATTAACTACTCTGTAACGTATACGTTGGTCCATTTCGAAATACTTAGGTAAAGGTTTTTCTCTCTGCGCATCATCTGTATCTGCCAAAGCATAAATTTCTTTTTCCTTATCTAAAAACTCAATAATCTTGTTACTTGGTAATATTAAAGCATAATTTTTATCTTCTACAAACGGAATAATATCCAATTTATAAGACGGGTTTAACTCAGACAACACCTCTTCATCAATAGCTATCTTCTCTGAAATTTGATCGAAACTAATGGTTCTTTTAACATGAATTGTATCTGTCTGAAAATTAAAAAATTGTGGAAGTTCAGAATAAATATTATGTTCATTTGCATATTCAAAAATATACATCGTTGCATAAAAAGCAGGTACATAACTTGCGGTTTCTCTTGGCAAATAAGGTCTTATATTCCAATAATTTGTATATCCTCCAGAACGCTTAATAGCTTTTCTTACATTTCCAGGCCCAGAATTGTAAGCTGCTAAAGCTAAATCCCAATCACCAAAAACAGTAAATAACTGACTTAAATATTTACAAGCAGCAATTGTTGCTTTTACGGGATCTTGGCGCTCATCTACATAAGAACTCACTTTTAAATCGAACTCCACTCCTGTGCCATACATAAATTGCCACAAACCTGTTGCTCCAGCTCCAGATTTAATTTTTGGTCTTAAAGCAGACTCTACAATAGCCAAATATTTCATTTCTAAAGGAATATCATATTGATCTAAATATTGCTCGAACATTGGAAAATAGTATTTTGCTTTTGCCATTAAAGCAGGATAGTATCTTTTACGATGCAATAAATAACTATTAATTACTTGTTCTAAAGAAGGATTAAATGCTAAATTAAAAGGCGTTTTATTATTTAAAGCAGTAAGACGTAATTTTAATAAATCTGTTGTTAAAACAGTGCTTGTGTTTCCTATAATATCTATATCATTTATTACATAACTTAACGAATCTACTAAAGCCGAATTAAATTTATCATCAACTAATAAGCTATCAATTGCATCTAAATCTGCATCAGAAAAAAAACTTTTTCTAACAGGCTCTTTTAAGGTGTCTTTGGTTATAAATAAAGTATCTTTTTTTATTTGTGAAAAAATAGTACTAGTAAATAGGAGGAATATAATTAGTTTATTCATGTTTTGTTTTAAATGTCAAGTTCTACTGCAATTGGGCAATGGTCTGAATGTTTTGCTTCTGGTAAAATATAGGCTCTAGAAATTTTTTCTTTTAAAGGTTCTGAAACCATCGCATAATCTAAACGCCAACCTTTATTATTTGCCCTAGAATTTGCTCTGTAACTCCACCAAGAATATTCTTGTTTTTCTTGATTTAAAAAACGAAAACTATCTATAAACCCGTTCTTAATAAATTCGCCAATCCAAGTTCTTTCTACGGGTAAAAAGCCAGAAACATTTTTCATTTTTGGGTTGTGAATATCAATTTCTTCATGACAAATATTATAATCTCCACAGATTACTAAATTCGGAATTTCTAGTTTTAAATTATTGATGTATTCTTGAAATTCATCCATGTATTTAAACTTAAAGTCTAACCTTTCAGAATTAGTACCAGAAGGTAAATACAAGCTCATTACAGAAACACCATCGAAGTCTACACGTAAATTTCTACCTTCAAAATCCATAGATTCAATTCCGGTTCCATACTCAATATGATTTGGTTTTTCTTTACAAAAAATAGCTACAGAAGAGTATCCTTTTTTCTGTGCAGAAAACCAGTAATGATATGGGTAACCTGCATTTTCAAAATCGGTAAGATCTAATTGTTCTTTATGTGCCTTGGTTTCTTGTATGCAAATTACATCTGGATTTGCGGCTTCTAACCAATCTAAAAATCCTTTTTTTAATGCGGCTCTAATGCCGTTTACGTTGTATGATATTATCTTCATGTATGCTTTTTAATTTCCTGATAAAGGAAAACACTCTTATTTTTAATTTATTGCTCTAGCACTATTGGATCCTTTAAAAATACCCAAGTAATCTGCTTTTTCTTTCCTGCTTCAGTTAGAATTAATCTTTTTCTTGGCGATATTATAAATGCTAAAACGGCACAAATACTCCCTTTTAAAAGGAAGTTATCCATTGTATACAATTGATCAAAAATGAACATAAATACAACAATAAGAATTGGATAAATAATCCAATATGTTTTCTTAAATAAATTCATTTTAAAACTTCATTTCTGGTATTTCCCCATTAACTACCAATGTTCCTTCTGTTGCTTCCTGAATATCTTCTACAGAAACACCAGGAGCTCTTTCTAACAAGTGAAACACGTTATCTCTTACTTCTAGAAATGCTAAGTTTGTTACTATTTTTGTTACACAACCAACTCCCGTTAAAGGCAAAGAACATTTCTTTAAAATTTTAGACTCACCACGTTTATTGGTGTGCATCATGGCAACAATAATATTTTCTGCAGAAGCAACTAAATCCATTGCGCCTCCCATTCCTTTTACCATTTTTCCTGGAATTTTCCAGTTGGCAATATCACCATTTTCTGCAACTTCCATTGCTCCTAGAATAGTTAAATCTACATGCTTACCACGAATCATTGCAAAACTCATAGAAGAATCGAAAAAACTTGCTCCAGGCATCGTTGTTATCGTTTGTTTCCCTGCATTTATAATATCTGCATCTTCTTCACCTTCAAAAGGAAAAGGTCCCATTCCTAGAACACCATTTTCACTTTGAAACTCAACCTCAATACCTTCACGGACGTAATTTGCAACCAAGGTTGGAATACCAATACCCAAGTTCACATAAAATCCGTTTTGAACTTCTTGTGCGATTCGCTTTGCAATTCCTATTTTGTCTAACATATTATTAATTTGATGATTAATAGATTTAATAATTAGAAAAAGTATTAATTTAACCTCATGTCATTCCTGTAAAAACAGAAAACTATCATTAATTTTAAATTAATACAGTATCGATTCTTGTCTACACAAGAATAACAAACGAATAATTATTCGCGATTACGCAACGTTCTTTGTTCAATTCTTTTCTCGTAATCTTTACCTTGAAAAATACGTTGTACAAATATTCCGGGAATATGAATATTGTTTGGGTCCAATTCACCAACTTCTACCATTTCTTCTACTTCAGCCACAGTAATTGTTGCGGCACCGCACATATTAGGATTAAAATTTCTAGAAGTTCCTTTAAAGATTAAATTACCTGCTGCATCTCCTTTCCAAGCTTTTACAAAGGCAAAATCCGCTTTAAAAGCAGGCTCCAAAACATACATTTTACCATCAAACTCTCTGGTTTCTTTTCCTTCTGCAACTTCTGTTCCGTAACCTGCAGGCGTATAAAATGCAGGAAAACCAGCTTGTGCAGCTCTACATTTTTCAGCTAATGTTCCTTGTGGAGTTAATTCTACTTCTAACTCTCCAGATAACATTTGGCGTTCAAACTCATCATTTTCTCCTACATAAGAAGAAATCATTTTTTTTATTTGCTTATTTTGAAGTAATAAGCCTAAACCAAAATCATCTACACCTGCATTATTAGAAATACAAGTAACATTTCTAACATTTAGTTTTACAAGTTCTGAAATTGCATTTTCTGGGATTCCACATAAACCAAAACCACCCAACATAAAAGTCATTCCATTTTTAACGCCTTTTAAAGCATCTTCTACGTTTTTTACCTTTTTATTGATCATAATGTTCCTGTTTTAGAGCTTCCCGACTATGCGCGAAGTGACATTCTTGTAATTTACTGAAAAATAAATTTAGCACAAAATAAAGAATTTATTGAAATAAAGAATCCCCTAAAAACTTAGGAGACTCTTTCTATACTAAAAATCGGTATCTTCATCTATAGGAGTATCCTCATCACCAGATGTATCATTACAATCAATATTGATTGATAAGTTCTCTGGTTTTTCAAAATCTTTCTTACTCACATTTAACGTTTCATCTGCATATACTTTTTGCATATATAACGCCCAAGAAGGTAAAGCCATTGTAGCACCTTGTCCTTTTGCAATACCTGCAAAATGAGTTGCTCTATCTTCTCCACCTGTCCAAACACCTGTTGCTAAATTAGGCACAATACCCATAAACCAACCATCTGATTGATTTTGAGTGGTACCTGTTTTACCTGCAATAGGATTTGTAAATTTATAAGGATGACCTGTAATATAATCGGCTTTTTTCCAAGGTAAACGTAAACGAACACCAGAACCAGATTGGGTAACTCCTTTTAATAAATCTAGCACAACATAAGCAGATTCTTCGCTTAAAACCTCTTTCGTTTCTGGTGTAAATTCTTCTAAAACAGTTCCGTTTTTATCTTCAATTCTTGTTAAAATCATTGGTGCAACTCGTAAACCTTGATTTGCAAAAGTAGCATAGGCACTTACCATTTCTAATAATGATAAATCTACGGCTCCTAATGCAATAGAAGGATTTGCAGGAATATCACTTTCTATACCAGCAGATTTTGCTAAACGCACTACATTTTCTGGACCAACCATATCTATTAATCTCGCAGACATTGTATTTACAGAACCAGCTAAACCATCTTTTAGGCTTAACATTCCTCCATACTTTTTACTCGCATTTTCTGGTGTCCATGCTTTTGGTATTCCATATTTTCCTTTTGGAATTGTATAAGGTATGTTTGGAAATTCATCACAAGGAGATAATTTTAATTGATTAATTGCAGCAGCATATACAAATGGTTTAAAGGTAGAACCTACTTGCCTTTTTTGTTGTGCAACAGCATCATATTTAAAATGCTTGTTATTAACTCCTCCTACCCAAGCTTTAATATGACCAGATTGTGGCTCAATAGACAACAATCCAGCACGTAAAAAGTATTTATAATATCTTACAGAATCCATTGGAGACATAACAGTATCAATATCACCTTTCCAAGAAAAAACACTCATTTCCGTTTTTGTTTTGAAAACTTCATCAATATACTTATTAGATTTTCCTGCAATTTTTAATCGCTTATATCTATCCGAGTTTTTCTTAGCTCTTTCTAAAATTCTGTTAATTTCAGATTCTTTTATATCATAAAAAGGTGCTGTTTTGTTTCTTTTTTGTTCTGTAAAAAAGTAAGACTGTAAATTAGACATATGTTCTTCAATAGCTTCTTCTGCGTATTTTTGCATTCTAGAATCTATAGTTACATAAATCTTTAAACCGTCTCTAAAAATATTATATTCTTCTCCATTTGGTTTTGGATTTTCCTCTACCCATTTTCTTAAATATTTTTGTAAATACGTTCTAAAATAAGTTGCAGAACCATCACTATGTCCTTCTTTATGAATATCTAAACCTAAATCTAATGCTTGTAAAGAGTCTTTTTCTTGTTCTGAAATAAATTCGCTACGGTTCATTTGTTTTAACACAACGTTCCTACGATTTTTTACACGTTCTGCTCTTCTTAAAGGATTAAATAATGATGCATTTTTTAACATACCAACCAACATTGCAGATTCTTGCACCTCTAATTCTTTTGGTTCTTTACCAAAATAAATACGAGCTGCAGAACGAATACCAACTGCCTGGTTTATAAAATCGTACTTATTTAAGTACATTGTAAGAATTTCGTTTTTGGTATATTGTCTTTCTAATTTTGTAGCAACCACCCATTCTTTTACTTTTTGGCCAACTCTTAAAAAGATATTTCTAGAAGCTCTACCAGTAAATAACATTTTTGCTAATTGCTGTGTAATTGTACTAGCACCTCCACTTCCTGGTTTTAAGATAGCTCTTGCAGTTCCTTTAAAATCGATACCAGAATGCTCAAAAAAACGTTCATCTTCCGTTGCTACTAATGCTTTTATTAAATTATCTGGTAAATCAGTAAACTTAATAGGTGTTCTATTTTCTGTAGCATATTTACCCAATGTTTTACCATCTGAAGAAATAATTTCTGTTGCTAAGTTATTTTCTGGATTTTCTAACTCTTCAAACGTTGGTAATTTTCCTAAACCACCCCAAGAAGCAATTAAAAACAATAATAATATTGATGCAAATCCACCTAGAACTAGCAACCAAAACCATTTAATATATTTTTTAAAATCTGTCGTTTTCTTCTGTGTCATTTCTATTTTAATTTTCTATGCTAAAGCCAACATCCTGAATTCCTTTTAAAAATTCAATTGCCTTTACTTCTCCATTTTTACGCATTGCATGGCGCACATTAAATGTATAATTTCCAGAAATTGGAAATGCCTTTTTTTCTTTATAAAATAATTTATTTTCTTTAATCTCTGTAAAACCAACACCTAAAAAACGCCCTGTTTTATCTGCCATTTCGTATTGTAAAGTATCTACAACCTTTGTTTCATTAGGAAAAACAAGCTCTGTAATAAGATACAAATTACTATAAGCATACTCATTATTATTTCTAATATTGATAAATAGATTTTTTGGAGAAATAGTGTCTTTTACATCAAACTCAAAAAATATTTTCTCATTCGCTTTCCAACCTTCATTGTCTATTGATTTATATAGATTAAAATCTGATTTATCATCACAAGAAAACAGCAATAAAAGAGATCCTAAAACAATTAAAAAAGGATTACTTTTCAGAATTGTTGTCATTTTTAGGGTTATTATTTTTACGGTTTCTATTATTTCTTCTTGGCTTATTTACCTTTTTAACTTCTCCTTCTGGCTTTTTTATATCCTTAGCTTCTCCTTCTGGTTTCTTTACATCACCTTGAGGTTTCGGTCTTGGTTTTCTTTGCGGCCTTGGTTTTGGCTGAGCATTTGGTTTAGCCTTTTGATTCGGATTCCCATTCGGATTCAATTTAGCTTTGGGCTTCTGATTTGGGTTTGTATTTAGTTGTTTCTTAGCCTGTGGCTTTCTTTTCTGATTTGGGTTCGGCTTTTGACTGGTTGTTGCCTTTTGGTTAGGATTTGGTTTTTGATTTGGGTTAGACCTTGTCCTTGGCTTATTATTATTATTATTATTAGCAACTGCCGCCGGTTTTTTCTTATTTCTTCTCTTACGATTACTTGTTTTAGGAGCATCAAAACGCGTTAAACTATCTTGCCCAACAGCATCTTCGAAATCTACTTTAACAGGAATTTCTACATCCGCTTCATATTCTTCTAACGAAATAGATTTTTCATTATTTTTATTAAGCGCTATTATTTCTAAAACTTGTTCTAATGTAAGTCTAAACCATTTAAAACGCTCTTCTTTGTAGGTATACCAAAGATGATTTTTAAAAATATCCATCTTTACAAATACGGCATCTCCCTTTTCTGTTTTTAGTACTAAATCTTGTTTCGGAAATGATTTTAAAGCATCTAAATACGTGTCTAATTCAAAATTTAAACAACACTTTAGTTTACCACATTGTCCTGCTAACTTTAAAGGATTTAAAGATAATTGCTGATAACGTGCCGCAGACGTTGTTACTTTTCTAAAATCTGTTAACCAAGTAGAACAACATAACTCTCTACCACAAGAACCAACACCACCTAAACGGGCAGCTTCTTGCCTTGCACCTACTTGCTTCATTTCTACACGAATAGAAAATGCACTTGCCAAATCTCTAATTAACTGTCTAAAATCTACTCTTGTATCTGCCGTATAATAGAACGTAGCTTTATTTCCATCACCTTGATATTCTACATCAGACAACTTCATTTGCAAACCTAAACGTCCTAGAATTTCTCTTCCTTTTCTTTGCGTTTCTTCTTCTTTGCCTCTTGCCTCTTGCCAAATATCTATATCTCTCTGACTCGCTTTTCTGTAAATTTTCTTTACATCTTCATGATCTGCGGTAATTTTGCGTTTTTTCATTTGCACTTTTACCAACTCTCCTGCCAAAGAAACTGTACCAATATCATGTCCTGGAGCACCTTCTACCGCCACAATATCTCCCATAGTGATGGGTAAATTATCTGGATTTGTATAAAAATGCTTTCTTCCGTTTTTAAAACGGACTTCAAAAATATTAAATCTTTCTTGTCCGCTTGGTAACGTCATATTAGACAACCAATCAAAAACGGCTAGTTTATTACTACCACTTCCGCAGGTTCCTGACCCACAATTACCATTACTCTTGCAACCTTTTGGTACTCCATTTTCTGTTGTACCACAACTTCCACATGCCATGTAAGTATATATATTTTTATAGTTGATAGTCTTTAAAGTTTATTATTAGCAGCAAATCCACTAAAAACATCGCTATAAAACCTAAAAACCTCTTGGTTCATAAATTGATTATCAGACAGATACTAACACACCGCCTCATCTTCACTAATTCGTAAATATACGCATTCTCAAAGAATGAAAAAATAGGTTTATGAAAGTTAACAAAACTACTTTTTAATTTATTGATACTTCAAATGTAGTCTGAAAAATTGTTTGCTCCCTCATCCGTTTAGTATTTGCATGGGTTTAATTAGTATTCGTATAAAAACCTCTTTTTTTAACAAAAAAAAGCCCTCAATAGATGAGGACTTTATTTTAAAACTTATGTAATTCTTAAACTTGCTTTACTTCAATAATTTTTACAGGACACGCTTTTTTTGCTTCTAAAGAAGGATAAAAAATAGATTCATCAAAAGATTTTATAGTGAAAAAACCTTTCTTTTCTATGGAATGTAACAATACCGATTTTCCGTCTTTTTTAGACATCTGAAACTGACTTGGAGCAACTTCTACACAATAATTACAACCAATACATTTGTTTCTTTGTAATGTAATTACCACCATTAGTTTTGTGCAAATTCAGTTTTTACAATCTTGTACAACTTGTCTGATCTTCTTATTTTGAAATCTAATTTCATGGTAACTTCGTCTCCTTTAGTTGCTTTTTCGGCTGCAACATCATTCACAAACATTTGCTTAACTTCCATTTCTTGTGCTCCGGTGGTTGGACCTGTAATTAAAATGGTATCTCCCAAAGCAACATCATACGCGTCAATTTTAAATTGACCAATTTTAGCTTTATCAAAATAATGTTCTCCTTTCCCTAAATAAACTTTCTTTTGTGTTGCATGAGAACCAGATTCTTTACTCCATTCTCCCAATTTCTGACCTAAATAATAGCCATTCCAAAAACCACGATTATAGACTTTTTCTAGTTCTTGCATCCAAGAAATTACTTTTTCCTTGTCGTAGGTTCCGTTTGCCAAACTATCAATTGCATCTCTGTAACATTTAATTACTTTGGCTACGTATTCTGGCGCTCTTCCTCTTCCTTCAATTTTTAAAACTTTAATTCCGGCATCTGCAACTTGGTCTAAAAAGTCAATCGTACATAAATCTTTAGGAGACATTATATACTCATTATCTAACTCCATTTCAAAACCAGTTTCCTGATCGATAACCGTATATTTTTTTCTACAATTTTGTTTGCAAGCACCTCTATTTGCTGATGAATTATGCGAATGCAAACTCATATAACATTTACCTGAAACTGCCATACACAAAGCACCATGACCAAAAATTTCAACTTCAACCAATCTGCCTGAAGGTCCTTTTATTTGATCTTTCTCAATTGCTTCTGTAATCTTTTTTACTTGTCGTAAACTCAACTCTCTACTTAAGACAATTGTATCAGCAAAAAGTGCATAAAACTTTACAGTTTCTTTATTTGTAATATTAATTTGCGTAGAGATATGGACTTCCATTTGTTGTTCTCTCGCCATAGAAATCACTGCTTGATCCATGGCAATTACCGCAGTAATATTTGCTTCTTTTGCACGTTTTATCAATGTTTTTACTATTGATAAATCATGGTCGTAAACTATAGTATTTAATGTAAGATAGGTTCTCACATTTTTTTCTGAACATCTTTTAGAAATCTCTTCTAAATCATCTAAAGTAAAATTAACAGAAGCTCTTGCTCGCATATTAAGCTGCTCTACTCCAAAATAAATAGAATCGCAACCATTATCTAAAGCAGCTTGCATAGATTCAAAATTACCGGCTGGCGCCATTAATTCGATTTTTTGCATGACTTTACTTTTTAAATTTTAAAGCTTCAGAACGACCTTTCTTAAAGATCTTATTGCTATTTCCTTTTCCTTTTCTTAATTCCTTTTGCTCTTCAAAAGACAACTGAATTATTTCTTGGCAATCTGCAGAACAGGTGTTTTCTGTTCTTTCTGCACATTCATCACATTGAATAAACAATAAATGACATGCCTCGTTGGCACAATTTGTATGCTCATCACACGCTTTACCGCATTGGTGACAGTTAGAAACTACATCATCTGTAATACGTTCTGCTCTTCTATGATCGAACACAAAGTTTTTACCGATAAATTTATTCTCGATGCCTTCTTCTTTTACCTGACGTGTGTATTCTATAATTCCGCCTTCTAACTGAAAAACATTTTTAAATCCTTTGTGTTTGTAATACGCAGATGCTTTTTCACAACGAATTCCGCCAGTACAATACATCAACAAGTTTTTATCTTCTTTATTGTCTTTTAAATCTTCTTCTATAATATCTAAAGAATCTCTAAAGGTATCTACATCTGGAGTTACAGCACCATCAAAATGACCAATTTCACTCTCGTAATGATTACGCATATCTACACAAACCGTATCTGGGTTTGCTAACATTGCATTAAATTCTGCAGCATTTAAATGCACTCCTTTGGCAGTAACATCAAAAGTTGCATCATTTAAACCATCAGCAACAATTTTGTTTCTAACTTTTACTTTTAGCTTTAAAAAAGATTTATTATCGTGCTCTACAGCAACATTTAAACGAATATCCTTTAAAAAAGAAATACTGTCTAATTGGTCCTTTAGGGCATAAAAGTTTTCTGATGGAACAGATAATTGAGCGTTGATACCTTCGTATGAAACATAAATTCGACCTAAAACATCGAGTTCATTCCATTCTAAAAATAATTTATCTCTAAATAATTGTGGGTTTTCTATCTTAAAATATTGATAAAAAGAAATTGTTAAGCGGTCTTTGCCAGCTTCGTCTATTAATGCAGCGCGTTCTATTGCGCTTAACTTATTGTACAGTTGCATGCTATACTAATTAGGTTAACGTTTTAAACTGAACTCGTTTCAGTTTTTTTTTATAAGCTGCAAAGTTACTGATTTTAGAAAGAGATTTTATGATTTTTATCATGGATTTGAGAGACTTTGCTAGGTCTTAAAAAAGCTAGCAAACAAGATTAGCCCTGATTGAAGTGACATCCTTTTTTATTTTTCATAAAAAAGATATAACGGAAAGCAGGAAATAGCTTCAAAAAAATAAAGATCCTATTATTTAAAAATTACCACAAACTGTTTAAATTTAAACATTAGAAAAATTTGTGATTCAATTTTAAACTTTGGTTGATTTATAAGGGGTTAAGTGATTTATATAATTATTATTTTTAGGATATTTGCAACTCAATATAATATTAAATTTTTAGGCGATGAAAATAGCTGTAGTAGGTGCAACTGGAATGGTGGGCACAGTAATGTTAAAAGTTTTAGAAGAGCGTAACTTACCAATAACGGAATTAATTCCTGTAGCTTCTGCAAGATCTGCTGGAAAGAAATTATCATATAAAGGGAAAGAATATACCATAGTTACTTTAGAGGATGCTGTAAAATTGAAGCCAGATGTTGCTTTGTTTTCTGCAGGTGGAGACACTTCTCTAGAATGGGCGCCTAAATTTGCAGAAGTTGGTACAACAGTTATCGATAACTCTTCTGCTTGGAGAATGGACCCAACAAAAAAATTAGTGGTTCCAGAAATTAATGGAGACGTTTTAACAAAAGACGACAAAATTATTGCAAACCCTAATTGTTCTACAATTCAGTTAGTGGCAGTTTTATCTCCGTTACATTTAAAGTATAAAATGAAACGTGTGGTTATTTCTACATATCAATCTGTTTCTGGTTCTGGCGTTAAAGCTGTGCAGCAATTAGATAATGAAGAGGCTGGTATAGATGGCGAAATGGCATATCCTCATAAAATTGGTAGAAATGCAATTCCACATTGTGATGTTTTCTTAGAAAACGGATACACAAAAGAGGAAATGAAATTGGTAAAAGAACCTAAGAAAATTTTGCGTGATGATTCTTTTTCTGTTACTGCAACTGCGGTTAGAATACCTACTGCGGGGGGACATTCTGAAGCTGTAAACGTTCAGTTTGAAAATGCCTTTGATTTAGCGGAAGTTAGAAAAATATTAAGTGAAACTCTTGGAGTAATTGTAGAGGATGACTTGGCTAACAACGTATATCCGATGGCAATAAATGCACATGATAAGGATGAAGTTTTTGTTGGACGAATTAGAAGGGATGAATCTCAAGAAAATACCTTAAATTTGTGGATCGTTGCAGACAACTTACGTAAAGGTGCAGCTACAAACACAATACAAATTGCCGAATATTTAATTGCAAATAATTTGGTATAAAATAAACATTTTTAATGGCAACATTTCATAAAGTAAATATACACGAAGTGATTAGAGAAACCGCAGATGCGGTTTCTCTTGTATTTAAAATACCCGGTAATTTAAAGTCTAAGTTTGCTTTTCATGCAGGGCAATACTTAACACTTAAAAAAACGATTAACGGTAAAGAAGTTAGAAGAGCCTATTCTATTTGTTCTTCTCCTAGCGATTCTTATTTAAAAGTAGCTATTAAAGCAGTAGAAAATGGTACTTTTTCTACGTATGCAACTACAGAATTAAAAGAAGGTAATTTTATTGAAATTTCTGAACCTGAAGGTCTGTTTACCCTAGAAACAAAACCTAATAAAAACTACATCGCTTTTGCTGCAGGATCTGGTATAACACCAATTCTATCTATGGTTAAAGATGTATTAGAAAACGAAGTTTCGTCTACTTTTACATTAATTTATGGTAACAAAACAGTTGCAGATACTATTTTTAAAGAAGAATTAGATGCTTTAAAAGAAGCAAATCCAGATCGTTTTAACCTACACTACATTTGTAGTAGAGAACAGCTAGAAGGTTCTTTATTTGGTAGAATAGACAAAGCACACACTAATTTCTACATTAACAATAGTTACAAAAATACTTCTTTTGATGCTGCTTTTTTATGTGGACCAGAAAGTATGATTGATGAAGTTTCTGCAACACTTACAGAACGTGGTTTTGCTAAAGGGAATATTCATTTTGAATTATTTACAACTTCTATAGACGAAGAGGCTGTAGCGGAGATAAAAGAAGGTACTACAGAAGTTATTGTAATGCTAGATGATGAGGAAACAACCTTTACTATGAACCAAACTGACGATCTATTATCGGCCAGTTTACGTAACAATTTAGATGCTCCATATTCTTGCCAAGGAGGAGTTTGTAGCACCTGTATGTGTAAGGTTACAGAAGGAAATGCTATTATGATTAAGAATTCCATTTTAACAGATAGCGAAATTGAAGAAGGATTGGTTTTAGCCTGTCAGGCATACCCTACAACTTCAAAAATTTCAATAGATTTTGATGATGTTTAAAAATATATAGTTGTCCTGCAAGGTTTCAAAAGCCTTGTAGGTATCAACTTCTATAAATACCACTTTTTTTTGGCGTTCAAGCGGGCTTTCCGCTATACCTTTTTACCAAAAAGGATGTCGCTGCAATCCCCAGTTATCTATATTAAATACCGGAAGAACCAGGCTTTAAAGTATTAAAGAACCTCATAACAAGTTCACAAACGTATTACAAGGAACGTAGAGAGAAATTTCATAACATTAAAACATAAAACTGACAATATTATTTCACTTAAACTTGATACATTACTAAACCAATTATAAAATCTCATAATTGGTAAATCCTAATTAAACAATTACCTTTATCCAATGGATATTTACGACTTTAAGAATGCTTTTTTAATAGGTTTTTTCATGGCTTTTATGATAGGGCCTGTTTTTTTTATGCTTATTCAAACCAGTATTTTAAAAGGAGCTAGAGCAGCAATTGCGTTCGATCTTGGTGTTCTTTTAGGGGATGTTACTTTTATATGTATGGCATATTTTGGAAGTAGATCTTTTTTAGAAAAAATTAAAGATGACCCTAGACTCTTTTTTATTGGTGGCCTAGTACTTATTGTATACGGTTTAATAACTTATTTTGACAAACAAAACAAAAAAGAGGCTTTAGCATCTGCAGAAACTATAGTCGTCCCTGTTAAAAACAACTATATAAAACTGTTTTTTAAAGGTTACTTTTTAAACTTTATAAATATTGGCGTGTTAGCATTTTGGTTGGGTACCGTGTTGGTAATTGGACCTACTTTAAACATGAATTCTAACAGTATATTTTGGTATTTTGCTACCATAATTTTAGGGTATGCAATTACAGATCTTGGTAAAATACTTTTAGCAAAACAATTAAAAAGTAAAATGACTCCTTTAGTAATTTATAGACTAAAGAGAATAATGGGAATTATATTAATTATCTGTGGTGTTTTTTTAATCTTAAAAGGGTTTATACCTAATGATAAAATAGATAATTTTATCAGTTAAAACCGTCGTTTATTCAATTACAGCTATACCCCAAAGAATCATACTTTACAGTTATATCAATAGACTTACTTTAGTTTACTATCGATTACGAAAACTATTTTGTAACAAAGCAATAATTAAATCGGGTACTACAATTAATTTGTATGTAAAAAAATACTACTATTTAAAAGTCTTAAAACAGCTCTTTTAAAGACATATTATTCTGATCAATAAAGTAATTTATTATAAAGTAAAAACAGCGCATTAGTTAGCTTTCATAAACTCTAAAACAGCTAATAATAACTTGTTCTACTAAAGTCGTTATGCATTTCTGCATATATACTTTCTCAATTAATTCACCATAGCCCCCCCACAACAACACTTTATAACGAATACTATAAATACTAATAAAAACAAAAAACCAGTGAATAAATTCACTGGTTTTATATCTTAAATATCATTTAAAACAAAATGATGTATTTTATTTTCTAAGAAGGTTCTTCTCCTTCTAATAAAGGCACTGTTTGTAACACAAAGTCTTCTCCATGTAAATATTCACTATCATCATCTTCTGGATCTACACGCTTACTATAATCATACGCCCATCTATGAACTTCTGGTAATTTCCCTGGCCAGTTTCCGTGTACATGATCTACAGGAGTTGTCCATTCTAAAGTAGTTGCATTCCAAGGATTCATTGTTGCTTTTTGACCTCTATAAATAGAGATAAAGAAGTTTGCAATAAAAAATATTTGAGCAAAACCACCAACTAAGGCAAACAATGTAATTACTATATTAATATCAGATAAATCATCAAACATAGGAAATGCTGTGTTAGAATAATATCTTCTTGGTAAACCTGCTAAACCAATAAAGTGCATTGGCCAGAAAACTCCATAAGCACAAATGATGCTTAACCAGAAATGCCAATATCCTAATGTTTTATTCATCATTCTACCATACATTTTAGGAAACCAGTGATACACACCAGCAAACATTCCAAAAATAGCAGAAACACCCATAACTAAGTGGAAATGCGCTACAACAAAGTACGTATCATGAACATTAATATCTAAAGCTGAATCTCCTAAAACAATACCTGTTAAACCTCCTGTAACGAATGTAGAAACCAATCCGATAGAGAATAACATGGCAGGATTTAATTGAAGATTACCTTTCCACAATGTCGTTAACCAGTTAAATGATTTTACTGCAGATGGAATTGCAATTAGTAACGTTGTAAATGTAAATACAGACCCTAAAAAAGGATTCATACCTGATACAAACATATGGTGTCCCCAAACAATTGTAGATAAAAAAGCAATTGCTATAATAGAACCAATCATTGCACGGTAACCAAAAATAGGTTTACGTGAATTAATGGCTAAAATTTCTGAAACAATACCCATGGCAGGTAAGATTACAATATATACCTCAGGGTGACCTAAGAACCAAAATAAGTGCTCGAATAATACAGGAGAACCCCCTTGATAATGTAAAACTTCACCAGCAATAAAAATATCTGATAAATAGAAAGAAGTACCAAAACTTCTATCAAAGATCAATAATAAAGCAGCAGACAATAATACAGGGAAAGAAACTACACCAATAATGGCAGTTACAAAGAATGCCCAAATTGTTAAAGGCAATCTCGTCATTTTCATTCCCACAGTTCTTAAGTTAAAAACTGTTGCTATATAATTTAAAGATCCTATTAAAGAAGATGCAATAAAAATAGCCATAGAAACTAACCATAACGTCATACCCATTCCAGAACCTGGAATTGCTTGTGGTAAAGCACTTAATGGAGGATAGATTGTCCATCCTGCTGCTGCTGGACCAGCTTCAACAAACAAAGAGCAAACCATGATGATACATGAAACAAAGAACATCCAATAAGACACCATGTTTAAAAAACCTGAAGCCATATCTCTAGCTCCAATTTGCAATGGTATTAACAAGTTAGAAAATGTACCACTTAAACCAGCCGTTAATACAAAGAATACCATTATAGTACCGTGTATTGTTACCAAAGCTAAGTACATATCCGGATTCATTACACCGTCTGTTTGGTGATCTCCTAAAAATGCTTCAATTAAAGAAAATGATTTTTCTGGCCATGCAATTTGCATACGAAATAACATAGACATAAATACCCCAATAATTCCCATAAACATACCAGTTACTAAGAACTGCTTAGAAATCATTTTATGATCTTGGCTAAAAATATATTTTGTTACAAATGTTTCTTTATGATGATGTTCTGACATAATCTTATTTATTTGTAGTGTCTTTTAATTATTATTATTTAATACTGATGATAATGTTGGCTGCTCTGCAATCCATTTGTCATATTCTTCTTGCTCAACAACTGTAATTTTCATTTGCATGTTATAGTGAGAAGCTCCACAAATTTTATTACATAACAATAAATAATCAAACTCATAAGGATCTTCTCCATTAGCTTTTCTTATTTTATTGATTCCTGCAGTTTTCTCTACAACCTCAGATTGTTGTCTCATCTCTGCAGTAGTATATTTTGGAGTAAAACCAAATTCAGTTACCATACCTGGTACACAGTTCATTTGCGCTCTAAAGTGAGGCATATAAGCTGAGTGCAAAACGTCTTGAGAACGAAACTTGAAATGAACTTTTCTACCTTTAGGTAAATACAATTCAGTTACTTGTTTATCATCTAAAGCATTTTTATCATCCATATCAACACCTATAGTGTTCATACCTTTAATATAGTTTACGTTTCCTAAACCTAACGTATTATCTTCACCTGCATAACGAGCATCCCATCTAAACTGCTGAGCATAAACCTCTATTACTACAGGATCTTCTAAGTCGGATAAATCCATGATGTTATTCCATTGCCATAATCCATAACCAATTAGAACAACTAAAACAACAGCTGGAGTAATGGTCCAAATAGCCTCTAATTTATGACTGTCTGAATAGAATTTTGCTTTCTTTCCTTTTTCACCTTTATACTTAAAAGTAAAATAGAAAATTAAGAATTGCATTAAAAATTGAACAATACCAATTAACCAAAATGTAATATCAAAAAGGTTATCATCATGTTCTCCTTCATAAGAAGCAGATTCTGGTAACATTACAACATTCATGAAGATTAAACAATAAATCATCATTGCATATAAAAAAACCATAAAGTAAATGGCATTTCTACCTTGGGTTGCGTTGTCTTTATCAGTAGCGATTACGCTTCTTAAGTTTAATATTCTGGTTATTTGCCAAAAACTTACACCGATTGCAACAGCTATAAAAATATAAAATAGAGCTAGCATATTTATCTCGTCTTAATTATTTTAATTCAAATTATTTATTAATGATGATCTCCTGAACCTTCACCTCTGTGTTCAATATTATAATAGTGGTAATGTTTACTTTCTCCTAAGAAAGGATTACCAGTTGGTATAGCACTTGCTTTTGCAAAAGAACTAAAAGTAGCATATATAAATACTCCTATGAAGAACAATATTGCACCAATTTCAGGGATACCGAAAGACCATTGATCACCAACAGTACCTGGCATAACCATAACAAAAATATCAATATAATGACCGCAAAGAATTGCAACACCTCCAATAACGATAAACCAAGGAATACTTTTAAAGTCACTATTTAATAATAACAATACAGGAAAAGCAAAGTTCATTACTACCATTGCTAAGAAAGGAAAGTTATATTCATTAAATCTCATTGCAAAATAAGTAGTTTCCTCTGGAATATCTGCATACCAGATTAACATAAATTGAGAAAACCATAAGTATGTCCAAAAGATAGAAAAACCAAACATATATTTTGCTAAATCATGAATGTGACTATCGTTTACACCAGGTAAAGCTCCTTTAGAACGTAAATATATTGTAACTAAAGCAATTACCGTTAATGCACTTACTAATAAACTAGATAAAACATACCAACCGAATAATGTAGAGAACCAGTGTGGGTCTAATCCCATAATCCAATCCCAAGACATCATTGTTTCAGTGATCATAAATACGAAAATAAAACCTACAGAAGCATTATAACTCAATTTATACGTTTTTCCTCCATCATTTGCAGTATCTTCTTTTATAGAATTTCTACGGATAAACCATCTGTATGCATTCCATAAAGCTAAATAAATAATACTTCTAATAGCCCAACCTGGAACGTTTATCCACCAAGATTTACCATCTACAATAGGATCGTAATTAGGACTTGTAGGATCAAATACTCCTTCTGCCATCCACGGGAACATATGATTCCAATGCATTACAGCCGAAATTACTATAAGAACCATTACAATTGAAGTTGGTACTAAGTTAGCAGTAATTGCTTCCATTACCCTAAACAAAAGAATAGACCAACCCGCTTGCGCAACTCTTTGAATTGCATAAAAAGCTAATACCAATAAAGTAATTCCCAAAAAGAAAAACAATGCTACATATACTGCAGACCATGGTTTATTTTTTAACTGATGTAAAACATGTTCAGCATGTGCGTCATCATGAGATCCATCTACTGAACCATGGCTTTCACCATGTGCTTCACTTTTATGCCCATCAGCACTAACCTCTTCATGAGAACTAGCATGACTATCACCATGTGAAGCCTGTTGTGCAATAACTTCTTTAGCTTCTTCAACTGTTTTAGGAGCTGAATAAAAACCATAACCAATTCCCACTAAACCAATAAGTATTAGTGCTAATGAGAATGTTTTTAATTTACCTGAGAATTGATACATATCTTTTTCGTATTCTTTCTAATTGAAATTATAATTCTGAACGTAATTTTTCTACGTACTGTACTATTTGCCAACGCTCTGTATACGTTGTTTGAGATGCATGTGAACCCATTAAGTTTTTACCGTGCATAATTACATGATAAATACTCCCTGTGTTAATATCTCTATCTTTATAATTAGGGATACCAGAAAATTTATCTCTTTGAGATAAAACTCCATTACCATCTCCTGCTTTTCCATGACAAGTTGCACAATAAATCTCGTACATTGCTTTTCCATTTGCCAAACTTTCTTCTGTAGTTTCTAAAGGATTAGTAACCGTAAGTTTAGACAATTCATACCCTTCATTTGTATTAGGGATATCATAAGTAGCATGTCCGCCTCTTGCAATTGTTCCTGCAACAGGTTTACTATTTACAGGTTCTCCATTAAGACCATTGGCTCCATTTACATCATAAGGCACAGATACGTACATATCTGGCATAAATTGTAATTGCGGCTTAGTTTTATCATTACAAGAAATGATACTTGTAAGCGTAAATAAAGCGATAATTAATTTAAAATTCTTCATTTTCTATATATTAGTGCTTGTCTACTACATTAATTTCTACAGCTCCTGTACTAGCTAATAAATCAATAATTTTAGCTTCGTTGTTATTTACAGGGATTTCCATTAAAAAATGATCATCTGTAGTTCTTGGATCTGGATTCTCAGCTTCTTTAAATGGCCATAATCTACTTCTCATATAAAAAGTAATTACCATTAAGTGAGCTGCAAAAAACACTGTTAATTCAAACATAATTGGCACAAACGCAGGCATGTTTGCCCACCAAGAAAAATTTGGCTTACCACCAATATCTTGTGGCCAATCTTGAATCATCATGTAATTAGTCATCCAAATAGCAAATGCTAATCCTGTAATTCCGTATAAAAATGCAGTAATTGCTAATCTTGTTGGTGCTAATCCCATTGCTTTGTCTAATCCATGAACAGGAAAAGGACAAAATACTTCCTCTATATGAAGATGTTCTGCTTTAACAGCTTTCACTGCGTCCATTAGAACTTCGTCATCATTATAAAATGCGTGAATAACTTTTGATGATTCCATAATTATTCTTTATTAGATTTATCAGTTGTACCTGCTACGTTTGCTACATTAATAGCTGGTTTAGTTGGTATACCTTGTTCTCTTCTCTTCTTGTAAAACTCTCCAGAAGATTTTAAAATAGTTTTTACTTCCGCTTGTGCAATTACCGGGAATGTTCTTGCGTATAATAAGAATAATACACCAAAGAAACCTATAGTTCCCACAAAAATACCAACATCTACAAACGTAGGTTCAAAACGCCACCATGTAGATGGTAAATGACCTTTACTTAATACAATTGCAATAATATCGAAACGCTCAAACCACATACCAATGTTAATTGCAATAGAAATAATAAAAGTAATTACAAAACTTCTTCTAAATTTCTTAATCCATAATAACTGTGGTGTAATAATATTAAATATTATTAGTGACCAGAATGCCCAAGCATAAGGACCAGTTGCAGCACCTACAGATAAATATGTATAGTTCTCATAAGGTGAACCTGTATACCAAGCAATAAAGAACTCTGTTGCATACGCCACAGCTACAATACCACCTGTTAAGATAATTACAATGTTCATATACTCAATGTGCATACGTGTAATGTAATCTTCTAAATTAGTAACCTTTCTCATAATTCCTAATAACGTTTGTACCATTGCAAATCCAGAAAAGATTGCTCCTGCTACGAAATAAGGAGGGAAAATAGTTGAGTGCCAACCTGGGTTAATAGAAGTAGCAAAATCCATAGATACAATTGTATGTACAGAAAGTACTAATGGTGTTGCTAAACCTGCAAGTACCAAAGATACTTCTTCAAAACGTTGCCAGTCTTTTGCTCTACCAGACCAACCGAATGATAATAAAGCATAAATTTTCTTTTGGAAAGGCTTCACAGCTCTATCTCTAATCATTGCAAAATCTGGTAATAAACCTGTCCACCAAAAAACTAATGATACAGATAAATAAGTTGATATTGCAAAAACATCCCATAATAATGGCGAGTTAAAGTTTACCCATAACGAACCAAATTGATTTGGCATTGGCAATACCCAATATCCATTCCAAGGTCTACCCATGTGAATCAATGGAAACAATCCTGCTTGAAAAACGGCAAAAATTGTCATTGCTTCTGCAGAACGGTTAATGGCCATTCTCCATTTTTGACGGAATAATAAAAGTACTGCAGAAATTAGTGTTCCTGCGTGACCGATACCAACCCACCATACAAAGTTTGTAATATCCCAAGCCCAACCAATGTTCTTGTTCAATCCCCAAACTCCAATACCAGTACCTATGGTATAAAAAATACATCCAAATCCCCAAAGCGTTGCAGCCAAAGAGATATAAAATGCTATGTACCAATTTTTATTTGCAACTCCTTCAATAGGTTTTGCAATGTCTTCTGTAATATCGTGATAACTTTTATCACCTAGTACTAAAGGTTCCCTTATGGGTGCTTCGTAATGAGACATATTTTTATTACTTAGTTTAATTATAGTTTTTAAACTTTCAAAGTCCTTTAACTTTGAGTTTTCAATTTAAAATTTTCTTACGCTTCGTTTGTATTTCTAACTTTCACTTGATATACTACATTCGGTTTCGTTTGTAAGTAATCTAATACGTGATAAGCTCTCTTGTCTTCTGCTAATGCTGCTACTTCGTCTTTTTCGTTATTAATGTCTCCAAAAACCATAGCACCTGTTGTACAAGCTGATGAACAAGCTGTTTCAAACTCATCTGTATTAACAGCTCTTCCTTCTTTTTTAGCTTTTAGAATTGTAGCTTGTGTCATTTGAATACACATAGAACATTTCTCCATAACCCCTCTAGAACGAACTACAACATCTGGGTTTAACACCATTTTACCATAGTCATTATTCATATTGAAGTCAAACTCTTTGTTATTAGAATACTGGAACCAGTTAAAACGACGAACTCTATAAGGACAGTTGTTTGCACAATATCTTGTACCAACACATCTGTTATATGCCATTTGGTTTTGACCTTGACGACCATGAGATGTTGCTGCAACTGGACAAACAGTCTCACAAGGAGCATGATTACAGTGCTGACACATCATTGGTTGAAAAGTAACCTCTGGATTTTCTGCTTCAGTTTCTATAGCTTTATACAAGTCTCCACCGCTTAAGCCCATTGCCTTCGCTTCTTCTCTTGTTGCAACTTCAGAAGAGTAATATCTATCGATACGCAACCAGTGCATATCTCTACCAACTCTAACCTCATTTTTACCTACAACTGGTACATTATTTTCTGCATGACATGCTATAACACACGCACCACAACCTGTACAAGATGATAAATCTATTGATAAGTTAAAGTGATGACCAACTTCTCTGTTGTGCTCTTCCCATAAATCAATAGATTTTGCTTCAACTTCTTGATGATCATAAGATACAAAAGCAGGCTTGTTCCAAGAATGTTTCGGATCTACACTACTTACTACCTCTTTTAAAGAAGCTACTTTTAAAATATCATGACGCCCTGCAATTGTTTTTTGTACTTGTGTACAAGCAAATTTATGGGTACCAGATACTTTTTCTATTGTAACTCCGTACTGAATATTGTTTCCGTTAATGTATAATGGATATCCATTAACACCAACTTTCATTTCTTCTTTTAAGCCAAAAGTTTTACCGTAACCTAAAGCTAAACCTACAGAACCAATAGCCTGACCTGGTTGTACCATTACCGGAACAACAACATCAACACCATTAACAGATACTTTGGCATAATCACCATTAATAGCACCGTTATCTTTTACAGGATTAGAAAAACCTAATTCTCTGGCATCTGCCATAGACATCATTAAGTAATTATCCCAAGAAGCTCTTGTAATAGGGTCTGGAAATTCTTGTAACCAAGGATTGTTTGCTTGTTTACCGTCTCCTAAACCTGTTTTAGTATATAAGTTTAATTCAAAACCAGAAGCTTTCTTCGCTGAACTTGCTAATTTTGATGCAATATCAGAAATTACAACAGTAGATTCAAAAACTTCTCCCTCTTCTTCTAAAGAAAGATCTTTTTTGAAAAAACCATTATGCAAAGCTTTGTTCCATGAAGCACCACCTAAAACATTGGTAGCTGCATATGTTTTTAAATAATCGTAATATTTTGTAGTATCTCCAGACCATTTTAATAACGTATCTTGAACCTGACGTGTATTAAATAATGGTTGAATTGTTGGCTGCATTAAACCATACGTTACAGAATCGAACTGTGCATCTCCCCAAGACTCCAAAAAGTGTGGAGTTGGCAATGCATAATCCATTAAAGTAGTAGTACTGTTATGTTCTGTAGACAATGCTACTGAAATTTCTAGTTTACCTAATCCTTCAGAAAAATCTGATGCATTTGATAATGAATACACAGGATCTACATTGTATGCAATTAATCCTGATACTTTACCAGCTTTCATATCTAAAACTAATTGAGCAACTTCAGCATCATTTCCTTTACGGATGTTTAGCGTATTTTTTGTATCAATAATTTCACTATTTAATGCCTTATTAATCGCTAATGAAATTAATTGTGCATTTTTATCATTCAACCCTGTTAAGACAACACCTTTAGAACCAGCTTTCTTTAAATCTGAAGCTAATTTTTTAATAGTTGCATCTACAGAAGTTGCTTTAGAAGGAACATTTGCTCCTGTAATAGCGTTGTATAAGTTTAACAATGCAAATACCTGATCAGATGGTTTTACAACCACTCTTTTATCAGCATTAGCACCTGTTAAAGACATATTACTCTCTACCTGTACATGGTAAGACATATATCCTTTTTCTGGTTTTCTACCAGCAATGTATTTCTTCTCTAAACCTCCGTGAAAATCTCCAAGAAAATCAGCACCAAAAGAAACAATTGTTTTTGCATTTTCTAAATGATAATTTGGTAATACACGTTTACCGTACATTGCCATAAAAGCATCTGCCGCTCCAGATTCTGAAACTGCATCATAAACAACATGTTTTACATTTGGGTTTGCTGCAATAAAGCCTTCAATAACTTTATCCGTAGACGGACTTGCCATTGTACCTGTTAATAATACAACAGGTTTATTTGCTTCTTTTAATTCGTTTAATTTTCTACCAATTTTAGAATCAGCATCTGCCCAAGTTAAAAAAGCTTCTTTATCTTGAGGCTCTTTTAAACGTAATTTTTCATCATATAAAGACAAAACAGAAGCTTGTACTCTCGCACTTGTTGTTCCGTCCGCTTCTTTATTAGGCATAATTTGAATAGGGCGCCCTTCGCGTGTTTTTACCAACACATTTGCAAAATCATAACCATCTGCCATTGAAGTTGCGTACCAATCTGCAATACCAGCAATGATATCGTCTGGTTTTACAACATAAGGAATAGCCTTTCTAACGGGTCCCTGACAAGCTGCTAATGAAGCTGCAGCTGTAGTAAAACCAACATATTTTAAAAAGTCTCTACGTGAAGTAGAAGAATTCTCTAAAGTTTCTTTATCACCTAAAAACTCATCTGACGGAAGCTCTTCCACAAATTCGTTTTTACTTAACGTTTCAACAATAGAACTACCTTTAAGTTCCTCAACACTTTGCCAGTATTTTTTGTCTGAAGCCATTTATACTTTTTATTTAATGATTGAAAGATTCAAACTAGAAAACACCCAGTTTTGTAATCTTTTAATTTTTAATTCTTTTTAATTAGTAGTGACATTTACCACACTCTTTACCACCTAACTGTGAAATGGTAACTTGATCTACATTGTATTTCTTTGCCAAATCTTCATGAATTTTCTTGTAATAATCATTACCTTTTAAATCCACTTTAGTGTCTTTATGACAATCTATACACCAACCCATTGTTAATGGAGCGTGCTGATACAATTCATCCATTTCCTCTACAGGTCCATGACATTTTTGACAATCGATACCTGCAACTGTTACGTGTTGTGAGTGATTATAATAAACAAAATCTGGTAAATTATGAACTCTCACCCATTTAATTGGAGCCGTTTCACCTGTATACTCTAAGTTATCTGCATCCCAACCAGCGGCTGTATAAATCTTTGCAATTTCAAGATCTAATTCTTCTTTTCCAAGAACACTTCCATCTCCTAATTCTACAACAGTATCATCTGCAACTTCAGAAATATTTAAGTGACAATTCATACAAACATTTACTGATGGAATACCAGATGTTTTACTATGCTTCGCCGAAGAGTGACAATATTGACAATCTATCTTATTATCTCCTGCATGTATTTTATGTGAAAATGCAATTGGCTGAATTGGTTGATACCCTTCATCTACCCCTACTTTAAATAAGAATCCAAATAACACATAAATACCAATTAACACTAAAAATATAGTAGTTAAAACTTTTAAGAAAGTATTTTTCATTATACCCGCCCAAAGCTCATGTAAATCTCTTTTAAGATTTGAATCTTCTCCCGGAGCAGTATCACCTTTTAACTCACTTACCTGCTTTAACAAACTAGCAATCATTAAAAAAGCAACAATAATAGCAGCAGACAACACATATATTAACCAACCTGGAGCACCTGCAGAAGAAACATTTGCAGAAGCATCACCTGCCGCCACTTCACCTACTTTTTTAAGCTCACCTACAGTAGTATAATATAAAATATCATCTACATTCTGATCAGTTAACTGAGGGAAAGCAGACATTGCAGCTCCATTGTACTCGTCAAAAATTGCATTAGCATCTGAATCTCCAGTTGCTCTTAATTCTGCATTATTTTTAATCCAAGAATGTAACCAAACATTTTCTCTTCTCTCCTCGACACCAGCCAAAGCTGGTCCAATTAATTTCTTATCTAACTTGTGACAAGAAGCACATAACGATTTAAATAATTTTTTCCCTTCTTTTTGGCGTGCCTCATCTACCTCTTGTGAATAAGCAGATACACTGAATGCAAAAATTAGGAGAAAAGTAATACTTTTAAGAAGTAATGTGGTTAGTCTATTGTGCAGTTCTACACTTTTCATATTTAAACTTTGATTAAAAATATCTAATATAAAATGACAAAAGTCATTTTTTTCCGTTTGACAAAAGTAATACTTCTTCCTAAGGTTTGAAAAGCTAAAAGAATGTAAAACATAATTTATAATTATTCTAAATAAGCGTTTAATCTAATTTATTCCTAAACTAGTCGTTATTTTTGTACAAAATAAAATTAAGCATGAAAAGTAAATTAACAACACTCTCGTTTTTGATTGTTTTATTAGCAACTAGTTACAATTCTTTCTCACAAAATAGCACAAATGAATCTGCAGAAATAAAGGATATTGTTTCTAAAAAAAGAAGTTTTAATAGCACTTTTGGCTTTGGATACAGAATTCAACTTTATAACGGAAGCGAGCAAAAAGCAAGACAGTTTATGGCTCGTTTTAAAGCAGAATTTCCCGGAAATTTCTCGAAACTAGTTTATTACGCCCCAGAATGGAAAGTACAAGTAGGTAATTACAAAACAAAATTAGAGGCTGATAAAGATCTAATAAAATTTCAAGAAAAATTCTCTGGAATTATTGTGATCCCAATGGGGAAGTAATTAATACAGAAAACACATTAGAAGTAATTAAAAAGCTTCATTATTTTGCTATCTGAAAAGAAAACAAAATAATGAAGCTTTTTAATATTACAATTTTTAAGTAGGTTTTACACTAGTTTTACCCTAAAACAAACACCTTAATCTAAAGTAAGTAGTAAACCTATTCTTCAAAGTCTACTTTCTCTTCCAAAGAAACGGAAACTACCGTATTACCCCAACCTAAATGCATGGTAACTGTGTTATCTTCAACTTCATTAAAGACAATTGAAAAAGCTTCAATACTTTTTTCTGACTCAGAAACTGCACCAGAAACCCTAACAACATCATCTTTTTCATCGTAAGTATAATGCCCCCAAACATTTCTAACATTACTAAGAATCAGCGTCCATTCTTTATCACCAGGAACCGAAAACAAAGTATATGTACCCGCTTTTACGCTTTCTCCTCCAAATAAAACATCCTTAAAAAAAGTAATTTCAGAAGCTTCATTAGCACCAGTTCTCCAAACACCTTTATCTGAAACCTCAGCCAAAGAAGACAATGCTCTTCCTTTTAATTGTGGCCTTCCGTAAATAACTCTTACTAACTTATCGGAATCTCTCCAATCACTTGGGTAGGCAGCAACATCTAAAGGACTCACATCTAATCTTGGAAATTTTTGAGAGAAAGTATCTGTCGATGAAAGAATTGAGAGTACAATAATGGCAAATAATAGAATTGTTTTTTTCATTTTTATAATTTATGAGGTGATATAAAGATCAGTCATCAAAAATAAAAAATCTTACAATGTTATTTTACTAATTTCATGTTAAACATAATGAAGAAGCAATAAAAGGAATTAAATCGACATCCCTCATTTCATGAAGGTGTGCAGTAAAATAAATATCTTAAATGGTTATAAAAAGTAAATTAACAACCACAACCAGCACTACAACCTTTCTTTTTTTTAGAAGGAAAAACATATTTTCTTAATAAAAAAGCTACGGCTAGAACAACTAATATATATGCTATAATTTCTTGCATTAACTTAAAATTTGATAGGTTATAAATGAAGCAACATATGCCATTAAGCCCATTCCGAACAATTGGATTAATGGCCATTTCCAAGTTTTTGTTTCACGCTTTACAATAGCTAAGGTTGCCATACACTGCATTGCAAAGGCATAAAAAACCATTAAAGACATTCCCACAGGAAAATTAAACCTTTTACCGCCGGTATCTGGATTTATTTCTGATCTCATCTTTTCTTTAATCGTAGATGTATTTTCATCATCTGCCTCTACACTATAAATGGTTGCCAGCGTACCTACAAAAACTTCTCGTGCAGCAAAAGATGTAATTAAAGCAATTCCTATTTTCCAATCATACCCTAAAGGTCTAATAGAGGGCTCTATTGTTTTCCCAAGAATACCAATATAAGAATTCTCTAACTTTACAGATGCTATTTTTTGCTGTAATTCCTGATCTGATAAACTCTGGTTAGCAACATTTTCAATCGTATTTTTCTCTGCGTTCTCAAAAGAAGCTGGTCCGTTTGATGCTAAAAACCATAAAACAATAGACAAAGCTAAAATGATTTTTCCCGCTTCTAAAACAAACGATTTTGTCTTTTCAACCACCTCATAAAAAACATTTTTAACAGATGGTAATTTATAATTTGGCATTTCCACCACAAAAAACGACTTCGATTTTATCTTTAACGTCTTATGTAATATATAAGCTGCTATCACTGCTGTTGCAAACCCCAATCCATATAACAATAACAAAACTACACCTTGTAAATTTAAGAATCCGAAGATTTTTGTATCAGGTATAATTAAAGAAATTAAAATAGCATATACGGGTAAACGCGCAGAACAGGTGGTAAACGGCACTACCAAAATAGTAATCAATCGCTCTTTCCAACTAGCAATTGTTCTAGTTGCCATAATTGCAGGAATTGCACAAGCAGTACCAGAAATTAACGGAATTACACTTTTACCATTCATACCAAATCGACGCATAATTTTATCCATTAAAAACACCACACGACTCATATACCCCGTTTCTTCTAAAACCGAAATAAATAAAAATAGAATGGCTATTTGTGGAATAAATATAATAACACCTCCAATTCCAGGTATTATTCCCTCTGTTAACAGGTCTGTAAGCACCCCATTTGGCAGATTACTTTTTGCAAAATCTGCAATTTGAGCAAAACTAGTATCTATAAAATCCATTGGTACTGAAGCCCAATCGAAAACAGATTGAAAGATAATCAATAATAAAAACACAAAGAAAAAGTAACCAAAAACCTTATGTGTAAAAACCCTATCTAGCCTACCACGAAGGTCTTTGGCTTTGGTTTTATCTACTATATAGGTCTTTTTAAGTATTTTATTAATTTCTTGATAACGATAAATAGTTTCTTTATGTTGATATTTCTTTAACTTAGAAACGTCTTTTTTAAAGTTAAGGAGTTTTTGTTTTTCTTCTATTGATATGGAATCTGGATAGTTATTCTGCGTTACCATCAACCATAATTCATACAAAGAATATTTAGGGCTAATTTCTTTTAACTTATCAAAATAATCTGGATCAATTTGATGATTGATTCCACATAAAGGAGAAGCTTTTGCAGCAACGTGGCAACGAATAATTGCAGCTTTTACATCATCTATTCCTTCATTTTTTCTTGCACTAATTAAAACTACCTCTGTATTTAACTCTTTTTTCAATAAAGATAAATCGATAGTAATTCCTTTTCTGTTCATTTGGTCAACCATATTGATTGCCAAAACTGTTGGAATTTCTAAATCTTTAATCTGAGAAAAAAGCAGTAAGTTTCTTTTTAAATTCTCTACATCTGCAACTACCAAAATAACATCTGGAGATTCCTTAATATCCTTTTTTAACAAGGTTTTTAAAACAATACTCTCGTCTAAAGAAGTAGGATTTATACTATATGTACCTGGTAAATCTGTAATAATTGCATTCTGAGTAGCAGATAGTTTACTAACACCATTTTTTTTATCAACAGTAATTCCTGGGTAATTTCCAACTTTCTGATTTAAACCTGTAAGTTGATTGAATAGTGATGTTTTTCCGGTATTTGGGTTCCCTATTAAAGCAACCTTTATATCATTTTTAGACATTATAAATGCGCTTTAAGGATTCGAATTTTAGAAGCTGTTTCTATTCTTATTGCCAAATGACTACCGTTTACGCAAATATACAAAGGGTCTTTTAAGGGCGCTATTTGAACTAACTGAACCTCAGCTCCTGGTAGACAGCCCATTTCTAACAATTTTAAAGGAATAAAATCTAAAGACTCTTCAGAAATATATCCTATCTCTCCCTTACGTAATGTAGCTATTGTGCTCAATGAATTTTATTTGGAAGGCAAATATAATCATTTAGAATGATTCTAAACAAGTTATTCAGAAGCATATTCTTCTTTTAACAAAACAATATCATTTTTAAGTTTCTCCATATCTTCTTTCTCCGTCCCATCATAATACCCCCGAATTCGTCTGTCTTTATCAACTAAAACAAATTGTTCTGTGTGTATAAAATCACTTTCATCACCATTACCTTCATCTAAAACTGCAAAATAACTTTTTCGAGCCAACTCATAAATGTGCTTTTTAGAACCTGTAGTAACATTCCATTTTCCATCAATAACCCCTTTTCTATCCGCATATTCTTTTAAAACAGAAACGCTATCCATAACTGGCGTAACAGAATGCGATAAAAACATAATATCATCATCCTTTTTATAAAACTCTTGCAACTCTCCCATATTATAAGCCATGGCAATACAAATTGTTTGGCAACGAGTAAAAAAGAAATCTGCTATATAAATTTTATCTTTATAATTACTATTGGTAACCGTTTCCCCATTTTGATTGGTTAGTTTAAAATCGGCAATGGTATGGTTGTTTTGAATATGCACCATACTATCGTCTACCAATCTCGGGTTTACATCAATAGGATTGTAAATTTTAAGGTGTTTATCTACTTTTAATAAATGATAATAAACTGTAAGTGAAATTGCAGAAAACACTGCAAAAAAGATAAGTAGAGGAATAGACTTTTTAAACTCCATAAGATAATTTTGTGACAACAAATTTACGACTTAATAAAACCTTAGAAAAAAAAACAAAAGGGAATAGTTTCCAAAATCTTTGTTAAATTAAAAAGGTACCTCAATTTGTTCTTTTGCAACTACCTTTAAAAACGTACATTTGCGACTATTTTAACTATGATTTAACGCTGAATGGAAATATTAATAAAAGCATCACAATTTATTTTAAGTTTATCTTTATTGATTGTATTGCACGAGTTAGGGCACTTTATCCCTGCAAAATTGTTTAAAACCAGAGTAGAAAAATTCTACTTATTCTTTGATTATAAATTCTCTATTTTTAAGAAAAAAATTGGTGATACTGTTTACGGTATTGGTTGGATTCCTTTAGGTGGATATGTAAAAATATCTGGAATGATAGATGAAAGTATGGATACTGAGCAAATGGCTTTACCACCGCAACCTTGGGAATTTCGTTCTAAACCGGCATGGCAACGTCTAATTATAATGTTGGGTGGAGTTTTTGTAAACTTTGTTTTAGGTATTTTTATCTACATTATGTTAATGTATGCTTATGGCGAAAACTTTTTACCAAACGAAAATGTAAAAGACGGTGTCTGGGTACAAGATTCTTTAGCGATGAACTTAGGTTTACAAACTGGAGATAAAGTTTTAACTATTGATGGAGAAAAAATTAAAAAATTTAACGAACTAACTTTAGGGTTTGTAAACGGTAATAATTTTCAAATTGAAAGAAAAGGACAAGTTATTGACAAAGTAATTCCAGAAGATTTTATCTCTCAATTAGTAGACAGAGGTAAAGATGCTGGTGTAATTTTACTACCTAGATATCCTTTTGCTATTACGAGTGTTTCTGAAGATTCACCAAATAAAAATGCTGATTTAAAAGCGAAAGATATTGTTGTTGCCATTAATGGAAATGCAATAAAGTATTTTGATGAAGCTCAGGTTGAATTAAATAAGTTTAAAAATCAGGATATTTCTGTTACCATAAAAAGAGAAAACGAAACAAAAGATATCGCTGTAAAAGTTACCAATGAAGGTAAATTAGGCGTTGGTTTTGGCTTATTACCTTCTAAAGACTTAGAAAGACTTGGCTACTATGATTTGGCAAATATCGAATACACTTTTGCAGAAGCAATTCCTGCAGGGTGGAACAAATCTGTAAAAACACTTACAGACTACATTAAACAATTAAAGAAAATCTTTAACCCAAGCACTGGAGCTTATAAAGGATTAGGTGGATTTATTTCTATAGGAAGCATTTTTCCATCGGAATGGAGCGCAGAATCTTTCTGGAACATAACCGCATTCTTATCTATTATGTTAGGATTTATGAACCTTTTACCAATACCTGCTTTAGACGGTGGTCACGTTGTTTTTACCCTTTGGGAAATGATAACTGGTAAAAAACCAGGAGATAAATTCTTAGAATATGCACAAGTAACAGGCTTTATTCTTTTAATAGCTTTATTACTTTTTGCAAACGGAAATGATATCTTTAGGTTGTTTAACTAAACAAAATAAAAGACATTAAAAAGCCTCACTTTTATAAAAGCGAGGCTTTTTTTATACCTTAAAAGAACGATTGATAAAAGAAAACCAAGTGTACTGTGTATTGCACCTATCGCAAGCATAAGCCTTAGTACCTGGTATTAATTTAACAAATGCACCCCTCCTCATTCTGTGGTTAGATGTAGATTTACATTTTGGGCAAGCTTTCATAATTAAATTGGTTTGGTTTACCTCTGAAATTTAGCAAGTTACAGTAAGATAATTCTATTCTAAATTAACTGATTTATATACTAAAATTAGGATACAAAAAGAAAGCTTAAATAAGAAGAAAATTTTGGTAACCTAAATTGATATCAGATTCTTATAAACACTGATTTTAAGCAAACAGAGACACAGAAATAAATTCTGTATAATAAGATTTTACACCTTTAGAATGGCTTTTTTTTTTGCTACACCTTAAAAGTACGATTGATAAATGAAAACCAAGCATACTGTGTATTACAATTATCACAAGCATAACCTCTTGTTCCTGGAATAATCTTTACAATTCCTTTTCTCATCATTCTGTGTCTAGATTCAGATTTACATTTCGGACAAGATTTCATAAGCTAGGGGATATTTATTTTAAACCGCAATTTACTAAATACAAGCAATGTATTTACCCCGTATTAATACCTGTTTAAAAATCAACGTTTTAATTATTCTACCAAAAATTATATATCAAAAAAGCCATCATTTAAAAAATAAATGATGGCTTCCGTTAAAACTTGTATGTTTATAAACTAGTTATCTTTAGTATCAATAACCTCTGCAGGTAACCCAGTAGGGATATCTTTTCCTTTTAAATAACTTGGCAACTCCATACCTGCCATATTAAACATTTCCTGTAAAGGTGGTACCGCTTTATACATTCCAGAAATAAAGTTAGAGGTTGATGTTTTTCCATCTGCTCCTCCTCCATTTTCCCAAACAGTAACTTTATCAATTTTTATATTTTTAATAGCTTCGGCTTGTATTTTCACTAATTCCGGCAACTTATCAGCAATTAATAATAAGGCTGCATTTTGAGAATCGTTTCCAGCAGCTTTCACTATTTGATCTAAACCTTGTGCTTGTTTTGTTAAAACCTCAAACAAACCTTGTGCTTCCGCTTGTGCTTTAAATAAAATTGCATCGGCTTCACCTCTTGCAATTCTTCTAATATTTTCTGCTCTTGCTTCTGCGTCTATTTCTACTTTACGTTTGTCTATTTCTGCTGGTACAATAATATCGGCTAATTGAGAAGAACGTTCTCTTTCCGCTCTTGCAACCTCTGCTTCTTGCTCTGCAGCATAAGATTCTTTTAACGCGTTTGCTGTTTGTACTTTTTCTGATGCAATTGCAGTACGTTCTGCTTCGGCTTCTCTTTGTCTTCTTAAAGAGTCTGAATTTGCTACATTAATTTTTGCTGTATTTTCTCCAGCTACTGCTTGTGCATTTGCTGCTGCAACTTGTGTTCTTTCATCTTGTACCGCGTTTGCCTCACCAATAGAACCATCTCTATTTTTTTCTGCAACCGATTTACGTGCCGCGTTAATTGCATGTGCAGCTGCTTCTTTACCTAAAGCCTCTATATAACCAGATTCATCAACAATATCTGTAATATTTACGTTGATTAATTTTAAACCTACTTTCTTTAACTCTGTTTCTACAGATTGAGAAATATTAGTTAAAAATTTATCACGGTCGTTGTTAATTTCTTCAATATCCATCGATGCTACCACCAAACGTAGCTGACCAAAAATAATTTCTTGTGCTAAATCTTGAATGCTATCTTGATCTAAACCTAACAATCTTTCTGCTGCATTTTGCATGATTCCTGGTTCTGTAGAAACCCCAATTGTAAATCTCGAAGGTACATTAACACGAATATTTTGCTTAGAAAGTGCATTTACCAAATTTACTTCTATAGAAATAGGTGTTAAATCTAAAAATTGATAATCTTGAATAACAGGAAATATAAATGCGGCTCCACCATGAATACATTTAGCAGATTCTCCTCCACCTACTTTTCCATAAACAACCAAAATACGGTCTGAAGGACATCTCTTATAACGTTTTACCATTGCTATTAGCAATATAAAAACGAAGAGAATTGCAATTCCGATTCCGATTAATCCAGCAAATTGACTGGCTTGTAATACCATAAAGTTTAACATAGCTTTTTTTTTAATTTTGAGGTTCTATTATTAATATTCCGTTATTTGTTACTTCTATTACTTTAATTATCTTTCCCTGTTTTAAATCTTCACTATAATCCGTTAATGCTTCTAATTCTCTTAAAGCTCCCTGAATTTTTATCTGAATTTTACCTGTTTTAGATCTATTTGCACCTACTGTTAAATAGACTTCACCAATAGAGTTTAAGGCATTTTTCATTTTTAAGGTTCCGCTAGAAGATAATTTACTGATGTAATAAAATAATGCTGCCATTACAAACATCATCAACAAACCAGAAAATATAGAAATAATAATGGTAGTTCCTGTTGCGTTTCCTGCATCCATACTTGCAATTCCACTCCATCCGAAAATAGTGAAAAAAGCAACTAAGTTTTTTAAGGTAAAAAACTGAAATCCGGCTCCAGTATCTGCATCAATTTCGGCATCTACATCACCTATATCATCTGTTTCTGCACCAATTATTGTGGTTATTAAAACCAACAAAAACATAAATGTAGAAATCCCGGTAATTACCCAATAGGTCTTTTCGAAAGTAGTTAATTCTTGAAACCATTCCATCATAGTAGTTTGTTTTAAAAGAGATTAAAGATAAATGTTTTTGACTGAATAAAGAGGTTTATTCCATCATTATAAAGCACGATACCATTTGATTCAGATCAACTTTTAAGAGCGCTCTTTTTAAGTTGATTTTAAACTTTAATTGTTAAAGTAATAAATGAGATAAGTAGTATTGAGCTGCTACTATTAGTACTCATAAACCTTGTTTTGTTACAGATTTATGAAAATATTTTAAAATAAAAATTTTAGAATTAATAAATACCTATTTCAAACATTAGAAACAGATTATGAAGTTAATGTAACATATCCACCAAAGGTGGAAAATAGACCTACTAATAGAATAGACTTACATGGTTAAAAGAAACCTTGCAGGATAATCTGAATAATTATTAAATCTTACTTAAACATTAAAATGTACTTCAGAAAATTAAAAAAAAGCCTTGATAAAATTTATCAAGGCTTTTTACAAATATCTATTTTTTATTATTTAGTAACTATAACGCAAACCAAATAACACATTACTTGGTGGCATTGGTACAAAACCAGATTCTATATATTCTGCATCAAAAATATTATTTGCAGTAACTGTAAAACTAAATTTATTAAAATCTACAATTACAGAAGCATCCCAAACATTATAACTTGTACCAACAGTACGTTCTGCATGTTTGTAAATAATATTCTGACTTACATTTTTAAATAATCTTGATGAAAAACGTGTTGTAAAATGATGCTTTAAGGTATTTAGTGAGTAGCGAGATAAATCTTTATTCTGTTCTAAAATATCATCCTCTAAAAAAGTATAACCAATAGAAAGGGTTTGTTTGTACTCTTTTATATTAAAACGATAATCAGCATTTACCTCAAAACCTTGCGTATTTACTTCAGCTATATTAGTTGCTGTATATTTAGGTTCCGTTGCATTTGGTCTAATAAAGTCTATTAAATTAGTAGCATCTCTATTAAATATTGCTACAGAAGAAGTAAATTTCCCTGTGTTATATTTTAATCCTATTTCTTGCGCAAATGCTTCTTCTGGTTCTAGGTTCTCATTTCCAATAGTTCCAGGATCATTATAATATAAATCTGTATAAGTAGGTATTCTATAGGTAACTCCTAAATTACCATAAGCTTTTAAGTTTTCTGAAAACTGATATCCAATATCAACTCCTGGAAACGCATGAAATTTAAAGTCAGAAAAATAAGTAACTGCAACTCCCGGAGTAATATCTAATTTGTCATTAGCTAATTTAAAACGGTGCTCTAAAAATAAATTAGCCATCGTTCTATCTCTCTTTCCTAAATTATTACTACTTATAGAAACTCTAGAAACATCTATTCCAAAACCAGTAATTCCTAAATTAGAAGTATATGAAGCATTCGTTTCTACACCAACCTTATTGGTAATATGTAAATTTCTAAAAAAACTAGGATCATCTCTTTTTAATAAGAAAATATCTTGCCCTCTTCTCCAATAAACTCTTGGTGTAATCTTAAATTTTTCAGTTCTAAAAACTGTAGAAACTCCTATTATACTATTCTGAGTTTCTTCATACTCATGCCAATCTGGATTTGTTGTATAAAAATTCTCTGCGCCATATTTTTTATCGAAAAAAGTGGCTAAAACCTCAATAGGTTGTTTCTTTTTATTAAAAATACCTTTTAACACATAACTCTTATTTTCATAATCAGAATTTGTTCTATAACCATCAGATGTTAAGGAACCAACATGTGCTATAAAAGAAGTATTCTCATATTCTTCTCCAAAAGTTACAGAACTATTAAATTGACCAAAAGAACCTGCTTCTATATTTATACTTGCTTTACTTGTTAACTTCTTTTTAGTAACAATGTTTATGGCTCCCGTAAATGCATTCTGACCGAAAACTCTAGCAGCAGGACCTTTTATAATTTCTATTCTTTCAATAAATTCAATAGGTAAAGCTGCATTTAAGGTATGATGTCCGGTTTGAGAATCATCCATTTTAATTCCATCAACCAATAATAAGGTTTGATCGAAACCTCCTCCTCTAATATATAAGTCTGCCTGACTACCAGCAGTTCCTCTTTTTCTAATATCTACACCCGCAACTTGTTGTAATAAATCTGCAACAGTTGTAGCGGCACTGTTTTTTATTACTTCGGATGAAATAACATTTATGGTTCTCGAATTTTCTTTAAAAGGCAAATCTATTCTCGTAGAAGTAATAACAACCTCTTTTAAAGTATCTCTTTTTATAGGATCTGATTGTCCTTGTACTTGAAAGGCTGCAAAAAATGATGCAATTATTAAGGTAATTTTAATTTTCATAATTAGTGATTTTAATCTGATGCAAAACTCGTAACTTTCCGGACGATTAAAATAGTCCAGTTTTAAAATGAAAGATAGTCCGGTTAATACTTTATTTGAACAATTAATCAATTTTGATAAATCCATACCTCAACCTGTGTACGTACAAGTTGCTCAACAAATTATAAATGCAATACAACGTGGATATATCTCAAAAGGCACTCTTTTACCCGGAACCCGTGTTTTAAGTCAGACTTTAAAAATCCACAGAAATACCGCAGTTGCAATTTACGAAGAATTGGCTTCACAAGATTGGGTAGAAATCATCCCTAATAAGGGTACATTTGTTATCGAACCATCATTAAAAACAGTAAAAATAAAAGCGTCTTCTCAAAAAATAAATGAAGCATATAAAACAGCTAAAACAACTGGATTTCCGTTTCAAAAATCATTTCATTTAGCATCTACAGTTCAATTATCAAAAGTACAATACACTATAAATGACGGAAAACCAGATTTACGTTTGCATCCTGTTCATGAATTTTCTAGGTGGTACAGCGCTGCGATGAAACGTAAAACAATAATAAAAAAATGGAATAGCTCTAATCAATCTCTCCATTCTTTATTTGAAACTCAACTTTGCAATTACTTAAACGCAACAAGAGGTTTTCATATAAACCCAAACAATTTAATAAGTACGCGCAGTACAGAAATGAGTTTGTACATTGTTTCTCAACTATTGATAAAACAAAACGATGTAGTTTTAGTAGGAAATTTGAGTAACTATGCTGCTAATATGATTTTTCAGCAAGCAGGTGCAACCATAAAAACAATTCCAGTAGATGCAGATGGACTGGATGTAGATTATATTAGAAAACATTTTATAAAAAAAAGTATTCGATGTATTTATATCTGTGCGCATAGAGATTACCCAACAACAGTAACTTTAAGTGCAGAACGTCGTTTGGCTTTGTTACAATTGGCAAAAGAATTTGGTTTTGCAATTATTGAAGATGATTACGACTACGATTTTCAGTTTACAGGTTCTGCTATGTTACCAATGGCAAGCGCCGACGGAGACGGAATGGTTATTTATCTCGGAAAATTAGGGCAATCTTTATTTCCTAGTTTTCAAACAGGATTTGTAATCGCACCAGAAAACTTAATTTCTGAAGCTAAAAATTACCTACAATTGCTCGACGAACAAGGCGATTTAATACAGCAACAAATGTTATCTGAATTGATTTATGAAGGTGAAATTTCTCGTTTGATGAAAAAAAACGTCGTCATATATAAACAAAGACGCGATTGTTTATCCCAACTTTTAACGCAACATTTTTTTGAAATCGCAAAATGGAAAATACCTTCTGGTGGATTGGCTATTTGGATTCAGTTTCAAAACCAAATATCATTAGTAAAACTAGCTGAAGAAGCCGAAAAAAACGATTTATTTTTACCAAAAACCATTCTGTATCAAGATAAAAATACCTGTGCCATTCGTTTTGGTTTTGGCCATTTAGCTTTAGAAGAAATAGAGATTGTAATAAAAAAAATGAAAAGTTCTTATAAGAACTTGATTTTAAAATAAAATTTTGTCAATCTGAATTTATTTCAGATTCTCTCAATTATAATAATAAGGTGCTGAAACTAGTTCAGCATGACAAAGTGTAATTTTATTTTTTAACAGATTAAGATATTAACAACGCTATTTTGCCTACTATTTTTAGGTACTTTTATAGCATGTTTGCACTAGTAGATTGTAATAATTTTTACGCTTCTTGCGAGCGGGTTTTTAACCCGAACTTGCAAGGAAAACCCGTTGCTATTTTAAGCAACAACGATGGTTGTGTCATTTCTATGAGCGATGAAGCTAAGAAATTACAACTGCCTTTTGGTGCGCCTATTTTTAAATGGGATGCCTTTTGTAAAACAAATAATATTACTGTTTTGTCTTCTAATTATCCATTATATGGAGATATGAGTGCTAGAGTAATGAATATTTTAGCAGATTTTTCTCCGGATGTTGAAGTCTATTCTATTGATGAATCTTTTTTACAATTAAAAGGATTTGAAAATTATGACCTACAAGAATACGCTACAAAAATGAGAAGTCGTATTTTAAAATGGACAGGTATACCAACTTGCGTTGGAATTGCGCCAACCAAAGCATTGACTAAAGTTGCCAATAAAATTGCGCGTTCTAACATTAAACAATCGAAAGGAGTTTGTATTATAGATTCTGATGAAAAGAGAATCAAAGCCTTAAAATGGACAAAAATTGGCAATGTTTGGGGAATCGGAAGTCGTTTAAAAAAAAGATTGGAAGCAAAAGGTTGTATTACGGCATACGATTTTACACAACTTTCTAGCGATTGGGTTTTAAAAGAATTTTCTATTGTAGCATGGCGTTTGCAAAAAGACCTACAAGGCATTTCTAAAATTCCGTTAGAAGAAGTTTCATCAAAAAAAATGATTGCTACAACACGTAGTTTTGAATACACTTATTCTGATATTGACAATATAAAAGAGCGCATCTCTACCTTTGCAGCTAGTTGTGCAGAGAAATTAAGGAATCAGAAATCTAGTTGCCACATGCTTATTGTGCAACTTTCTAGCGATCGGCATAAAAAAGAATTTCAACAACATAGAGAAAGTACTACAGTTGTTTTCTCCTCTCCTACAGATTCGACGTTAACCATTGCCAACGCAGCAGTAGAAGCTGTAAAAACTATTTTTAAAACTGGTGTTAAATACAAAAGAGCAGGTGTAATTGTTACGGGTTTAGTACCTAATGATAATTTTCAATTGGATTTATTTTCAAGCGAAAATCCAAAACACAAACCGTTAATGTCTGCAATAGACAAATTAAATCGTAAATTTAAGGCAGACAAAATTAAATTAGGAAATCAAGATTTAAACCGCACTTGGAAAATGCGTCAAGAGCGATTATCCGCTAGGTTTACCACAAATATTAACGATATTTTGATTGTTAAATAAACACTATGAATTAAAACTCCATAATTTTTAATAAAAGAATAAAATTCTTTTTAAATTCAGTTTATCATTCCGAACGAGGAGAAATCTCATAATTATAAGGTTTTAACCTTTAAATTGATAATAAATAATATTTTCATGAATGATAATTACAAAATTTTAGCCGTTTTTGAATATTCTACAGAAGCGCATATAACAAAGTCTAAATTAGATTCCGAAGGTTTCAAAACCTTATTAATGGATGAGAAAACCATAGATACCGATCCTTTAGTGAGTAATGCAATTGGGGGTGTAAAATTGTTGGTTAATAAAGATGATTTTGAAAAAGCTGCAACTATTTACAATGAGATTAGAGTTTATCAAAAGGATGAAAATGGAAATGACCTTTTTTGTCCGAATTGTAACGCTACTCAAATATTAATTGCACCTCTTAAAAGGAAAAATATATTCTATATGTTATTCCCATTTTTCGAAAAAACAAGACGTATTTGCAATAATTGTAAGATCGTATTTTAATTGCAAAATAATATCTCGAACATTTAAAGAAAAGTTATAATTTGCAAACATTATGAACGGAACTAAAAACCTTACTTTTTTTACACCTAAAGCTTCTTCTGGAAACGGAGCTGTTTTGGTAGATGTTGGTATTTCTGCTGGTTTTCCTTCTCCTGCAGATGATTTTAGAGAAACTAGAATTTCTTTAGATGATGAATTAATCCACAACAAAGACGCTACTTTTTTTGCAAAAGTAAAAGGACAGTCTATGATTGATGCAGGTTTAGATGATAACGATTTGCTAGTTATTGATAGAAGTTTAGAACCTACCAATAATAAAATTGCTGTTTGTTTTTTAGATGGCGATTTTACTGTAAAGCGTTTACGTGTAGAAAGAAACGAAGTTTGGTTGCAACCGGAAAACCCTAATTATCCTATTATAAAAATCACAGAAGAGAATGATTTTATGATTTGGGGAATTGTAACAAGTGTCATCAAAAAAGTGTAAAATTACCTTTTTTTAGTATTTTATTATTGTTTTTCGATAATTTTTATATATTTGCATTGTCAAATTATATAAAGCTATGAAAACAATTCAAATTTTAAGAACCCTTATCAACATTTTATTTTACACTCTAATTACAGTATTTAGTATTGGTTTTGTGTTTTATCTTTTTTTATTTTTATTTCCAGAATTATTACCCGCACCTTTAGGAGGTTTTTCGATGTTATTTAGCTCAATGTTTTCTTGGAAAATGTATATTGCTCCTTTATCTTCAGTAGTAAATTTTGTGCTTTTAATAGTAGCAATTTTTTATTTAAGAAAGTGTATTTCATCATTTTTAAACTCAGATTTTTATAATGAAGATGTAACTACAAACTTTAAAAAAGCTGGGAACCTTTTTATATTCATTGGAGTTTCTACTATTATAATTCAGTTGTTTGCTATTTTATACTTTCAAAATTTAGCGGAAAACATGATACAAATGAAAACCAACTTTTTAATTACTTTATCAAATATACTGGCGGCTACAATCGATTTAAAAAGTGTTATTTCTATCATTATTGGGTTGTTCTTTTTGCTATTTAGCAAAATATTTGAAAACGCACGAGTTTTAAAACAAGAAAACGATTTAACTATATAATCTATGCGAAAAATTAATATTTTAAAAGCCATTGTAGATTTACTTTGGATATTCTCCATGCCAATAGTCTTGGTAATTATCGGTTTTTCTGTTGCTATTTTCTTTATAGACCTAGGTGATTTAAACATAAAAATAAACTCAATAGGTCTTAATACCGATACACTATTCTCAAAAACACTTCTTGTTGTTTCTGCACTAAATTATTTATTAATTGTTGCTGCTTTGTATTTCTTCAAGAAAGTACTAAACCACTTTGTAAGAGTAAAAATATTTGAAGAAACCGTTATTTCATCCTTCAAAAAATCAGGAAATCTATTATTTATTTCAGGAATTATTTCACTCACAATTTCTATGATTAGTAAAGTGTATTTTCAACAAAAAGTAACCTTAGAATTCGGGTTAAATCAGCATTTAGTAATTATATGCTTGGGCTTGTTTTTTTTAGTTTTAAGTGAAATATTTAAAGTTGCAAAGAATCAAAAACAAGAAAACGATTTAACAATATAATATGGCAATCATCGTAAACTTAGACGTAATGCTTGCCAAACGTAAAATGCGAAGCAAGGAATTGGCAGAAACTATTGGTATTACAACAGCCAATTTATCTGTTTTAAAATCAGGAAAAGCAAAAGCAATCCGTTTTTCTACTTTAGAGGCAATTTGCAAAGCATTAGATTGCCAACCTGCAGATATTTTAGAGTATCAAAAAGATTAAAAACAGTACTTTTAATACGTCTTAAAAAAACATCAAATCAGTTAACGAATCGTAATGGCAAAACATTTAAAAATTTTAAGCATACTTTTCTTTTATTTATCTATAACAGCCGTAAATGCTCAATTTTCTCCTAGTCTAAAAAACTATACGCTAGCAGAATACAAAGCTGGTAACCAAAATTGGGATATTACAAGATCTAAAAACGGCAAAGTATATGTTGCTAATAATAGTGGCTTATTAGAATATAATGCGCTAGTTTGGAAATTATATCAATTACCTAATAAAACAACCGTTCGATCAGTTTTAGCTGTAAATGATATCATTTACACAGGCTCGTTCGAAGAATTTGGTTTTTGGGAAAGAGATCATTTCGGAATCCTTAAATACCAATCATTAAGTGATACTATTCTTAACAAAATTTCTCCTAATGAAGAAATATGGAGTATTGTAAAGTATAAAGACAAAATAATTTTTCGTTCTTTCTTAAATATTTATATATATGATTATAAGAGTATTGTACAACTAAAATCCGATTCAATACTTATTTCGCTTAGTGTTATTGACGATGATTTATATGTAAGTACTTTAAATGGAGGTGTTTTTTTACTTAAAAACAACAAACTAGCACCTTTCTATTCTAATGACCTGCTTTTAGATACTAAGATTATATCTATCAACAAATATGAAGATAAACTTCTGTTGATGACCTCTCTAAAAGGAAGCTTTTTTCTAAAGAAAGGAAAGCTTGTTCCTACCGGTTTTGAGATAAATGCAGCAATTAAACTACATCAACTTAATGATTTTTCTATTTTAAGAAACGGAGAAATGGTTTTTGGAACTATAAAAGACGGCGTTTTCTTAACAGATCATTTAGGAAACTTAAAATTTCATATCAGTAAAGAGAATGGTTTATTAAACAATACTGTTTTAGGACAAGCGCTTGATGATTCAGACAACCTTTGGTTGGGGTTAGACAATGGAATTGCTCATATAGAACTAAGTAGTAGTAACTATTTCTTTAATGATGTTTCTGGGAAACTGGGTGCTGTTTATGATATTATTGAATACAAAGATGTTATTTATATCGGTACCAATACTGGGCTTTTTAAGCTTAATGCTAATGATCAATTAGTGTTTATAGAAGGTTCGCAAGGTCAGGTTTGGGATTTAACAATTATAGGTGATGAACTTTTTTGTGGTCATAATGAAGGAACTTTTTTAGTAGATACGAATACTTTTAAAAAGATCTCTAATTTTACTGGGGGATGGACGATAAAGAAAGTTCCTGAAAGAAATGACACCTATATTCAAGGTACCTATTCTGGATTGGTAAAATTTGAAAAGAAAAATGGAGAGTGGACTGTAAAACAATTTGACAAAGCCCTAATACCTTCTCGCTTTTTAGTATTTGAAAATGATTACACAGCTTGGGTTGCACATGAAACCAAAGGCGTTTATAAGATTCAGTTTGATGAAGATTATGAAACCATACGTAGTGTAGAAAATTATGAAAAAAAAGGTATTAGCTCTAATTACAATATAAGGGTTTATAATATTAAGAACAATATTAGTTTTAAAACAAGTGAAGGTTGGCAGAAGTATGAACCTATTTTAGATTCTATTATTCCTTATAAACTACTTAATAATAAGTTAGGAAAGCATAGTTACATTATATCTGAAGATGACACGAATCTTTTTGCTCTAAAAAACAATCATGGCTTTATTAATTTTAAATCCTTTTCTAATGATGACGAACTACTTATTTTAAGTGATGATCAATTAAAAAACAGGTATATTATAGGTTACGAAAATGTGTCTAAAATAAATGATTCTGCTTATGCTTTAAATTTAGACAATGGTTTTATGATGATTAATAACACCACAGCCTCTAATTATAGTTTACAAAAGCCAAAAATAGAAGTTATATCTGTAGATGGAATTCCTATTAACCTATCTAAGATTAAGAACAATGAAGTCCGTTTTAATTTTAATGAAAATATTACGGTAGCGCTGTCATCTTCAAAATCTGTAAATCATTATTTTGAATACAAAATATCTAACACAGGTAATTTATGGTACAAAGCAGAAAACGATAAAATAGAGTTCTCTAACCTTAAAGACGGAGAATATACAATTTCCTTTAGAGCAAAAGGGAATTCTGGAAATGTATCAGCTGTTCAAAGTTTACATATAGATGTATTACCACCCTGGTATAGAGATACTTTTGGATTCTTGCTATACGCAATTATTGCACTGTTAATTATTGCACTGTTATATGTTTTGCAAAATAAAAAAATAGCAAAAGAACAGCGTCTTATAAAAATCAAGTATCAGAAAGAGCAAGAAAAATTACTACGCGAAAAGACGTTAGAAAACGAAAAACAAATTGTGGAGTTTAAAAATGAATCTTTGCAAAAAGAAATTAAGCTTAAAAGTAAACAGTTAGCTAATAATGCGATGGCTTTAGTGAAGAAAAATGAAATCCTTGAGGAAATTAAAAAAGAATTGATGGGGCATAAAGAAGGATTTAATAGTCAGTACAACTTTAAAAAATTGTTAAAAAAATTAGATAATTCTATTGTACTTAAAGATGAATGGGCCGTTTTTGAAAATAATTTCAGTCAAGTTCATGATGAGTTTTTCGAAACCTTAAAAACCAAACATCCAAAGCTTACTCCAAAGGATTTAAAGATATGTGCTTACATCAAAATGAATCTTTCTTCAAAAGAAATTGCACCTTTAATGAATATCTCTCATAGGGGTGTAGAAACGCATAGATATAGGTTAAAAAAGAAGTTAAATTTAGAAAATGACATTTCTATCACTGATTATTTGTTAAATATCAAATAATGAACTTGTTTTTTTACCTAATACACAATTAATAACTACGTCATATATACGTCATTTATTAAAATCACCTTCAACTACAACGTTTTATTTAGGGCAACAAAGTACGTCAACCCCGATTTGTTAATGATTTTTAACATTTGGTTCATTTGGTGACGTATTTAAAATGTAAAGCTCTTTTTAGTTTATTTAATAATAGTTTATAATTTAGTCTACCGAATAAACTGAATATTTAATAATTAATAACACTAATATGAAAACAAAGATTAGTCTATTATTAATACTATTTTTTTCATTAGGTGCTTTTGCACAAGAAATGGAAATAAATGGTATTGTAACAAGTAAAAATGGAGGTACTCCTTTACCAGGAGTAAGCGTTGCTGTAGCAGGAACAAGCAACGGAGTCTCAACCGATTTTGATGGAAAGTACACTCTTACCGTTAATAAAGGAGAACAATTAACATTTAGCTACATTGGCTTTAAAAAAATTACGGTAACTGTAAATAATGAGAATGTTATTGATATTTCATTGGAAGATGACGTAGAATCTCTAGATGAGATTGTAGTTATTGGTTATGGTACCCAAAAAAGATCAGATCTTACAGGTGCTGTTTCTAGTATTAAATCAGACGACCTATTAAAACAACCAGCGGCAAACGCAACACAATCTATACAAGGAAAATTGTCTGGTGTAAATATTATTAACACCAATGCACCTGGTAGTGACCCTGTAGTAATGATAAGAGGATTAGGTACTGCTGCATCTGGTACAACACCTCTTTATATTGTAGATGGTATACAAGTTAGCGGTATCAGTAACATAAACCCTTCTGATATTGAAACAATGGATGTTATGAAAGATGCTGCCTCAGCTGCTATTTATGGTATGGATGCTGCAAACGGTGTTATATTTATTACAACCAAAAAAGGGAAGAATGGAAAAGCCAAAGTTTCATTAAGTTCTTACTACGGAGCAACAAGTACGCTTAACCCCGTAAAAATGGCAGATGCTTCAGAGTACATTACTTACTTTAATGAGGTTCGTACATCTTTAGGATCTACAGATTTATTATCATCAAACCAAGCATATAATACAGATTGGTATGATGAGTTAACAGACGTTAGATTATCTAATAGTAATAATGTTTCTATTTCAGGAGCTAATGAACATACAAATTATTTCTTTAGCTTAAATAATTACAATGAGGATGGACTTTTAAAAGATCAAAACTTAACCAGAAATACGTTAAGATCTAACAATACCTTTAATCTTTTTGAAAACACAGTAAAATTAACACAAAGCTTTAGTGCTGCAATTTCAAAAGGAACTCCAAAACCTTTTAATGCCTTTAATGAAGCATACAGACAGTCTCCACTAGTACCAGCGTACTATGATAATGGCGCTTTTGGTCAATCTAACTGGAATACGAATACAGGAGTTGTTGGTTACCAAGGTAACAGCCGTTTAAACTCTATAGGTAACCCTTTGGCAACCGTATATTATAACAATCAAAAAGACGAAACTACAGATTTACAAGGGTCTTTTGATTTAGAGGTTAAGATAACAAGTTCTTTAAAAGCCAACTCTCGTTTTGGAGGTACTAAATCGTACTACAAATCAAGATCTTTTAATGATATCAAGTCTCAATACTTAACAACAAATACAGGGCAAAATGAGGCTGATTTTAATGCATTGAAAGAAGCAAACCCAACAACTACAGCATATGCAGATAACAACTTATCTTTTAGCAGATCTGAAAGCTATAGATACAACTGGGATAATTATTTAACTTTCGACAAAATAATAGGCAATCACAGCATTAATGTTGTAGCAGGTCTTACAAAAGGAAGTAAAAATAATACGTTTAATACCTATCAACTTGCTTATGATGTGCCACAAAAAGAACAATACTGGAACATCAACTTTGCTTCTGAAGATTATGAACAAACTTCACAACAAAGTTCATCTACGCCTACAAATCAATTATCGTATTATGGAAGGTTGCAATATAATTTCAATGAAAAATACTTTCTTCAAGCAAATATTCGTAGAGATGGTATAAGCACATTCAATAATGATAACAATACAGAATATTTTGGAAACTTCCCTTCTTTTAGTGCAGGTTGGGTATTAACTAAAGAATCATTTTTAAGTGATATAGAAAATTTAAATTTCTTAAAAATGAGAGTAGGTTGGGGTAAATTAGGAAATTCAGATGTTCCTTTTAATGTGTCAACTTATTCAACCGCTACCGGAAGTAGTAATGTAAATTACGTATTTGGGGCAAATCAAGATTTAGTGTACGGTGCAGCTTTAGGTGCTTCTATCTACCCTATTTCTTGGGAAATCACTAAAGAAACAAACGTTGGTTTAGATTTTCAGGCGTATAGCTCAAGGTTATCTGGTAGTTTTAACTACTACAACAGAAACACGGAAAATGCTATTTTAAACGTAACTCCTGTTTACACTTCTGGTGAAGGAACCAATTATTATGATCATGGTGCAGAAGTACTAAACAAAGGTTTTGAAATAGAATTTAATTGGAGAGATAATATCACCGAAGACTTATCATACAACCTAGGTTTTGTCTTTTCTGATAATAAAAATAACGTTGAGAATGTAAAATCAGCATATGATGGTCAAACCGGAGGTAGTTTATCGAACGGTCAAATCACAAAAAAATTACAAGAAGGGCAACCTATTTATGCTTGGTGGATGTACGAAGCAGATGGTGTTTGGCAAAACCAAGATGAAATAAATAACAATGCACATTACGGTACTCCATCTCCAGGACATTTACGTTATAAAGATCAAAATAACGATGGTGTTATTGATGATAATGATAAAAAATTCTTCGGTTCTTACATCCCTACTTATAACTTCGGATTTAATGTAGGTTTAAATTATAAAAGTTTTGACTTGGCCGTTGATGCTTTTGGAGCTGGAGGAAATAAAATTTATAACGGTTTAAAAGGAACTAGCATAGACGGAGGTGAAAACATAGCGTATGATACTTTTGCAAATAGATGGACAGGCGAAGGATCTACCAATGTAAACCCAGGTGCGGATAAAGACTCTTATGCATCAAGTTATTATTTAGAAGATGGAGATTATTTAAGAATCAACAATATTACCATTGGTTATACTTTACCAGTGCTAATGAATCAAGTTTCTAGAATTAGAGTTTATGCAACTGCTAAAAACCCATTTATGTTTACTAAGTATTCTGGTTTTACTCCAGAAATAGTTGGTTCATCTGGTTCAGCAGGAGCAAGTGGAGCAGCAGGAATAGAACTTTCTGCATACCCAAACACTAAAACCTTCTTATTTGGTGTAAACATCGATTTATAAAATTTTAAAAAATAATTATCATGAAAAATAATATTAAAAATATACAGATTCTATTTGCTATAGGACTGCTTTTCACTACTGTTTCTTGTAGTGAAGATTATTTAGATGTTGATAGTAAAGATCGTTTAGAGCAAGACGATACTGAAACAGTAACACCTAAAGAAATGGTAAATGGTGCCTACGGTATGTTAACCGAATGGGATTATGCTTTTTCTTATCTTGGAATCACAGAAATTATATCTGACAATTCAGATAAAGGTAGTTCTTCTACCGATACTGGTGCGGATAAAGACGTATTAGATGCCTTAACCTTTACAAGTAGTGCAGGTTCAATTCTTTCTATGTGGCAAAATTGGTATAAATCTATAAACAGAGCATCTATTGCTATAGATTATACAGAAAATTATGGCCTAACAGATGAAAACTTAAAAAACAGATTAGTAGGTGAAGCGAAGTTTTTAAGAGCTTTAAATTATTTTTGGTTAGTAAGATCTTTTGGAGCTGTACCATTACAAGATGTAGATTTAGTTGAAAGACAACCTGTAGCAGATGTATACGCTTATATAGAAGCAGATTTATTAGACGCTATAGAAAAACTACCTCTTAAGAGTAAGTATGCTTCAGAAGACTTAGGTCGCGCGTCTAAAGGAGCTGCGCAAGCACTTTTATCTAAAGTTTACCTTTATGAAAAAGAGTGGCAAAAAGCATATGACATGGCAGAAAATGTTATTAATTCTGGAGAATATGGTTTACATCCAAATTATGAAGAATTATGGAGAGCTTCCACAGAAAATAGTATCGAATCTATTTTTGAGGTACAAGGTAGAGGAGAATCTATATCTCATGGTGTGCAACAATACTCACAAACTCAAGGTGCCAGAGGTGCTGACGGTTGGGGATGGGGATATAATAACCCATCTGAAACTCTTGTAAAAGCGTTCGAAGCAGAAGGTGACCTAATTAGAATGAATGCTTCTATTATTTTTGAAGGTGAAACACTATGGGATGGTCGTGAAGTTTTTGAAGTTGAGAACCCTAGGTATAATGAAAAAGCATATTCTAGTGCCTCTACAGGATCAGACGATGGAGATAAAAACATACGAATACTTCGTTATGCAGAAATTCTATTGATAAAAGCGGAAGCTGCAACATATATTGGTCAAGACGCTGCAACACCTCTTAATTTAGTAAGAAGCAGAGTAAAATTACCTACCATTAGCAATCCAACAGTAGCACAAATCTGGAAAGAAAGACACTTAGAATTAGCGATGGAACACGATCGTTGGTTTGATATTGTTAGAACAGGTCAAGCAAAAGAAGCAATGGCTGCAGATGGTAAAACATTTGTTGTTGGTAAACACGAATTGTTTCCAATTCCTTACAATCAATTAATACAAACTCCAGGAATGACACAAAATCCAGGATGGGAGTAATCTAAAATTTCAGCTATGCTTAACATTTAAGTATAGCTGAAATTTAACCTATCATTTAAGAACATGTTATATATGCGTAATTTTCTATTAATAAGTATACTATCACTGGCTCTATTTGGTTGTAATAAGCAAAAAGAAGAAACTACTACAGATATCGTTGTAGAGGATACCTTAATTTCTGATGATGCACTTTTAGATTGTATTCAAGAGCAAACCATAAATTATTTTTGGGAAGGAGCAGAACCTAATTCAGGTTTAGCACTCGAAAGAATACATATGGATAATGTGTATCTTGAATCGCCTAAAACTACCGTAACTACAGGAGGAAGTGGCTTTGGGTTGATGGCTATTTTAGTAGGAATTGAAAGAGGATTTATATCGAGAGAAGCAGCACTTCTACGGTTTCAAAAAATAGTAGATTTTTTAGATAAAGCAGATCGTTTTCATGGTGCTTGGCCACATTGGATTAACGGTGAAACAGGAAAAGTACAACCTTTTAGCGAAAAAGATAATGGCGGAGATTTAGTTGAAACAGCTTTTTTAATCCAAGGCCTATTAACCGTTTCTGAATATTTTGATGGCAATACTGTACAGGAAAAAGAATTGGTTTCTAAAATAGATAATCTATACAGAACTGTAGAATGGGACTGGTACACCAAAAACGGAGAAGATGTTTTATACTGGCATTGGTCGCCAGCATATGGTTGGGACATGAACCTACCTGTTAAAGGTTATAACGAATGTTTAATTATGTATGTGCTTGCTGCAGCATCACCAACACACCCAATTAAAAAATCTGTTTATGAACAAGGATGGGCAAAAAATGGTGCTATTGTTTCTAATAAAACGTATTATGATGAAAACATCGTTTTAAACTATTTTTATAATGACACAGATTTGGTAGGACCTTTATTTTGGGCACATTACTCCTACTTAGGTTTAGATCCTAGAAACTTATCAGATCAGTATGCAAATTACTGGACACTAACACAAAATCAAGCTAAAATTCATTACAAATATGCAGTCGATAATCCACTAAATTTTAAAGGGTACGGAGAGGATCTTTGGGGTTTAACTTCTAGCTATTCCATAGATGGTTATCATGGACATAGACCAGGTGATGATCTAGGTGTAATTTCACCAACTGCTGCATTATCATCATTTCCATACACACCAAAAGAAAGCATGAATGTTTTAAGGAACATTTATATGAATCACGATAATCTTGTTGGTAAATACGGGCCTTATGATGCTTTTAGTCTTGAAAATAATTGGTACATAGAAAAATATCTTGCAATAGATCAAGGTCCTATTCCTGTAATGATAGAAAATTACAGAACAGGTTTATTATGGCACTTATTTATGAAAAATAACGATGTACAAAATGGTTTAGATGCACTTGGTTTCACCTATTAACAATTTAAATAATGAAGTTAAAAACGCTTATAATAACACTCTTTTTAATTTTTGTAATGTCTTTTTTAATCAGCGCTCAGCAATTAAAAAAGTCAGAAAATGTATTCCTAAAAAAAACACATGTTGTTCATAAAGATACGCTACAATTTAGAATGTTATTACCTAAAGATTTTTCTGAAGACAAATCTTATCCGGTAGTATTATTTTTACACGGTGCAGGTGAACGCGGTGGCGACAATGAAAAACAATTGGCAAATGGAAGCGATTTATTTTTAAATGAAACCACAAGAAATTCATTTCCTGCAATCGTTATTTTTCCGCAATGTCCAGAAAATGATTATTGGGCAAAATTAAAAGCAGATCGTACCACAAAACCAATTACATTTAAATACAAGTACAAGAAATCACCAACCAAAGCAATGAGCTTGGTAATGAATTTAATGGATGAAATGGCAGAAAAACCATATGTAAAAACCAACCAAATTTATGTAATGGGGTTATCTATGGGAGGTATGGGAACCTTCGAAATTATCTATAGAAAACCAGAAATGTTCGCAGCAGCTATTCCTATTTGCGGAGGCGGACATCCAAAAACGGTATCAGCATACGCCAAATCTATACCATTATGGGTTTTTCATGGAGCAAAAGATGATGTTGTAGACCCGAATTTATCAGTAAATATGGTGTCTGCAATTCTTAAAAATGGTGGATATCCAAGATTTACACTCTATGATTTTGCAAATCACAACAGCTGGGATCCTGCTTTAGCAGAACCCAAATTATTAACATGGCTTTTCTCTAATTCAAAATAAAAAAAATGAAAAAACAATCTATTCTAAAAATAACAGGTATTCTAATTATAGCAATCCTATTTTCGAGCTGTAATTCTAACAATAATACAAGAACAAGTTCTAAAATAGCAGACAATCAATTCGAGTCAAAAATAGATTCAATTTTAGAACTAATGACCTTAGATGAAAAAATAGGGCAACTTAATTTACCAACTTCTGGAGATATTACAACAGGAACAGCAAAAGGAACTGATGTAGGAGAACGTATAAAAGAAGGTAAAGTTGGTGGGTTATTCAATATTAAAACAGCTGAAAAAATTTATGAAGTTCAAAAAATTGCTGTAGAACAAAGTAGATTAGGAATTCCTCTAATTTTTGGAATGGACGTGATTCATGGTTACAAAACAACATTTCCAATTCCTCTAGGTCTTTCTAGTTCTTGGGATATGGAAATGATTGAAAAAACGGCTAGAGTAGCAGCAACTGAAGCGAGTGCAGACGGAATTAACTGGACGTTCTCTCCGATGGTTGATATTTCTAGGGATCCACGTTGGGGACGCGTTTCTGAAGGAAATGGAGAAGATCCTTACCTAGGAAGCAAAATTGCTGTAGCCATGGTAAATGGGTATCAATCTGATGATTTATCAGCAAATAACACATTAATGGCTTGTGTAAAACACTTTGCACTTTACGGAGCTTCAGAAGCAGGTAGAGATTACAACACAGTAGACATGAGCCGTATTAGAATGTATAATGAATACTTAGCACCTTACAAAGCAGCTGTAGATGCTGGAGTGGGGTCTGTAATGGCTTCATTTAACGAAGTAGACGGAATTCCTGCTACAGGAAATAAGTGGTTACTTACAGATTTATTAAGAGATGATTGGGGTTTTAATGGTTTTGTTGTAACAGATTATACGGGTATTTATGAAATGATAGCACATGGTGTTGGAGATAAATATCAAGTTTCTGAACAAGCATTAAAAGCAGGTGTAGATATGGATATGGCAGGAGATTCCCCTTCAATTCCAGCTGCTTTTGTAAAAACGTTAAAAGAGTCTTATGAGAATGGTAAGGTAACAATGGATGAAATTGACACTGCAGTAAAACGTATGTTAACGGCTAAATATCAATTAGGCTTATTTGACGATCCTTATAAATATTGCGATCTTGATAGAGCTAAAACAGAAATTTTTACACCAGAAAACAAAGCGTTCGCACGTAAAGTTTCTGCTGAATCTATGGTATTGCTGAAAAATGAAGATCAATTACTTCCGCTTAAAAAATCTGGAACAATCGCTTTAATTGGCCCATTAGCAAAAGCAGCTAACAATATGGCTGGAACTTGGAGTGTAGCTACAGATCAAGAAAAATCAAACTCTGTTTTTGATGGATTAAAAGAAGTTATTGGCGATAAAGCAACTATGCTATACGCAAAAGGAAGTAACATCGATTATGACTTAGAATTAGAACAACGTGCCACTATGTTTGGAAAAGGGATTCCAAGAGATGGACGTACAGACAAACAATTGTTAGATGAAGCGCTTAAAATTGCAGCGAAGTCAGATGTTATTGTTGCCACTATTGGAGAATCTGCTGAATTAAGTGGAGAAAGCAGTAGTAGAACAGACCTTGGTATTCCTCAAGTTCAAAAAGACTTATTGAATGCTTTGTTAAAAACAGGAAAACCTGTTGTTTTAGTATTGTTTACCGGAAGACCTTTAGTTTTAGTAGAAGAAAATGAAAATGTACCTGCTATAATTAACGCGTGGTTTCCTGGTAGTGAAGCTGGTTTAGCAATTTCTGATGTATTATTTGGAGATGTAAATCCTTCAGGAAAATTAACAGCTACTTTTCCAAGAAATGTAGGTCAAGTACCATTATTTTACAATCATAAAAATACAGGAAGACCTCTTGGAAATACAGAGGGTAACTTTGAGAAATTTAAAAGTAACTATATCGACGTTCGTAACGAGCCTTTGTATCCTTTTGGTTATGGATTAAGCTACACTACGTTTGATTATGAAAACTTAAAATTAGATACATCTTCTATAAACATGGACGGCGAAATTAATGTTTCTGTAGAGGTTACTAATTCTGGTAATTACGACGGAAAAGAAGTTGTTCAGTTATATATAAGAGATCTTGTTGGTTCTGTAACACGACCTGTAAAAGAATTAAAAGGTTTTCAAAAAGTAGAAATTAAGAAAGGAGAAACTCAAAATATAAGCTTCAAAATTTCTGTTGAAGATTTAAAATTCTATAATTCAGAATTAGATTTTGTAGCAGAACCAGGACAGTTTCAGGTTTTTGTAGGAACAAATTCAGATACCAAAATGATGAAAGAATTTGAATTGACTAAATAAAAATATCACAATTAAATAATAACAATTTTATGCCACACATAATTTTTAAGTTTCTCCCTATTCTTATTATTTTGTGTGGTTTTTACTTGTCTGATTGTAATACAATCTTAGGTTAGTCATTTAGAATGAAATTTTCAGAAGAGAAAATAAAAATATAAATCTTGCGTAGAATATTTTGATAGCTTCTAAATACAATACGTATTATAATCCACTAACCGAAAAAGACACTAAATTATAAATCATGAAAAAACTACTTTTTTTATTCACTTTAGTATTACTTTTTTCTTGTAATAATGAAAAAAATCAGAATGTATCAGAAGCTTCTGACACCAAGAATGTATCAGAAATAAAAAAAAGGCTTGAAACCTATATCAACCCATTAGATATTGATTATACCTATATGGTGTATAATTCAACGCAAAATAAATCGTACCGTTCTGGTGCAGATCCTGCAGTTATAGAGTTTAAAGGAGAGTATTACATGTTTGTAACACGTTCTTTTGGCTATTGGCATTCTACCGATTTAATAAACTGGAATTTTATTAAACCAGAACAATGGTTTTTTGAAGGTAGTAACGCACCTACAGCTTTTAATTACAAGGATTCATTGGTGTATTTTGCTGGTAATCCTGCAGGTTATGGAAGTATTCTTTATACAGATGATCCGAAAGGAGGAAAATGGACACCAACTGCCTCTATATCTACAGACATTCAAGATTCGGAATTATTTATAGATGATGACGGACAAACCTATTTGTACTGGGGCTCTTCTAATGTTAATCCACTAAAGGTTAAAAAGTTGAATAAAGATGATCGTTTTTTAGAAACAGGTGTTCGTAAAGAACTGTTTAACCTCGATGAGGAAAAACACGGATGGGAACGTTTTGGAGAAAACAACTTTCACCCAACTTTAAAAGAAGGTTATATGGAAGGTGCTTCTATGACTAAACACAACGGAAAATATTATTTACAATACGCAGCACCTGGCACACAATTTAATGTGTATGCAGATGGAGTTTATATTGGAGACACCCCATTAGGCCCATTTAAATACATGAAAAACAACCCGATGAGCTTTAAACCAGGCGGATTTACAAATGGTGCTGGACACGGAATAACGGTGAAGCAAACCAATGGTCAATATTGGCACTTTGCAACAATGGCACTTGCTTCTAATTCGCAATGGGAACGTCGTTTAAGTATGTTTCCTACTTATTTTGATGCCGATGGATTAATGTATAGTAACACATCATATGGCGATTATCCGCGTTTTGGAGCGAATCATACTACAAAAGCAGGAGAGCACAATGGTTGGATGTTATTGTCTTATAAAGGAGCTGCTACCGTCTCTTCTTCCTTAATGCAGATAAAGAAATTTACGTCTGATGACGATGCAGTAGAAGTCACAGAATTACCTTTAGAAAAGAATACTGATGGTCAAATAATTTCTAAAGTATTAACAGATGAAAACCCTAAAACATTTTGGGTTGCAGAAGCCAATGATGATAAACAATGGTTAACCATTGAAATGTTAAAACCTGGAAATATCAATGCTTTTCAATTAAATTTCCATGACCATGAATCAGGGATTTATACGCGTACCGAAGGATTAAAGCATCAATTTACTATTGAAACTTCTATGGATGGTATTAACTGGCAAACCGTTGTAGATAGAAGTACAAGCGAAAGGGATACGCCAAATGCTTACATTGTATTAGATGAAGCTGTAAAAGCAAAATTTGTACGTTACAACAATGTAAAAGTACCTGGAGCAAACTTTGCAATGTCCGAGTTTAGAGTCTTTGGATTAGGACTTGAAGATAAGCCAACAGGAGTTACAGGATTCAAAGTAAAAAGAGAAGCAGATCGTAGAGATGTATCTTTTTCTTGGGAAGCTGTAGAAGGTGCTCAGGGTTATAATATCCGTTGGGGAATTGCGAAAGATAAATTATATCAATCATGGCAAGTCTACGATACGACAGAACATTTTATGCGTTCTTTAGACAGAGATACACCGTATTATTTTACTATAGAAGCATTTAGTGAAAACGGAATTTCAGAAAGAAGTAATATTCTTTTTACGAAGTAGATAATAGCAAACAAAATAATTTTAGATACTCTAAAGCATAAAAAACTCCGAATTTTCATTCGGAGTTTTTACTTTTAAGTTCTTGACTTCGCTCGAACTGACATTGAATAATTTACCTATTCATTGGTTTGTCTAAGTTCATATACATAATATCAGCATCGGTAGCTTCTTTACCTAATAAATATTTACTAAAATGATCTGCTCTTAACCAAAAAGAATATTCAGTCATGCTACCAAAACCATGTCTTTGTCCTGGCATAACCATAAATTTAAAACGTTTATTTGCTTTAATTAATTCGTTTGCCATTCTAATCGTTCCGGCAGGATTTACGTTATTATCCATATCACCATGAATCAACATTAAATGTCCTTTTAAGTTCTTTGCCAAAGATGGATTTGTATCAATCTTATATTTATAAGAACTTTTCCCTTTTGCATCAATTTCTTCCTTTACACCATGATGTGTTTCACTCCACCAAGAATTGTACACATTATTATCATGATTTCCTGCAGATGAAACTGCTGCTTTAAAGAAATCTGGATAGACTAACATAGCTGCTGTAGACATAAATCCACCACCAGAATGACCATAAATCCCTACTTTTTCAATATCAATATAACTGTGTTTGTTTGCCAATTGTTGTGCTACATACTTTTTATCAGCCAAACCATAATCACGTAAATTTCCGTAACCATAATTATGATACCATTTAGATCTGTCTGGATGCCCACCTCTGTTTCCTAAGGTAATTACAATAAAACCAACTTGTGCCATTCTATCTACTCGGTCCATAGAATAAGAAAAAGATTTATTTACTGCTTCTGTCTGTGGCCCAGGATAAACATACTCCAACAAAGGATAAACTTTCGTAGAGTCCATATCAAATGGTTTATACATAACCCCATAAATATCGGTAATTCCATCGTCTGCCTTTACTTTAAAGGTTTCTGGAAACTTGTATCCTGATGCAAATAGTTGCGATAAATCAGCAGTTTCTAAATCCATTACTTTGCGTCCGTTTGCATTTCTAAGTTCCGATTTTGGTACGGTATTTACTCTAGAAAAGTTGCTTATAAAGTATTTGTTAGAGTCAGACATACTTGTGCTAGTTGTAAAATCTCCAGGGTTTAAGTTTTTCATTCCCGTACCATCTAAATTGATTTTATAAGAATGTGCATAGTAAGGATCTTGTTCTTTATTTACGCCGTTTGCAGAAAAATATAACGTGTTGCTTTTTTCGTCTAAACCTTCAAAACTAGCCACATGGTAATCGCCTTCTGTAACTTGATTTTTTAAGTCTCCGTCTGTATCATATAAATAAAAATGTGCCCAACCATCTCGTTCTGCCCAATGCAACATTTCTTTTTCATCATTTAATAAAATTAACGGACGAGACTCTATATAGGTATTAAAACGCTCTTCAATTAAAGTTTTGTATTCTCCCGTATTAATATCGGCTACATTAATATCATACTTTTTACGATCTCTAGAGATTACGCTGAAATATACTTTTCCTTTTTTAGAAAGCAATAAAGTTGGTCTAAATTCATCATCTCTACTAGATTGTTTTCTTGGCGCTCTAAAAACAGAAATACTTTGTTGTTTAATCGTATCTAAAGGTACTTTTACATGTGTTTTAGTAGGGATATCAAAAATTAATAATTCTGATTTATAATATTCTTGTTCACCTGGCATGTGATATTTATAAGTTTCTAACGTTGGTCTTTTTTTACCTGTAGAATTAATTACCCATAAATCTTTAATATGTCTTGAGTCAGATTTTTGAAAAACAAACTTTTTAGAATCGTGAGACCAAATTCCTCCAACACCGTTTCTTTTGTCTTTATTTTTTTCTTTATCTACATTATCTCCTCTAGATCCACGTCCGTAAGCATAGTTTTCTTCACCATCTTTTGTCCATTGGTTTTCTACAACTGTACTATCTTTTTCGTCTTTAATAAACTTTTTAAAGTTTATTTTATCCATCCAATACAAGTTGTAGTTTTTAGAATACAAGACAATAGAACTATCTGGTGCAATGTTTGCCCACTTTTTCCAATCTTCTTTTTCTTTCTTAATGGTATCAATAATCGTCAAGCCATTTCCACCTAATTTATACTCTAAATGGTAGACTTTTTTCTCCATTTTAGGTTTTGTCGGTTTTTTAGACTTGGCTTTTTTTGTTGAAGTAGAGTCTTTTCCCTCCTCTTTCTTTTCTTCTTTTTTATCATCAATAACTTCAACTTCTTCTGTTGATGTTACTCTAAAACGGATAGCATCTTCTGCTTCGTTAAATTTAAAACTAAAACGAGGTAAGTGTTTTGCGTCGTATGGATCTTTAGTGATTTCTGTTAACCACTTTGCCATCTTTACATTATCGAAAAGTGCCTTTTTAGATTTTTTATCTGCATCCACTAAATAATAATTGGCACCTTCTGATGTTTTATAAGCATACCAAAAACGATTTCCTTTTTTTAACCAATGTGGACTTACAGATGTAGAGTGTACCATTTTTGCCAAATTTGTTGGCGAATACTTAGCAGCAGCTCGGTAATTAGGGGTTGGAGTTTCTTGTGCAGAAATTGTTGAAACAACAATAAATGGCAAGAATAAAAGTAAGAATTTTTTCATGAAGTAAAATAATTTGAATTAGTTGACGTAAAGTTTCTCTAAAACAAATTATCTCACAAATTTTTAAGATTTATTTACAAAAAGTTTAACAATTCCATAATTAATTTAGATTCCGTTTTTCAATAAAGAATCGCTTTAATAACTGAGAACATTCGTTTTCTAAAATTCCACTAACAACTTTTGTCTTTGGATGTAGTGTAGTTTTTAAATTTACAAAACCTCTATCTGGTTCTGTTGCTCCATAAACAATTTTACCAATTTGCGCCCAATAACTTGCACCTGCACACATCTGGCAAGGCTCTAGCGTTACATACAATACACAATCTTTTAAATACTTACCACCTAAAAAATCAGCAGCAGCTGTAAATGCTTGCATTTCCGCATGCGCCGTTACGTCATTCAATGTTTCCGTTAAATTGTGTGCTCTAGCAATAATTTGATCTTTAAAAACAATAATTGCACCTACAGGCACTTCGCCTTTATCAAAAGCAGATTCTGCCTCTTGTAAGGCTTTTTTCATAAAATAGGTATCATCAAAAGGTTGTATCATGTATGTTGATTATAAATATCAAAATTAAGTAAAATATTTACGATAGATTTGTATTTATTAACTGCCCGTTTTACGCACACAGTATTTGATGTTGTATTTTTACGTTTGAATGAAGAATTTGTTAGACCACATAGTAAACCCAGAAGATTTACGAAAATTAAATCAAGATCAATTACCTCAACTTGCAAAAGAATTGAGGGATTTTATTATTGATATTGTAGCAACCAAAGAAGGACATTTAGGCGCTAGTTTAGGCGTTGTAGAGTTAACGATTGCTTTGCACTATCTATTTGATACCCCAAATGACTTATTGGTTTGGGATGTTGGGCATCAAGCATACGGACATAAAATATTAACAGGCAGAAAAGATGTTTTTCACACCAACAGACAGTTGGGTGGAATTGCAGGTTTTCCGTCAAGAAAAGAAAGTGAATACGATGCTTTTGGTGTAGGGCACTCCTCTACTTCTATTTCTGCAGCTTTAGGAATGGCAATTGCCTCTAACATAAAAGGAGATACAGAAAAACACCACATTGCTGTTATTGGAGATGCTTCTATTGCAAGCGGAATGGCTTTTGAAGCCTTAAACCACGCAGGAGTTTCTAAGGCCAATTTATTAATTATTTTAAATGACAACGCTATTGGTATTGACCCTTCCGTTGGTGCTTTAAAAGAGTATCTAACAAAGGTTAAAACCGATAAAAGACTTGCGGCGCAAAACAATATTATAAAAGCTTTAAATTTTGATTATTCGGGTCCTATTGACGGACATGATTTACCAAAGGTATTATCAGAATTAAAACGTTTAAAAGATGTAAAAGGCCCAAAGTTTTTACATGTAATTACTACAAAAGGAAAAGGTTTACAGAAAGCTGAAGAAGACCAAGTAACCTATCATGCACCTGGTAAATTTGATAAAATTTCTGGTGAGCGATTAAAAATAGCAAAAAGCTTATACACAAAGTATCAAGATGTTTTTGGTAAAACAGTGGTAGAATTAGCTGATAAAAATGATAAAATTGTTGGTATAACTCCAGCGATGTTAACGGGAGGTTCTCTAAAATTCATGTTAGAAAAGCATCCAAAGAGAACTTTTGATGTTGGTATTGCAGAACAACACGCTGTAACCTTAGCGGCAGGTATGGCTACGCAAGGTTTAATTCCGTTTTGCAATATTTACTCTACTTTTTTACAACGTGCATACGATCAAGTAATCCATGATGTTGCTTTGCAAAACTTACCAGTTGTTTTTTGTTTAGACAGAGCTGGTTTGGTTGGCGAAGATGGAGCAACACATCATGGAGTATTCGATTTAGCGTATTTACGTTTAATTCCTAATTTGATCGTTTTTGCTCCAAGAAATGAAATTGAATTGCGTAATATTTTATACACCGCACAATTAGGATTAAAAAAACCTATTGCTATTCGATATCCAAGAGGAACAGGAGCAATTATCGATTGGAAAAAACCTTTTGAAAAAATAGCAATCGGAAAAGGGGTTTGTTTACAGGAAGGAAATAAGATTGCTATTTTATCTATTGGTACCATTTCTAAGAATGTTTGTGATGCTTTAGAATTAGTAGAAAATCTAGATCACTTTTCTCATTTCGATATGCGTTTTGTAAAACCTTTAGATGAAAATTTATTACATCGTATTTTTGATAAACATCAAAACATTGTAACTATTGAAGACGGAACGATAAAAGGTGGTTTTGGAAGCGCTGTTTTAGAATTCGCATCAGAAAATAATTATCACCATAAAATAAAAACGATAGGAATACCCGACGATTTTATTGAGCATGGAAATGTTTTAAAACTGCAACATGCACTTGGTTTAGATGCAGATAGTTTAGCAAATACATTTAATACATTAACATAAAAAAGACGCCAAATGGCGTCTTTCTTATATCTGAGATATTGATTCTTAAATAATATTTCCTTTTAATTTTTTATGTGTTCTAATCGCATAACTATCAGACATTCTAGAAACATAACTGCATACTTGCATAATTCTTTGATACAAACTAGTTGATTCTGTTTGATATTCTTCTGGTAATAGATTCAATACTAAATCATCAAAATTAGATTCTTTAGCATCAAACTTATTATTTAAAGCTGTTACAAAAACATCTAATAAATCGGCAATAATTCTATAACCAGCAATTTCTTTTTCTACAACGTCTTTGCTTTTATATATTTTTGCAACACTTAATTTAATAATGTCTTTTATTTGCGCTTCATATTTACATCTATCTAATAAAGACCTCTCAAAAGTTCCGTTTAAAATAGCTTCTTCATTTGCTAAGAAAATAGCAACGGCTTCATTAATTAACACCCCAATTGCCAAAGCTCTTAAGTAACTTATTCTGTCTGTTTTATGTTGTAAGGAATGATATTTTTTAATGTCAATAGTATCTTTTACCAACTTAATCATGTATTCTAGAGCAAACTCTTCTTCAATTAAGCCTAAATTAATTCCGTCTTCAAAATCGATAATTGTATAACAAATATCATCTGCAGCTTCTACTAAATAAGCCAATGGATGCCTGTAAAATGAAATTGCCGAATTAGATTTTTGTTTCATCCCTAAATCCTCTACAATTTCTAAAAAAGCATCTTTTTCAGATTGAAAAAAACCATACTTTTTATCTACAATATGATTTGTTGGTTTCTTTGGCAGACTCTCTTTTGGATATTTTAAAAAAGCCCCCAATGTAGCATAGCTTAAACGCAAACCACCAGAAATTCCTTCTCTCGATTCCGTTAAGATTTTAAATCCGTTTGCATTCCCTTCAAAATCTATTAAATCTTGATATTCTTTATCAGACAATAGATCTTTATATTTTAAACCATTACCTGTTTTAAAATACTCGCCTATGGCTTTTTCTCCAGAATGCCCGAAAGGAGGGTTTCCAATATCATGCATTAAAGAAGCGGTTCCAACAATAGCTCCAAAATCGTTAAACGTATACCCTAATTCCTCTAATTTTGGATAACGTTCTAACAACACCTTACCTACTCTTCTACCCAAAGTTCTTCCAACAACAGACACTTCTAAACTATGTGTTAATCGTGTGTGTACAAAATCTGTTTCTGATAAAGGTATTACCTGTGTTTTGTCTTGTAAACTCCTAAAAGCTGATGAAAATATAATTCTATCAAAATCTACATCAAAACCCAGACGAGTTTCATCTTGAGTTGCTCTTGGGCGTTTTTGTGTATCGCCAAAACGTTTTAAAGAAAGTAATTGTTCCCAGTTCATTTATTTAAATAATAAAGTTTAATTGGTAAAAATACAAACTATTATTTTGAGGTGATGTTCTGATTAAAAAAACATTTTTTTATCAAAAAATTAAGAGAAATTTAATGTAAAAAAGTTTAAAATGTTCTCAACTTAACTTATTTTTATGAAAATTTTTTAATGAAAACTAAAATATTATTTCTTATTCTAATTTTACCTACCATAACAAACTGTAAGTCAACAAGTGTAACAAACCACGACGACACCATTACAGAAAAATATTGGAAACTTAAAACTTTATATGGAAATGAAATTAAAATGGAAGACAACCAAAAACGAGAAATAGCTATCACCTTAAAAACAAAGGACAATAGATTTAGCGGGTTTGCAGGTTGTAATTCAATTAATGGCGAGTATATTTTAGAGAAAGGCAATAAAATTAAATTCACAAAAGTTATTTCAACAAGAATGTTTTGTAATAATACTGATGAATCTAAATTATTAAAAGCAATTAATTCAACAGATAATTATACTATTAAAAATAATAGATTATCTTTAAATGTTGGTAAGAGAGCGCCTTTAGCAGTTTTTGAAGCTGTTTACATGAATTAAAAAAAGATGCGTATCCATTCAATTATCAAATTTATAAATTAAGCTATTATTCATGATAAAAAAATTATTTATTACCCCGTTTCAAAAGTTTGTAAAAATTGAAAGTTTTAGCGGAATCCTGTTACTAATATGTACTTTAGTTGCTTTATTTTGGGCAAACTCACCTCTTCATGAAAGTTACTCTTCTATTTTAGAATATAAAGTTGGTTTTTCAGGAGAAAATTTTGAATTGAAAAAATCTGTTTTATTTTGGATTAATGATGGTTTAATGGCTATTTTCTTTTTCTTAATTGGATTAGAAATAAAACGTGAAATTTTAATTGGAGAATTAAACACAGTTAAAAAATTAGCTTTCCCATTATTTGGAGCTGTTGGTGGAGCACTTATTCCTGTTGGATTATTTATGCTTTTAAACCAAAATCCAGAAACCTTTAAAGGTTGGGGAATTCCTATGGCAACAGATATTGCTTTTTCTTTAGCTGTATTAAACACCTTAGGAAAACGTATACCTCTTAGTTTAAAAATATTTTTAACTGCTTTTGCAATTGTAGATGATATTGAAGCTGTTTTAGTGATTGCTGTTTTTTACAGTGAATCTATTGAAGTTGCATTATTATTAATAGGTTTAGGATTAATAGCACTATTGTATGTATTAACAAATAGAGGGTATTACTCTAAATTTGTGATGATTTTTGTGGGTATTATCGTTTGGGTATTGTTCTTAAAATCTGGAGTACACCCTACTGTTGCTGGTATTTTAATTGCATTTTCTGTACCAATTAGACAAGAAATAAAAACAACTACTTTTCTTTCTCAATTAGAAGGTATTTACAATAGCATTAAAACTGCACCTGTATTAAAGGAACCTATATTATCTAATCAACAATTAAAATTAGTAGATAATTTAACCCATTGGAGTAAAAAGTTTCAATCTCCTTTACAGCATTTAGAACATAACTTACACAATTGGTCGGCTTATTTTATAATTCCTGTTTTTGCACTAGCCAATGCAGGTGTGTTAATAGATAGTTCTGTTCATATAGATATGGCTTTAGTCTTCCATATTATACTTTGTTTAGTATTAGGTAAGGGACTAGGTATACCACTAGTTATATTGGTTGCAAAAAAATTAAATTTAATTCAAATACCTGCAGACATTCACTTTATACAAATTTTAGGAGTTTCATTTATTGCTGGTATTGGATTTACTATGGCTATTTTTATTGCCGGTTTGGCATTTTCAACATCACCAGAGTTTATTAGCTCTGCAAAAATAGGTATTCTTTTAGGCTCGCTTATTTCTGCGATAATTGGTTATCTTATTTTAAGATTTGCACCAGTTAAAGACTTTATTAAACTTTAATAAGTATTTAAAATCTTATTTATAAAAAAAGAGAAGCTTTTAGGCTTCTCTTTTTTTATATAATTACATCTTGTTTTATAAAACTGATTCTTTTTTCAGATTATAATAATTCAGTAAAGCATTTGCACTTATATTGCCGTTTATTAAAACAAATGGACTTCTGTAGTACTAAATTTATTTTCAACAAACCTCAACAAGTATATAAAACTGTATTTTAAAGTAATTTTAGCTACATATATAAACTTTTATCACATTTACAAGATTCTATTGGCTTTGACTTTTAAAATCTCTTACGAGTTTTATTTTAACTTATTATATCAGTTCATTATCAAATAATAGCACACAAACAGGTATGATCCAGATTGAAGTATTTGTTTGAGCTCTTTTTTGCCTTTTTCTGATAAAAAAATGATTGATTTTTGACTTCTCTGTATTATGCAGAAGCTAATAAATTAAACTGAGTATTTTCTAATCGGATATTTTTATTAGTATTAAACAAAGGTTTTACTTGTAATGGGAACTTTTTATTTGCATATATTTTTGAACTTATAACTTCATAAGCTCTATTTGATTTCAATGGGTCTAAATAATTTAAACCTATAGGTCTCGCAATAAGGTCAGCTATCTGTAAACCTGTAGAATTAGACTTCTTATCAGCAAATACCAATTTATAAATCACCTTAGCATAATCAACTTGTTTATACCCAAATTGTTCATTTTCAGAACAAATTTTAAAAAATTCTTTTTCTAAATCTATATCCTCTTTCTTTCCTCTTTTTTCAAAAACCAAAGAAATTTCTTTACCCTCCTGTTTTTTATTTAAAAACACCTCATTTAGCTTTTCTAAACCAAAACGTAAGCCCAGGTGATATGGATTAAAAGGTTTATTATATTGTGATTTTAATTTCGTTTTATCAATTACAACAGAAACAATTATAAAAGGTATATTTCCTATAATTTCAGATAATTCAGACAAAAAACTGTTTCTTAAGCCTTCATTCCCTGAAAATTGAAAAGGTTTTTTTCTTTTTCTTATATCTGCTTCATGCAATACTACTTGGTCATGACCAAAGTATTTTATTTTTAAACCTTGTAATGCTGGAGTAACCTGATTAGTGAATTCATCAATGTTAAAACAACAAAAAGTAATTACAAAAATCGGGTACTTAGGATCTATCTTCTCAACATTATGATCACCTGATTCATCAATAAAAACTATATAATCTCCTTTTTCTATCATAAATTAGTTACAATTTTAGTGTATTTTCTTACTTCAATTAATATTCTTGTTACTACCATTATCCTTTTAATAAAATCCATAAAAGGATTTAATAAAATTTTATACTCCATTTTAGACATGTATATATTGTAGTTATTTGTAATAACTACAATTGTTAATAAGTGAGTTTTTTGTTAATAATTTAGCATCTCTCTAAACCATTGAAAATGATAGAGAAAATTTAAAAAACTCATTTCAAGAAATATTTAACTTGGTGGGAAGATTCTAATTTTGTACTTTTGAAGTAACAAAACCGAGTTGAGGTTAACTCTTCTTCTCTGTTTAGTAATATAATTGGGGGTCAGAATCCAAAAAATATTAAAAAAACACCAAGAGGGATATTTAATTGTCCCTTTTTTTTTATGCTTTTTTTTTACTGCCTCAGCAATTTGATTTTAAAATATTAATAATAAAGAGAAGCCTTTCGACTTCTCTTATCTTTATTTATACTACTAATTACCCTTCGCAACTAGCACATTCTTTCTTTTGTTTAAACTTCTGTGCAGCATTCATACTGTGTTGGTAATACATAGATTTTACACCTAATTTCCAAGCATTAATATAAACCGAATTCACTTCTTTAATTGGCATATCTGGATGTACCATAATATTAATTGACTGCCCTTGATCTATATGATTTTGTCTATTAGCTGCCTGATATACAATTACATTTTGATCGATTTCTGAATAGGTTTTAAACACCTCTTTTTCTGCTTCAGTTAAAACGCTTAAATGCTGTACAGAACCATCATTATCTCTAATACTTTTCCAAATATCTGATGTATTATGTCCTTTTTCTTCCAATAATGTTTCTAAAATTGGATTCTTAATTGTTGTTTTAATTTTTGCAATATCTTTTACATAGATGTTAGACCAAATTGGCTCAATTCCTTGAGATACTTGTCCTAAAATAAATGCAGATGATGTTGTTGGTGCAATTGCATTTAAAGTGGTGTTACGTCTTCCGTATCCTTTTAATACTTCTGGCTCACCATACAACTTAGCCATTTCTTCTGATGCTTTGTAAGATTTTTCTTTAATTACCTTAAAGATTTCACTGTTTAAAGCATATGCTTCTGCACTGTCAAAAGCATGCATTTTAGATTGTAATAAAGAGTGCCATCCTAAAGCACCTAAACCTAAAGCTCTGTTTTCTTTAGCAAATTTATACGCTTTCTCCATAAAACGGAACGTAAACTGATCGTCTCTGTCAGATGAATCTTTGTATACTTCTAACTTAGTGATAAACTCTTGCATTACTGCATCTAAGAAATACGTAAGTGTTTCTACAGCATCGGTATCTTTCCATTTATCATAATGTAATAAGTTTACAGATGATAAACAACATACAAAAGACCAATCTTCATTAGAAGGTAACATGATTTCTGTACACAAGTTACTCGCATAAATTTCGTGGTTTTTGTCCTTATAAACATCTACCGTTCCATTATTTGCGTTGTCTCTAAAAAGAATATATGGATACCCAATTTCTCCTCTTCTTTGTAATATTTTTGCCCAAATACCTCTTTTTTCTACATCACCATCAATCATTGCTTGCATCCATTCGTCACCAACGGTAACACCATGCGTTAATTCTTGAATTGGGTTTCCTTCTGTTCCTATTTCTAAAAATTCTTTAATATCCGGGTGATCTACTGGTAAATATGGAGAAAAACGCCCACGTCTTACAGAACCTTGACTTACAACATCTACCATTTTTTCGAACAACTGCATAATATGTACAGAACCAGAAGATGAACCGTTGTTTTTCACATCGGCACCTCTTTTACGTAACTTACCAAAGTAACCAGAAGTTCCTCCTCCTAATTTAGACATCATACCAACTTCTGATTGAGAGAACAAAATATCTCCCATATCGTCTGCTACATGCGATCCAAAACAGCTAATTGGCAAACCTCTTTTCTTTCCAAAGTTAGACCAAATTGGCGATGCTAAAGAGTAATACCCTTCAGCCATATATTTATAAAACTTATCAGAAAAACCATCCATTTTTAAAATACGTTCTGCATTATCTGCAATTTCACGTATTCTTTCTTCTGGTGTGGTATCTCCTGTTAAATAACCAGACTGTAAAAATTTACGACTATTTTCTGTTAGCCATGTAATTTCTGGTTGATCTTTACCTTTAAGCATTTCTTTCCTAGCAGCGTTTCTAACTTGAATTAACTGTTCGTGTTCTGTAAGTTCTGTTGTTTTTGTTTCGTTCAAGTTCATAATTTAAAATAAGTCGTCGCTAGTTATACTTTTTGTTCTTTTACTATAGTTGATTGATCTTTTTACAAAGAAATCACCATGTTTGGTTCCAATAATTTCATCATCAAACCAATCTGTTTCTGCTAATAATTTTTGATCTACCTCAAATACTTTTGCAATTCCAATACTTTCTAAAGAATTATTAAATCTATTTTTAATAAATTCATTAATTACATCTTTAGGTAGAAAGTCTAATTCTCCTTTTTCAAAAATCCAATCGATTAATTTACTTTCAGAAAGAAACGCTTCTTTACAAGTTTCTTGAACCAATAAATTATGCTCTTCACTAAACCAATCTGGATTTTCTTCTTTTATAATTTTTATTAAATCGATACCAAAATCTCCATGAATCTGCTCTTCTTTAGAAGTAGCTTCTACCACATTAGAAATTCCTTTTAGTACATTTTTATGCTTGTTAAAAGCCATGATAATCAAAAACTGAGAGAATAAAGATACGTGCTCTATAAATAAAGAGAACAATATTATAGACTCAGAAAATTCTTGATTGTCTTCACTATTTACATTCTTTAACGCGCCTTCTAAATAGTTAACACGTTTCATTATAACAGGGTTTTTCTTTAAGTTTTTAAACTCATTATTTAACCCTAAAATCTCTAATAAATGAGAATAAGCATCATGATGACGCACTTCACTTTCAGAAAAAGTTGCACCTACAGAACCAATTTCTGGCTTTGGCATCTTTTTATAAATGTCTCCCCAAAAAGTTTTAACAGCAACCTCTATTTGAGAAATTGCCAACATGGTATTTTTTATTGCATTCTTTTCTACCTCAGTAAGAGATGTCTTAAAGTCTTGAATATCACTCGTATAATTAAACTCTGTATGAATCCAATAAGAATGTCTAATTGCATCCACATATTCTCCTAGAGCAGGATAATCATAAGGTTTTAAGTTAATCCTCTTCTCAAAAATATTTGGTTTTCTACTTCTAGTTTGTTCGTCTCTATATAATATGTATGCCTTTGCAACGTCATGAAAAGGACTGTCCATTAATTTATACTCTACTATATCTTGTACCTGCTCTACTGTAGGAATATAATCTGGTTCATTTAACCTTCTTTCTAATAATGTACCATGTACAATATTTGATATAGCAATAGCATCATTTCTAGAACCATTGTTAACGGTAAGCATTGCTTTTTCTATAGCATTAATAATTTTCTCTAACTCAAATGTGGTTGTTTCTGAGTCTCTTTTTATAATATGCGTAATTTCCAAGGTAAATGAAGGGTGTTTAATTGTTATTTTTAGTGTTAACAAAGATTGGATTTTTTGCTCCAAAATAAAAGTTATACTTATTCACAAAACCCTTGAAGTTTTTAACAAATTAACAGTTTTCCGAAATTTCACGCTAAAAAAATGATTTTTTAAAAATCTCATAACCATACAATTATCAATACAAAATCGCTGTAACTACTATCGGTATTGAGTTTCTTAAAAGACCTCTATTAAATAATTTTTGTAACAATTAATTACTTTTTTTTTACTTACAATCTGTTACGTTGTACTTACAAAAAGAAAACAATTATTTAAAACCGCATTTTAGTAATATCAATTAATATAATCTTATATTTGCAGTATTATTAACATTTATATTATATTATTTTGAAAAAAGGGACAGTAAAATTCTTCAACGAATCTAAAGGATTTGGATTTGTAACAGAAGATGATTCAAACACAGAGTACTTTGTACATGTATCAGGATTAATTGACGAAATTAGAGAAGGTGACGCAGTAGAGTTCGACCTTAAAGAAGGTAGAAAAGGTTTAAATGCAGTAGACGTTAGAGTTCTATAATTTTAAATTTTTTGAAAAGAACAAGTCGCTTAATTTTTTAAGCGGCTTTTTTTTGTCTTATTTTTTTACAAAACGCCCCCTTTATAAAAAGTAAAAGGATCATTTTAACTAATTGAGTATAATTATTTAGAAAACGGAGCTGTTTTAAAAACTTATTGGCAAGTATTTTCTTTTTTATAAGAACAAGTCGTTTAATTTATTTTAAACGAATTTTTTTTGCCTTATTTTTGTAAAAACTTTTATTTATAATGAAAAGTAGCTTCACAAAAACTGTACAAATTGCCTTTATATCTGTCTACTTAATTTTTTTAGCAGGCTCTGTTGTTAGAATGACCGGATCAGGAATGGGATGTCCTGATTGGCCAAAATGTTTTGGGTATTATATTCCGCCTACAGCGGAAGAACAAATTACTTGGAAACCAAATTCTGAATTTAAAAAAGGTTTTATCATCATTAAAGACGAAGCTTTATTTGTTGCAGAGCACGATATAAAAACAACAGACCAATTTAATAAAAGCAATTGGGCTACTTATACAAAACACGATTACGCAAATTTCAACAAATACCATACCTGGACAGAGTACATTAACAGACTATCTTCTGTTTTAGCAGGTTTTGTTTTCTTATTCTTAATCTACGGAGCTACAAAATACTGGAAAACAGATAAGAGAATTCCAATACTTGCTTATACTGCTTTCTTTCTAATGTTGGTAGAAGCCTGGTTAGGAAAAACGGTAGTAGATACAAATTTAAAACCTTCTATAATAACTATTCACATGGTTATTGGTTTAATTATTATCGCGCTTTTATTACAACTAAAATTTATTACTTCAGACAAAAAGAAAACCTACAATTACAATTCATTATTTAGTAAATTACTTATTATTTCTGCCGTATTTTCTTTAATTCAAATAGCAATGGGAACTCAAGTAAGGCAATTTATAGACGAGCAAGTAAAGCTTTATGGTTTCGAAAACAAAGATTACAGTTTAATGAATCCGAGTTTTAAATTCTATTTTCACAGGTCTTTTACCATTGCAATTGTATTGATAAACTTTGTTTTATTTTACATAAATCAGGCTAAAAACTTAGGATACAAACTGGTAAATTGGGTAGTTGCATTAATCTTTTTAGAAACCATTACCGGAATGTTAATGTATTATGCAGAATTTCCTTTAGGTACGCAAGCAACACATTTATTAGCAGGTGCTATTTTATTTGGACTACAGTATTATTTATGGTTGCAAAGTAAACCGGTTAAGTAAACAGTATTCAGTCTCAGTTTCCAGCTTCTCACTTGATAACAGAAAATTGACTACATAGCAACACAGAAAACATCGTTTTTTAAAACTTTGAAACTCATTTACAGACAACCCCTACTAGCCGATAGCGCGAGCGTATCGCTCGTGCAAACACCAATAAAATGTGGAGTAACCTACACAAACTTACTCAACAATGTTTTAAGAAAAGATACGAGCGAGACGCTTGCACCAGCATTAAGACTGCAAGTAAGAACCAAAAATTAAGGATGCGCGTTCACCCAAACCTCTCCGTCTGAAAAATATTCTTTTTTCCAAATAGGAACCGTTTCTTTTAAAGTGTCAATTGCAAATTCACAAGCTTCAAAAGCGGCTTTTCTATGCTTAGAAGACGTAGTTATAATTACAGGAACTTCTCCAACCTGCAACATTCCTTCTGCGTGGTGAATGGCAATTTTTTTAATATCGAATTTCTCTAAAGCCGAATCTGCAATTTTTCGCATTTCTTTAATCGCCATTGGCTTATAGGCAGAAAAGTCTAATTGCATAACTTCTTTTCCTTGAGTATCATTTCTTACAGTTCCTATAAAAGCAGAAATTCCACCACAAGAAGCATCTTCTACAAAACGATAACACTCTTGTAAATCTAATTTATCTGAAGTAATTTTTATTGAAGTTCTTTTCATTGTTAAACAAAAATAGGAAAACAAAATTGTATTTTCGCAAAAATAAACGAATCGAAATTACAAGGGGTTTTCTGTACATTAAAAAGTTATACAGATTACAAACATATGTTGCCTTGACAAAAATTATCTTTATGAAAAACATATTTAGAATTGTAAGTATTTTAGAAGGAATTTCTTACCTATTATTATTATTTATTGCAACACCTATAAAATATTTACAAGATGACCCTTCTTACGTAAAAATGTTAGGAATGCCTCATGGAATTCTTTTTATGTTATATGTAGTATTGGCCATAGTTATAAAGAAAGAAATGAATTGGAACAACAAAACTTTAGGGATGGTTTTAATTGCTTCTGTGATTCCTTTTGGTACTTTTTATGTTGATAAGAAGTATTTTAAAAAATAACTGCTAGTACTCTTTTATAAAATCACATTAGCTTGTTTCTTTTCTTAAGGATAAAAACAAGCTTTTTTTTACCCTCCGCTAACTGGTGGAATTATAGCAACAACGTCATTCTCTTTTAGAAGAAAATCATCCGTTGCATAACTTTCATTAACAGCAATTGCATAAGAGTTCAACTTTTCTAACTGCTGATACTTCCCTTTTAAAGAGTTTTTAAAATCTGCAACAGTAGCAACGTCAGCTATATTAAGTTCTAAAGCTGATGAACCCACTAAATCTGTGGTTATTCCGAAAAAAAGTACTTGAATTTTCATATATCAAAAATATTAAAACATACTCAATCGAAGCAATAAACCATCGTTTTTAATTCCAGCGTGAAAAGATTTTACATAATCTACTCTTAAAAAACGCCATTTACCAAAGCCTATATTATCTAAACCAATAGAGTATTCTGTATACGGTTTTTTATCTGCCATCACTAAGGTTTTTGCTCCACCAACTAAATGAAGATTTAATTTATTTAACAACGGAATCTTCCCTAAAACAGCACCTTTAAAATCATGCTGAATATGTGCTTCTGCATATTTATCATTGGTATAAAATTTATAATATTCTAACAAACCAAAGCTACTTAACTCACGGTCTAACGGAAAAAGTAATTGGTTTCCGTTGGCTTGTAAAAAGTCCATAAAAGCGATGTCTTTCTTTTTAAGAAACACACCTCCTCTAAGATTATAAGAAAATTCACCATAATTTCCTGCACTTATATCTTGTGTTAAATTTGCTGTAAATACATCTGAATTTAAGTCAGAATTAGAAGCTCCAAAGCGTTTGGTATAATTAACATTCAGTGATGGATATTTCTCACTGTCAATATTTTCTTTTCTATCCGGATAAGACAAATATTTTTGTCCGAATACAAAAGTAGCACCTACATTTAAAATAGCAATTTCATGCTCTTTAAACACTTCAATTACATCTGAAGGATTATTAGGCTTGTAACCTCCGTTTTTATCTTTCTTTGCAAAAGAGTAATCCGTGGTATTAAAAAGTGGTTTTCTATTCGCATATTCAAATGATGTAGCTAGGTAAACTCCATTTACAATTTCTTCTGAATAATTAATTTTAGCAAACTCCTTTTCGTAAATTCTTAAATAATTTAACCTCCTCATCAAAGAACTAACGGTGTTATTTAATTTCATTAAAGGGTTCCTACCATTAAATTGAGCAGTTGTAACCCCTCCAGAAATGGTCATTCTAGGTCTAGAAATATCATTCCAATTTTTAGTTAAAAAGAAAGTGGGCCTTATGCGTTTGTCCGAAAAACCATAATTTACCTTTCCACCTACATTCCACCATTTTCCTGTATCATTTTGCTCTTTAAAATAACTACCTCCTAAAGAAACATTAAAACCTTGTACTGTATTAAAGTTAAAGTCATTAATTAAACCATTATAGGAAATAGCCCATTTTTCAAAAGAGTTTTTATACGTATAACCAGTTATGGAAGAGAGTAAGTTAAACTTGTTTTGTTTTTTATTTACAGAATCTAAATATTTTTTAGATTTTCTTACCACTTTTAAACTGTCCTTAAATTTATAATCATCAGTTTCTTCATTCGTTAAAGGTACAGGTCTTAAGGCATTCCAATACAAGGTATCTTTTTCTGTTGCTTGTTTCTCAAACGATAAAACCTCATTAGTAAATGTGTCTTCGTTATATTTTGGTCTAAAATTATATGCAGAATATGCTGATGAAAAGCGGCCATCAAAATTAAAACCTAATGCATCTACTTTAAAATCTATACTCTGACTAATTAGCACCCAAGCATCGTTTGCTTCTGAATAATTATAGTTTTGTTTTAGATTTAAAACATCTACAATGGGTATGTTTACTTGAGCTCCGGTAACAGAAACATCTGCGCCATAAATAGCCCAATCATCTTCTACAATATATAAAAAACCATTAAAAACACGATCATTTTTACGCTTAGGAAGCAATTTTATTTTATTGATGAGTTTGCCATTTGTATCATAAAAAGATCCTTCTAACTTAAAGTTATAATAACCAAAAGCATTTGTAGATATTGGCGAAATTAAATCGCTACCAAAAGTAACACTATTATCATAAAAATTAATATTCGCATCTTCTGCCCTATTAAAACTAATACCATTATCTGTTCCGCTTACTTTAGAAGCAATAATTTTTTCTTTAAACTTTTTCGGGTTTTTCTGAAAATGAATTTCAGAAACCGTTTCAGAAAGATAAATAATTCCGCTTCTTGTAGAATCTAGTGCTCCACCAAAATCGCCCAAATTTTTACCTAAAAACTTCTCTGGAGCATCTTTAATTTTATACAAACCTCTAGAGTAAAATTTAGCTGTATACTTTGTATACTTATCTGTATTTTTATCTTTACTTGCTATTGTGTTTCTAATAATTCTATTTGCAGGATTGTCTTTTGTAGAGATAGAAATTTCTGCTAATTGTACGTTTTCTTCTTCTAATTGAACATTTAATTCAAAAGGAAAAGATGTAATATTTATTTCTTTTTTTAACGTTGTATAGCCTAAAATTTGAAAAACAATAGTATGTTTTCCTTTTTTGGTAATGCTTAAAACATATGTTCCGTTATCATTAGAAGTTGTTCCTGTAACAGTTTCATCCAAATAAATACTTACAAATGATAAAGGTGTATTATTTGTATCTGTAATATTCCCTTTTACTTGTGCTAAGACAGATATTGATAAGCAGAAAAATAGAAGAAAAGTATATTTTTTCATAGTTTGGTTGTGTTGATAAGAACAAACATAAACTTTATGATCGACCTAAATCTTTAAAATTTGTTAAACAACAAAAAATAGTGCCCTAACTTAAAGGTGTTTAAAAAAATAAAAGACCTAATTTTATAAAAATTGACACCTATCAAAAGATTTGAAAATTAATCTTCTCTTTCACTGAAAATCATATCTTTGTAAGCTTAAACAAGCAAAGACTTATTATATGAGCGATTCTAGAAAAAGACACGAAGCTTTATTATATCACGCAAAACCAAAACCAGGAAAAATAGAAGTGGTTCCTACTAAAAAATATGCCACTCAACACGACTTAGCTTTGGCATACTCACCAGGTGTTGCTGAGCCTTGTTTAGAAATTGAAAAAGACAAAAACAATGCTTATAAATATACTGCTAAAGGAAATTTAGTTGCTGTAATATCTAACGGAACTGCCGTTTTAGGTTTGGGAGATATTGGTCCGGATGCCTCTAAACCCGTAATGGAAGGTAAAGGATTACTTTTTAAAATATTTGCAGATATCGATGTTTTTGACATTGAAGTAGATGCAACAGATGTAGAACTTTTTATACAAACTGTAAAAGCAATTGCACCTACTTTTGGTGGAATTAACTTAGAAGATATAAAAGCACCAGAAGCTTTTGAAATTGAAAGACGATTAAAAGAGGAATTAGATATTCCGGTAATGCACGATGACCAACACGGAACAGCAATTATTTCTGCTGCAGCCTTAAAAAATGCGATTGACATTACCAATAAAGATATTAGTAAAGTAAAAATTGTAGTTAACGGAGCTGGAGCTGCGGCAATTTCTTGTACCCTTTTATATTTAAAACTAGGTGTAAAGAAAGAAAACGTAGTAATGTGCGATAGTAAAGGTGTTATTAGAAGCGATAGAGACAACCTTACTTCTCAAAAAGCCGAATTTGCAACTGACAGAGATTTACATACTCTAGATGAAGCAATGCATGATGCTGATGTATTTATTGGTTTATCGAAAGGAAATGTAGTTACTCCACAGATGCTTTTAACCATGGCTAAAGACCCTATTGTTTTTGCAATGGCAAACCCTGTGGCCGAAATAGACTACGATTTAGCAGTTGCTACAAGAAAAGATATTATAATGGCTACGGGAAGATCTGACCATCCTAACCAAGTGAATAATGTACTTGGATTTCCATTTATTTTTAGAGGAGCTTTAGATGTTAGAGCTACTAAAATTAATGAGGAAATGAAAATGGCAGCCGTTCATGCTTTAGCCGATTTAGCTAAAAAATCGGTACCAGAACAAGTAAACATTGTTTATGATGAAGTAAGTTTGGCTTACGGAAGAGAATACATTATTCCAAAACCATTTGATCCAAGATTAATTTATGAAATTCCACCAGCAATTGCAAAAGCTGCGATGGATTCTGGTGTTGCTCTACAACCAATTGAAGATTGGGATAAATATAGAGAAGAATTAATGGAGCGCTCTGGTTCTGGAAATAAAGAGATTAGACTTTTACACAATAGAGCAAAAAGTAATAGAAAACGTATTGTGTTTGCAGAAGCAGACCATATAGATGTTTTAAAAGCTGCACAAAGAGTACATGATGAAAAAATTGGGGATCCAATATTATTAGGAAGAAAAGAAGTAATCTTAGCTTTAAAAGCAGAAATAGGATTTACTGCAATTGTACCAATTATAGATCCAAAAACCGATGAAGAAGCAGAACGTAGAGAGCGTTTTGGAAAAATTTATTGGAAAAATAGAAGACGTAAAGGACGTACTTTATCTGAAGCAACAAAATTAATGCGAGAACGTAATTATTTTGCTGCAATGATGGTGAATGAAGAAGAAGCAGATGCATTAATTACAGGATATTCTAGACCTTACCCAACTGTTTTAAAACCAATTTTAGAACTTATTGAAAAAGACAAAGGAATTACTAAAATTGCTGCAACCAACTTAATGTTAACCAAACAAGGTCCGTTATTTTTAGCAGATACTACAATTAACATAAATCCTACGGCAAAAGAATTGGTGAAAATTTCACAAATGACTGGTAATTTTGTAAAAATGTTTGGTATGAAACCAAACATGGCAATGGTTTCTTTTTCTAACTTTGGATCTTCAAGTTCAGAAACTTCTAAAAAGATAACCGAAGCTGTTTCTTACCTACACAGACACTTTCCAGACACTATTATTGATGGAGAATTACAAGCAGATTTTGCTTTAAATCCAGAAATGTTAGCAAAAGAATTTCCGTTTTCGAAACTAAATGGTAAAAAAGTAAATGTTTTAATATTCCCTAATTTAGAGTCTGCAAACATTACTTATAAGTTAATGAAACAATTAAACCACGCAGAATCTATTGGTCCAATAATTTTAGGATTAAGTAAACCTGTACATATTTTACAATTAGGCTCTAGTGTAGATGAAATGGTAAACATGGCTGCATTGGCTGCTGTAGATGCCCAAGAAAAAGAAAAAAGAAGTAAAATTTAATAATATCTAGCTTAAGGTTAATTTGATGTAAGAATCGAGTTTAAATAAAATAGAGATTAGACATTTATTTGTTATCATTTAAAGTCTAATCTCTATGATTTATAAAATATAAATTGCGCTCACACCTAACCTAAAATAAATTCTTACTTTAGAGGCTTATAAAAAGAAATATATGATTACACAAGTTAGAGGAAGGTTGGTAGAAAAAAACCCAACAGAAGTTGTTGTAGATTGCAATGGAGTTGGTTATTTATTACATATTTCTCTAAATACTTTCTCTAGTTTACCCGATGATGAAGCTATTGTTTTATACACACATTTATCAATAAGAGAAGACGCACACACCCTTTTTGGTTTTTTTACAAAAACAGAGAGAGAAGTTTTTAAGTTGTTAATTTCTGTTTCAGGTGTTGGACCAAGTATTGCAAGAACAATGTTGTCATCTATGACATCAGAAGAAATACAACATGCTATTGCATCAGAAAATGTACCACTCATACAATCTGTAAAAGGAATCGGTGCAAAAACAGCACAAAGAGTTATTGTAGATTTAAAGGATAAAATTTTAAAAACCTTTAATATTGATGAAGTTTCTACTTTTACAAGCAATACCAATAAGGATGAAGCGTTATCTGCTTTAGAAGTTTTAGGGTTTAATAAAAAGCAATCAGAGAAAGTGATCTCAACAATTTTAAAAGAAAACCCGGAAGCTACCGTAGAAAACTTAATAAAACTAGCCTTAAAAAATTTATAAGAATTTTGAAAAATTTTTTGAAAAAAATATTTTTATTTCTTGCTTTTGCTTTCATAGCAAACACCTCTTATGCGCAAACAGATAAGGATACAGATTCCATAACAGTAAAAAAAGATACTCTAGACTTAAGATATAACTTTAAAAAAGAGCAAACTGGTGGTTTATTTTTAGATTATCTGGCAGAGAAAGAAATTATTTTTGATAAAGATTTAAACAGGTATGTAATTTTCGAAAAAATAGGTGATTACTACACCAAAACCCCCATTTATCTTACACAAAGAGAATACGCAGATTATCGTTTAAAACGAGATATGACGCAATATTACAAAGACAAAGTAAGTGCTACGAACTCTAACAAAAAAGGATCTAAAGAAGCTCAAAAAGATCTACTACCAACATATTATGTAAAATCTGACTTATTTAAAACTATTTTTGGAGGGAGTGAAATTAAAGTAACACCTACTGGAAGCTTAAATTTAAAGCTCGGTTTTATTTATCAGAATACAGAAAACCCACAATTATCCGAAGAAAACAGAAGTAGTTTTACGTTTGATTTTGATCAACAAATTAATGCAAGTATTCGTGCACAAGTAGGTACACGTTTAGATTTCACAGCAAATTACGACACACAATCTACTTTCGATTTTCAGAATTTAGTAAAAATTGGGTACGAGCCAACAGAAGATGATATTTTACAAGGAATAGAAGCAGGTAATGTTTCTATGCCTATTAAAAACTCTTTAATAAACGGAGCTCAAAGTCTTTTTGGGGTAAAAACACAATTAAAATTTGGGAACACTAATATAACCGCTGTTTTCTCTCAACAAAACTCAGAAAGTACCACAACTGTTGCAGAAGGTGGTGCTTCTATACAAGAATTTCAATTAAAGGCTACGGATTATGATAATGATCGTCACTTTTTCTTATCACAATATTTTATAGATAACTACGCAAACTCTCTTAAAAACTATCCTTTAATTAATAGTCAGGTTAGTATTACAAGAGCAGAAGTTTGGATTACCAATACAAGCTCTAGTACAGAAGATTATAGAAGTATTGTAGCTCTAGCAGATATAGGAGAATCTAATACGGATGTTTTGGTAAATCAAACAGGAGAAGTACAGCCAACAAGTCCGCCAACAACTACAGGTGGAAATATCCCAACAAACGAATCGAATAATTTATCTAATTTACTAACGACAACTAGTGGTATTAGAAATATTTCTACCGTAAATAGTACTTTACAACCTTACAACATGAGTGAGGGCACAGACTATTCTGTATTAGAAAATGCAAGAAAATTAAACACTAGTGAGTTTACGTTAAACTCTCAATTAGGTTTTATTTCTTTAAATAGAAGGTTAAACGATGGTGAAGTTTTAGCGGTTGCTTATGAATATACAATTGCAGGTGGCGTTTCTGGAAGTACAAAAACTTCTTTTAAAGTAGGTGAATTTTCTAACGATGGTATTCAAGCTCCACAAACTCTAGCTGTAAAATTATTACGTAGTGAAATCTTAAAAACTAACAGAGAGAGAGTTGTTAATGGTGCTACTATTACAGAATCTTTTCCTACATGGCGTTTAATGATGAAGAACGTGTATGCATTAGGTACTTTTCCTTTATCTCAAGATGGTTTCTATTTCGAAATTCAATACAGAGATGACCAAACAGGTATTTCTTCTAATGTTTTACAAAATGCAAATACAGCAGGCATACCTAACCTACCATTAATACAGGTTTTTAAGTTAGACCAATTAGACCAAAGTCAATATAGAACTCCAGACGGATATTTTGATTATGTAGAAGGTATTACCGTAAATTCTCAAAACGGATTTATCTTTTTCCCAGAACCAGAACCTTTTGGTAATGATTTAGTTCAACAGAACACCAATGATGTTGGTTTAGATGAAACGGTAGATAACAATTATTTATTTAAAGAACTTTATTTAAACACCAAAATAAACGCACAAAACAACTATCAAAATAAAGACAAGTATTTCTTAAAAGGATATTTTAAATCCGAAAATTCTGGAGGAATACCAATTGGAGCATTTAACGTACCAAGAGGGTCGGTTACAGTAACTGCAGGAGGTAGACAATTGGTAGAAGGTGTAGATTATGTGGTAGATTATCAATTGGGTCGTGTGCAAATTATAGACACTGGCTTGCAAGCTTCTGGAACTCCAATTAGTGTTTCTACAGAAAACAACGCGGTGTTTAATCAACAACGTAAAACCTTTATGGGGGTTGATGTTGAACATAAGTTTTCAGATAAATTTATTATTGGTGCCACCATTTTAAATGTAAATGAAAGACCTATTACTCCAAAAGTTAATTTTGGTTCAGACCCAATAAACAATACCATGTTTGGGGCAAATATAGATTACACTACAGAGGTTCCTTATTTTACAAAATTGGCAAATAAATTACCTTTTGTAGACACAGATGTACCTTCTAATTTATCGGTTAGGGCAGATATGGCATATTTGCTTCCAGGAACGCCAAGTGGTATTGATGTAGCGGGTACTGCAACTTCTTATATAGATGATTTTGAAGCTTCTCAAATACCAATTAGTATCTTATCACCATTAGATTGGCATGAGGCAAGTACTCCAAAATTTTTCACAGGTTTTAATGGAGATCAAGAAGATTTATCTTACAATTACCAAAGAGGAAAATTGGCATGGTATAATGTAGACCAAATTTTCTACGGAGCTGGAGATACACCATCAAATATTAATGCAGCAGAACTTTCTAGAGCAGAAACAAGACAGATTAATTATAGGGAATTATTCCCTAATGTGCAGTTAGATATTACACAGAACTCAGTAATAAGAACTTTAGATTTAGCTTATTTTCCATCTGAAAGAGGTTCTTATAATTTTGATACAGGTATTAATGTGAAAGCAGACGGAACTTTCTCTGACCCACAAAATAGATGGGCGGGAGTTATGAGAGCTTTAACAACCAACAATTTTGATCAAGCAAATGTTGAATATGTACAGTTTTGGGTAATGGATCCTTATGAAAATTATTCCATTACCGAGACAGAAGGTTTACCTATAGGCATGAATCCGGAAGATCCATCAAACCAAATTGGAGATTTATACATAAACTTAGGTAATGTTTCTGAAGACATCTTAAAAGATAGTCGTAAAATGTTTGAAAACGGTTTACCAGAAACTGGTGGAGAAATAAATACCGCAGAAACAACTTGGGGAAAAGTACCAACAAACTCATCTATAATTTATGCTTTTGATGAAAATGATGAGTCTAGAGCAAACCAAGATCTTGGATATAATGGTTTAAATGATGCTGAAGAATTTGCGAAGTACAGTACAACTCTTCCTAACTTTAGTAAATTAAACCCTAATGATCCTGCATCAGATAATTTTCAATATTTTAGAGGTAGTGAGTTAGACGCAAATCGTGCTTCTATAATTACTAGGTACAAAGATTACAACAATACACAAGGAAATTCTCCAACCTTAAATCAATCTACAGAAAGCTACCCTACTTCATCTACAACCTACCCAGATGTAGAAGATATTAATAAAGATCAGACCATGAATACCGTAGAAAGTTACTACGAGTATAAAGTTTCTATGAATAGAAATGATTTGGTTGTTGGAAAGAATTTTATTGTTGATAAAAAAACAACAGATGTAACTTTAGAAAACGGAGCAAACCAAACAACAACTTGGTATCAATTTAGAGTACCTATTAGAAGCGGAACACCTGTAAATGGTATTTCAGACTTTAATAGTATTCGTTTTGTTAGAATGTTTTTAACTAGTTTTAAAATACCAGTAGTACTTCGTTTTGGAGAGTTAGATTTGGTACGTGGAGACTGGAGACGTTATACAAAAACATTAGACGAATCTATTTCTACACCAGAAGATTTAGATGAAAATGAATTAAAAGATTTTGAAGTTGGTGTTGTAAGTATAGAGCAAAATGAAGGAAGCTACATTCAGCCTCCAGGAATAGAAAGAGAGCAATTACAAGGTAGTACAAGCGTACAATTACAAAATGAACAATCTGTAACCTTAAAAGTAAATAATTTACCTGCAAACGAAACCAGAGCCATTTATAAAAACATAAGCATTGATTTAAGACGATTTAAAAATTTAAAAATGTTTATGCACCTTCAAAAAAATGAAGGAGCTCTTGCTATTAATGACAATGATTTTTCTGCAGTTATAAGATTAGGTACAGATTTAGATGATAACTTTTATCAAATAGAACTCCCTTTAAAAGTATCTCAAAATGGTACTTCTGCTTTAGATATTTGGCCAGAAGCAAATAATTTAGATGCTTTTCTAGAAACTTTTGGATTGGTAAAATTAGAAAGAGACAGAGCTGGTGTTGCCATTACAGACATCTATACTTCTATTGAGCAAGATACCGAAATACCGTATACAATTTCAGTAAAAGGAAACCCAACTTTAGCAGAATTAAAAACAATTGTTTTAGGAGTAAAAAACAAAACAACATCGCCAATTAGTGGTGAGGTTTGGTTTAATGAGTTGCGTTCTTCTGGTTTTGATAATGAAGGTGGATGGGCAGCTGTACTAAATGCAGATGCAAATTTTGCAGATGTAGCAAATGTATCTTTATCTGGTAGTATGTCTACCGTTGGTTTTGGTAATGTAGAAGACAGAGTAGGACAACGTAGTTTAGATGAAACAAAACAATATGATGTTGCTACTACTATAAATTTAGGTAAAGTATTAACTCCTAAAAAATGGGGAATTCAATTGCCAATGAGTTATAGTATTGGTGAACTTTATATAGATCCAAAATACGATCCTCAGTTTCAAGACGTAGAATTAGCAGATGCTTTAGGTGAAAATGAAAATAGTGAGTTTTCTAGAGATTATACCAAAAGAACAAGCATTAGCTTTACAAACGTTAAGAAGAATAGAAATCCTAATTCTACAAAAAAACCTAAGTTTTATGATGTAGAAAACGTAGCTGTTTCTTATGCTCATAACAAAGAATATCAACGAAATTACAACATTAAAAAACGTATTAACGAAAGTGTAAGAGCTTCTGCATCTTATAATTTTAGTTTCGATTCTAAACCATTTGAACCATTTAAAAATAATGATTCTATTTTTAGAAATAAATATTGGCAGCTTATAAAAGACTTTAATTTTAATCCAATCCCTAAAACTTTTGCAATTAATTCTAGTATCAACAGAAATTATAACGAACAACAATCTAGAAATTTAGTTTCAGGTTTATCCGCTCAACCAGAATTAAAACAACGTAGATTTTTATTCGATTGGGATTATACCATCGGTTTCGATTTAACAAAATCGTTACAAGTAAACTTTAATGCAACCAACAGTTATATTTACGATACTTTTGGTAGCAATGATGAAATACAGGTTTTTGATGACTTTTTTAATACCGGAAGAGCAAATCATTACCATCAAGCATTAAACGGAACGTATAATTTACCTATCGATAAAATTCCTTTTTTAAAGTTTATAAAAGCAGACTATGCATATACTGCAGATTTTGACTGGCAAGCAGCTCCTCAAAATACGATAGACGTTAATGGTGTTGATGTCCCTTCTGTAAACTTAATAGGAAACACGATACAAAATGCAAATACACACAATTTAAATACCACTATTAATTTTGATGCTTTTTACAAAGGGCTTGGTTTCGAAAAATTATTATTGACTAAAAATCAACGTAAAAGTGCAAAAGGAGATCAAGGTACTGGTTTACCAAGAACTCCTGGTAGAGTTAAGCAAAACAAAAAATTATCTATCGGTAAAAAGATCTTAAAAGGTACTTATGACGTTCTAACTTCGGTAAAACAAGGGAAGATAAGTTATTCAGAAAACAATGGTCAATTATTACCAGGGTATACAGAAGATGTTGGTTTTTTAGGAGGTGCTCCTACTTCTTTTGCTTTTGGTAGCCAAGTAGATATTAGAAATAAAGCTTTAGAACAAGGTTGGTTTGTGTCTCGAAACAATGGAGAAGAATATTATAGTAAAACTTACAGCAAAACACATTACAATAAATTAGATTACACATTTACATTAAAGCCAATAAAGGATTTAAATATAGATGTTAGAGGTAATAAAATACAAACAAGAGATCTCTCTCAGCAACTAGACCTTGTATCTGGCAGCAATGAATTTGAAAATACCCCTTTCTTTGAAACGGGAAACTTTAGTACCAGTTACTCTATGATTTCTACTGCATTTACAGACGGAGATGTTTTATTTCAGAATTTAAGAGATTATAGAAGTATAATTTCAAACAGATTAGCTACAGAAAATTTAGTACCTGCAAGTGGTTTTGGAGCCAATAGTCAGCAAGTTTTATTACCTGCATTTGTAGCTGCTTATTCTGGTAAAAGTCCAGATAAAGTAAATACCGGTCTTTTTAGAGATATCCCTATACCTAATTGGACATTGCGTTACAATGGTTTAATGAAGTTTAATTTCTTCAAGAAAAACTTCAGTAATTTTGTAGTTTCACATGGTTATAGATCTTCTTACACTGTATCTAGTTTTACCAATAACTTACAGTATGATGCCAATAACCCGTACGCAAATATAAATGCTGCCAACAATTATGAATCAGAATTATTAGTATCTGCAGTTACTTTAGTAGATGAATTTTCTCCACTAATTAAACTAGATATGAAAATGAGAAACTCATTCTCTTTAAGAGGAGAAATAAAAAGTGACAGAACGCTTACTATGAATTTTAATAACAGCACCTTAACAGATATTTCTGGAACAGAATTTATATTTGGAATGGGATATGTTTTTGAAGACGTAAAATTCAATACTCGTTTTACAGGAAAGAAACAAACACTAAAAGGAGATGTCAATTTAAGAGCAGATGTGTCTTTAAGAGATAATATTACACAAATTAGATCTGTAGATGAAGATAATGATCAAATTAGTGGTGGACAAAAACTTTTTTCTATTAAATTTACCGCAGATTATAGATTAAGTAATAGTTTAACCGCATCATTCTATTACAACCATCAAACATCTAGATATGCAATCTCTACCACTTTTCCTAGACAAGCGATTAATGGAGGATTTAATATTATTTATAACTTAGGAGGAAATTAAACATAACAACAAAAACTATTTAAAAAAATGAATTTACCATCAGAATTAAAGTATACTAAAGACCACGAGTGGATTAAGGTTGAAGGAGACGTAGCAACTGTAGGAATTACAGAATTTGCACAAGGAGAATTAGGAGACATTGTTTATGTAGATGTAGATACTTTAGACGATACTGTAGAAGAAGGAGACGTTTTTGGCTCTGTAGAAGCTGTTAAAACAGTTTCAGACTTATTTATGCCTTTATCAGGAGAAGTAATAGAATTTAATGAAGAATTAGAAGAGGAGCCAGAATTGGTAAACTCAGACCCTTATGGAAAAGGTTGGATGATTAAAATTAAAATATCAGATAGTTCACAAATAAATGATTTATTGGATGCTGCAGCGTATCAAGAGCTTATTGAAGGATAACCTTTTTATCATTGCGATATTCATAACAATTACAATTGCTTATTTGAGTTTAAGGAGAATGCCTAAGATAGAAACTGGTATCAATAACGTTGATAAAATATATCATCTTATTGCCTACTTTACACTTTCTGTAACTTGGTTATTCTCTTTTTATAGAAAACCAACTCTAAAATATGTGATTGTTATTTGTTGTATTTTTTTTGGCATAATTATTGAAGTTTTACAACAGACATTAACTACATATAGAACAGGAGATTATAAAGATGCAATAGCAAATACAGTAGGTATTCTCTTAGGTTTTATTATTTTTAATCAAATTTTGAAAAAAATTACAGTTAATTCATACTAAGACTTGTATATAAACCAATAATTTAATTAAATTAGCGAACTATTAAAAACTCTTTACAATGGAAATTAAAAAAAACCCGAAATCAAATTTAGAAAATTACAGTAAAATTTTTATGCAAATAGGTTTGGTTTTAGCACTATTTGTAACTTACGCAGCTATAGAAAACAAAACTTATGATAAAGTTATTGGAGACTTAGGTACAGTGAGCATGAATGCTGATATGGAAGAAGAAACAGTTATTACTGAAAAAATAGAACCTATTAAACCAAAAACTCCACCACCTCCAGCACCAGAAAAAATAGAAATTGTAGAGGATGAGGAAGAAGTTGAAGAAACTGTAATCGAATCTACTGAAACAGATGAAACCGAAGCTGTAGAGGTTGAAGAAATTGTAGAAATTCAAGAAGTTGAAGAAGTTGTAGAAGATGTAAGTTTTATGATTATTGAAGATGTACCTGTATTTCCTGGATGTAAAGGAAGTAAAAACGAGTTAAAAGCTTGTTTTAGTAAAATGGTACAAAAGCACTTCTCTAGAAAGTTTGATGCAAATTTACCAAACGAATTAGGATTATCTTCTGGTAGAAAAAGAGTATTTATCGGTTTCAAAATTGATAAAAACGGTAATATTGTTGATGTTAATGCAAGAGCTCCACACCCAAAAATTAAAAGTGAAGTTATTAGCGTAATGAAACAATTACCTAAAATGAAACCAGGTAGACAAAGAGGTAAGCCAGTAGGAGTAAAATATAGTATTCCTTTTACTTTAATTGTAGAGTAATTTATAATACATTATATAAAAAAACGTTTAGAGTTAAAACTCTAAACGTTTTTTTATGCCTTAAACTTTTTTAATGTCTTATAATATTCATAAATTATAGCAAATTAAATATGAAAACTTACTTAATATTAATATTTTCAACTCTACTTTTATATAGCTGTAACCAAGAAATTAAAAAAACAGAAAACTTCTCACCTTTAATAAACTACCAATATCTGATTAAAACAAATAACGATTTTAAATTACCTACTGAAACTTATAAAATACGTTACAAATCAAATGGTCTTGAAATAACTGGTTTTCTAACAATACCAAAAGATTTACAGAAATATCCTACCATAATTTATAACAGAGGAGGTAATAGAGATTTTGGTACTTTTACGACTAAAAGTTTAATATATCAACAATACTTATCATCAAATGGTTTTATAGTACTGTCTTCTCAATTAAGAGGAAATATGCACAGTGAAGGAAAAGATGAATTTGGAGGAAAAGATTTAAATGATATCCTTAAACTTATTGAAATCAATAAATCCCTCAAATATTCTAATCAAAATATTGGAGTATTCGGAATATCTAGAGGAGGTCTAAATGCATACCAAATTTCGAGATTAACCGATGAAATTAAAGCCATTGCAGTTGTTGGTGCCCCAACGGATCTAAGACTTGATTTTGATACTCGTCCAGAAATGTATGAAAAAGTATTAAAAGAATTAATTGGTGACACTATCAATTTTAAAAAGGAGTATGACTATAGGTCTCCAATAAAATGGGTAAATGAGATCAATGAACCAACGCTTATTTTACATGGATCAGATGATTGGAAAGTAAAGCCCATAAATGCAGAACTGATGATTAAAGAAATGAAAAGACTGAATAAGGAGTTTGACTTTCAAATTGTTGAAAATGGCGACCATGGATTAAATACTCACCGTAATATTAGAAATGAAAAAGTAATAAACTGGTTCAGAAAGTACTTAAAATAACCTGATGTAAAGATACTTAGCATAACAATCTCATTAAAGAAACTGGAATAAAAAATAATAGTAGATACTCCATTCTTATATTTAAAACTAACAAAGTATATTAAAACAGTTCTAATTTAGAACCGAAAACGTTTTAATAAATAACCAAGTGTAGTTAGTCCATAAAAAAACTCCAAAAAATTACTTTTTTGGAGTTTCAATAGCCCGTTAATTGGCTAAACAAAAATAAAAATTATTTATTAGCAGCTAATTTAGCTTCATGTTTCCATAAATTTACGCTAACAATTGCATTGTTATTATAATTAATTTCTTTTAAAGATTCATCATTCCAAACAAACCACTTTCCTACTTTTTTGCCATCATTGTATTTGGCAATTTGAGTTTTGTTTCCGTTTTTATCAAAACGAGTCCATTGACCTGTTAATTTTTTATCTTTAAAGTACCCTTCAGTACTAATAGAACCATCTTCGTAATAATAAGTAGCTTTCACTAAATCTCCCTCTATGGTATAAGTTGTTTCTCTATCTTGTGCGTATCCTATTGTTGCTACACAAAGAACTATAAGTGTTAGTATATTTTTCATGACGATAATTTTTTATTGTTATATTACATGTTCAAATATACGTGAAAAATTACAATTAAGCAACCTTTTGGTAACATTAATTTAACATTGGAGTTTTAAGAATAAAAACAACACATTTACTATATATAAATTTAAACCAAAGATGATGGCAGTTATGAAGGTTATCTAAGTATTAGCTATTTCTTAAAAAAGTTGGGAAGAAGCGACTAGAGTAACAGTAAAAGAAGCCTTTTACATCGGTAAAAAATATAAGATCTATTTTTTTACAATCGCAAAGTGCTGTTGTAAATAATGATGAGATTACTGAATTTATAGTAAACTTAAAAATCACATTAGAAATAAATTAAAAGATAAATCAACTTACTCTAAATTTTTCACATCAAATTAAATCGATTTACTCAATACAACACAATGAATACAATACAATGAATACAATACAAATAATTCTTATTAGCTTGGTTGTTATTATCCACATGTACATCGTCTATATAGAAATGGCTGTTTGGACTTCAGAAAAAGCAATGAATGCCTTTGCTATAAAAACCAAATAATTTGCAAAAGAAACAAAGTCCATGGCCGCAAACCAAGGTTTATATAACGGTTTTATAGTTGCTGGATTAATATGGTCTTTAATAGCTGTAAAAGTAGATGTTGCAATCTTCTTTTTGTCTTGCGTAGCAATAGCAGGACTTTATGGTGCCTATTCTATCAAGATAATTCGCATACTTTATGTACAAACAATACCAACAGCACTAGGCATTATTTCACTTTTAATATTATAGTTAAACTTTTTCTTGTTCAATAAGAAACCTTTATTTTTGCATTTAATTTATAAACAGAAGATAAAAAATGAAAAAATATTTAGAGTATTTAGAAAAATTAATTATTGAATATACGCCTAAAGTATTAGTAGCATTAGCTATTTTAATTATTGGTTTATTAGTTATAAAACTAATTGTTAAAGGTGCTAAAAAGGCAATGAATAAGGGTGGTATTGACACTACTCTTCAAACTTTTTTAAGTAATTTACTTGGTTGGGTACTAAAAATATTATTAATTATAGTTGTTATTTCTAAACTAGGAGTAGAAACAACCTCTTTTGCAGCAATTATAGCAGCAGCAGGTTTAGCTGTTGGTTTAGCACTACAGGGATCTCTTGCTAATTTTGCTGGAGGTGTTTTAATTATGATTTTTAAACCTTTTAAACTAGGTGATTTTATTGAAGCACAAGGAGAAAGCGGAACTGTAAAGCAGATTGAAATCTTTACAACGAAACTAAACACTACAGATAATAAAGAAATTATAATTCCTAATGGAACGTTATCTAATGGTAATATTGTTAACTATAGTACAGAAGCTACTCGTCGTGTAGATTTTACATTTGGTGTAGGGTATGATTCTGATATTAAGAAAACAAAAGATCTTCTTTATGGCATTCTAAACAACCATCCATTAATTTTAAAAACTCCTGCTGCTGCAGTTAATTTATCTGAATTAGGAGACAGTTCTATCAATTTCTTTACCAGAGGTTGGGTAAAAAAAGAAGACTACTGGACAGTTAAGTTTGAAGTTATGGAACAGGTAAAAGAAGCTTTAGATGAAGCCGGAATCGATATTCCTTATCCACACAGAGTAAACATCAACAAAAACGAATAATATTTTAAAAGGTAGGTTTCTTTTTCTTTTCAGGAATAACCACAAAATCTTTTAAGTAAAATGGTTCAAAATAAGCGACATCTTCGATGTCGTTTTTTTTGTACTTATCATAAGATAATTTTGCCATTTCTTTCGCAGAAGGGAACATATCATCAATAAAAACTGCATTTTTATGGGTAATTATTTCTTTACATTTATGAGCTCCATCACCTAAAAAGTAAACGGTATTTGTTTCTAAATAATCAGAAAAAGAATTTTCATCAATTATCTCTGCTTTAATATCTCTAATTTGTTCATATTTTTCATTAAAAACCGCAGCATAAACCTCCATTCTTCTAGCATCTAACATCGGTATAATAATGCCTTTTTCTAAAGAAGTAGCATATGCTAAAGATTCTAATGTTTTAATAGAAATTAAAGGCTTATCAAAAGCAAAACAAAGCCCTTTTGCGGCAGAAACTCCAATTCTAAGACCAGTATAAGACCCCGGTCCTTTACTAACGGCTACAGCATCTATTTCAGTAGAAGTAATATTTACTTCATTTAATACATCTAAAATAAAAGGGTGTAATACTTCTGCATGAGAATAATTACCATTATTCAATTCTTTTATTGCTATAACTTGCCCGTCTTTTGCAAGACTTACAGAGCAGTTCTTGGTTGCGGTTTCTATGTTAAGGATAATTGCCAATTGTTCTATTTTTATGCAAATATAAGTTATAGAAAAAAGAAAACCTCGCAAATGTGCGAGGCTTCATAAGGAATCTTTATTTTATTTATTCTAGAATCAATTCTCCAGAATAGAATTGTAATACTTTCGTTTTAAAAACATAATCGTATTTAGAGCGTATCATGGTAGCTTCTGCATTTACCAAACGGGTTCTTACTTGATCAAAATCAAACAAAGTAATGGTTCCGTAATTATAACGTTCTTGTGCATTTTTAAAAGCTTCTTTTTGTGCTTCTAAAGAAATGTTTGAAGCTTCGTAGGTTTTTAATGCAGACTTAACATCTAAAAAAGATTGTTCTATCGTTTGCTTTAAATTTAATTTTTCACTTTCTAATTGAGTTTCAGAAATCTCTTTATTAATCATCGATTTAGCGACACTATTTTTTGTTTGAAATCTGTTAAAAATAGGAATACTAAGAGAAACACCTAATCCGTGTTGTAACCTATCTTCAAACTGGGCAAAGAAAGAAGAGTTCGTTTGATTTGGTAACAAGTTATTAAACTGATGATAATAAGAATTACCAGAACTAACAGAATATGATAAAGTAGGTAAAAAAGCTCCTTTAGAAATATCAATATTTAAATCTGCATTTTCTATTGCCAATTTAGCTCTTTCTATTTCTGGCATTTCCTCTAATGATTTTTCATATACGTCATCAGAATTTTTAAATAATAAAGTTGATGTAGGAGTACCAACATCTATAGAAGTAATATCGAAATTTTGAACCGGTACTTGTAATAGTTGCGCTAAGTTTAACAAAGCTAAGTCTAACGCATTTTCTTGTGCAATAACATTTTGTAAGTCTGTAGCAGCTGTAGATTGCGCGTTTAAAAGATCTCCTTTAGCAATAACTCCAGAATTAAATCTACTCTCCGCAGCTTCAATTTGTTTTTTACTAATCTCATACTGCACTTTACCAGAACTTAAATTTTCTTTAGCAAATAATATATTTAAATAACCATTTACAACAAATAAAGAAATATCATTTTCTATCTTCTTTAAATCTAACAAACTAGACTTTACACCTAACTGAGCTTGTTTATAAGTGTTCGTATTTCTAAAACCATTAAAAATAATTCCACCACCAGATAAACTTAAACTAGATGAAAAATTATTTGTGTTTTTTAATACTCCGTTTTCATCTGAAGATAAACCTGCATTAAATCTTCCTCCAGTAGAAAGGTTTAAGTTTGGTAAAAAATTTCCCTTAGCAATAGCAACATCTTTTTTAGCTAGCTCTAAGCTTAATTTATTTTGTTGGATAGAAATATTTTTCTCTAAAGCTTGATCTACACATTCTTTAAGTGTCCATTGTTTCTGTGAAAAGGTAGTAATAGTGGTTAAAAAAGCTACAAATAGGATCAATTTAGTTTTCAAAACGTATTATTTTTTAGTTGATATAATATAGATTGTAATTACAAAAGAATAACTTTTCTTTTGAAGTTAAAAATAAGACGACTAAAAGTAAAATTTGTTACAAAAAAAAAACACTTATAATCCTATTTCTCATTTATCCTTTTATATTTATAAATTACAAAAAGCAAAAGACCTACTAAAAGATAGGGAAATACCATTAAATAGGTTATTCCATTATTAATACCTTCTGCCATAGAACTATCTCCATTTTCTACAACAGCTTTACACATTGCACATTGAGAAAATGAAATTTTCGATGTAAAAAACATCATCAAAAAAAATACTAAAACTCTTTTTTTATACATAGTAAGGAGATATCATTAAATAGACAATTACACCAGTAACAGCAACATACAACCATAAAGGAAAAGTAAATTTGGCTATTTTTTTATGTTGTGGAAAATTACCCAATTTTGCTCTCATATAAGTTGTGAGTACAAAAGGAATTACAATTATTGATAAAATAATATGCGTGAATAAAATAAAATAATAAACGTATTTTATAATCCCTTCTCCTCCAAAAGATGTAGAATTTGAACTCATATGATATCCAATATAAAGCAAAAGAAAAATAAGAGAACATGCTATTGCAACCGTATTAAGTTGCTCATGTAATTTTATATTTCCTTTTTTAACTGCAATAACTGCCGCTATTAAAAGAACAGCTGTAACGCCATTGATAGAGGCATAAATTGGAGGTAAAAATGTTAACGGTTCTACATTAAAACCTAAATCTTTTAGATTAACACCAAACAAAGCTGCAACAGCTATAGGAATTACAATGGATAAACCAGTTATAATTTTCTTATACTTTTTTTCTTGTGCTAAATTACTCATTCAACAAAATTTTAATATCTTCTTTTAATTCTTTAACCTGATCTGCAAAACCTTGTTCAGACAAAGCTCTGTAATACATAATAGGATTACCGTACTCGTCTTTTCTAGATCTAATATTTCCTTCTTTATCTACCAAAGCAAATAAGCCAGAATGTTCAAAACCACCATGTTCTTCAGCACCTTTACCTGCAAACAGTTTAAAACCTTTATTAGCTAAATCATACACTACCTCTTCCCCTTTACCCGTTAATAAGTGCCAGTTTTTATGTGTAATCTGATTCACTTTAGCATATTCCTTTAAAACTTCTGGAGTATCAATGTCTGGTGTTATAGAAAAAGAAGCTATTCCAAAATTATTATTGGAAGCAAATTTATCTTGAATTGTTACCATTTTCTTATTCATTAGAGGACAAATGGTTGGACAAGTAGAAAAGAAAAATTCTACAACATACACCTTGCCTTCATAATCTTTATTGCTAATAGTTGTTCCGTTTTGATCTATAAATTCAAAATCTGGAACTTTGTTAAATGTGTATAAGTCATTTTTGCTTGTTCCTTTTTTATCAACCTTATTCAATCTATCTTCTTGGACAAGATCATTGTCGTTTATTCTGCTATCTAAGTTTCTAACAACATAAATTCCGAATAAAAGAATAATAAATGAAACACCTATATAAGAATACTTTTTGTTCATAACCCTACTTCTTTTCTATCTGCTTTGTTCTTATTATTTTCTTTAAAAGCGGCATAATACTCGTAATAAAGTACCAATACATCATCTTTTAATTTTGCGTTTAACACAGAAACTGAATTCATATTATAGCCAAATAATTTTCCATCAACACTATCTGCATCTTTCACTCTACCTCTTAGATCTCCATTTTTATCAATCAAAAAAACATTAGATGTATACAAGTTAGATAATGTATCATTTGAATTAAACCCAGCGTGTAATGCTTTAATTTGTTCTTTAGAGCCTGCTGTAAATTTCCATTTTACCATATCCGTAAAAGCACCTATTTCTTTTTTTAGAACAGCTACCTCATTCTCTTTTCCTTCTGGATAAACAGCAATGATTTGAAATTGATTATATTCTATAAATTTCTTATAAATTTTCTCATTCAAATTAAAGAATCCCCCCTTATTAGAATCCATATCGTTTCCTAAAAAACAAACAACAGAAATCTTGCCTTTAAATGTGTTTGATGAATCTAACGTAGAAATATCTACAACATTGCTTGTAACAACAGGTAGTTTGCTAAAATTATTTGTTCCGGTTGATAAAATTAAAAAACAAATTAATGGGAAAATAAAAAGTAAAAATAAAACAACTCTTTTTTTAGTAAGTTTCATCATTGTTAAAAATTATAAATTAACCGCAAAAAGCGTAAAGTTTTTTTTTATCACCCCAGGTAAGTTCTTTCTAAGTCTTAATTGGTAATAAAGAAATTCTAGATATTTTATTGTTAGTCTTAGATTATAAGAACCTATATTTTGTATATAAAAAAAGGTGGTTAAAACCACCTTTTTAAATTTTTAAATTACCATTTTACAAGTGGTGCTAAAACGCTATGTAAATAATTACCTTCTATTAAAAAAAGTGTTAATAAATAACAAATTAAGAAAACAGAGGTCCAAACTACAGAACGTCTTAACCATTTATTTTCTGCTTCTAAGTGCATAAATGCCCATGCAATGTAATAAGCCTTTACTAATGTTAAAATGATAAATATCCAGTTTAAAGGACTTGTACCTAAAATACTAGTAAGGTGTAAAGATGCTGGTTTTATAATACCTAATACAACCTCTACAGTAGTTATAAGTGTTAATAGTACTAAAACTATCCAGATTCTTTTTGTGTTTGATTCGTGTGCGTGTGCCATTTTTAATCTTATTTTAGATTCCTACTTTCACAGGAAAGACAATTTAATTAGAACTTTTAGGCAATGCCTAGAGGTCTTTATTTTTTTTTATACTAAGTAGAAGAATGTGAATACAAATACCCAAACTAAATCTACAAAGTGCCAATACAACCCTACTTTCTCTACCATTTCATAATGTCCTCTACGCTCATAAGTACCTAGTACTACGTTAAAGAAAATAATGATATTAATGATAATTCCAGAAAGTACGTGAAATCCGTGAAAACCTGTGATAAAGAAAAAGAAATCTGCAAAACTTGTGTTTCCATATTCATTAACTTTTAGGTTAGCTCCTTCAACAACCATTTTTGTTTTGGCTAACTGCGCCATTCCTTCTTCTCTAGAAAGGATGATCTTTTGTTTTGTTGCTGGGTCAATCAATTCTGAACGAATTAATACGTCTGGATTTGATTTGTATGATTCCTGAATTTGAGCAACAGAATACGTAGCAATCGCTTCTTCTTTCTCAAACCACAATCCGTTTTCTCTTTCGTGTAAGACTCTTCCGTCTGTTCTTTCTCCTACAACAAAATCAGACAATGCTATTTGATGAAATATTGGTTCTCCATCGGCATCAACACCATCTTGTGTTGCAAATTGTAAAAGTCTACCATCTGTAGTTTTTACAGCACCATAAGTACCATTAATAAAGTTTTTCCATTCCCAAGCTTGAGAACCGATAAAAATTACTCCAAAAATAATAGTGGCAAACATGTACCAAGCTACTCTTTTTTGTTTCATTTGATGACCTGCATCAACGGCTAAAACCATTGTTACAGAAGATATAATAAGAATAAAGGTCATTAATGCAACATAATACATTGGTGCATGTACACCATGTAAACCAGGAAAATGTGTAAACACTTCATCGGCGATAGGCCAAGAATCCATAAATTTAAATCGTGTTAAACCGTAAGCGGCTAAAAACCCTGAAAAGGTTAAAGCATCAGAAACGATAAAAAACCACATCATCATTTTACCATAACTTGCTCCTAGTGGTTTTTGTGTACCACCATTCCAAGTATCTTTACCATCTGTAGGTATAGCAATATTTGCTTCCATATAATAATCTCTGTTAATTAATTCTTAGTTAGTTTGCCAAAAATAACTATTTTTCATCACCTAATAAAATAGAAAAAGAAAAATAGATAAATCCATAGTATATCTACAAAATGCCAAAAGATTGCACCTAGTTCAAACCCAAGCATATTGTCTGATTTGTATTTGTATTTAAAATGATTATAAATAACAACCAAAAGCACTAGAACACCTGCCAACAGGTGTAAAATATGCATAAATGTAATTCCTATTATAAAAGATGTTGATACAGTACTCTCTGGTCCTGTAAAAAATAACCCTACACTTTTTAACTGATTAAAGCCTACATATTGTTGCCAAATAAACCCTATCCCTAACAATAAAGTAACAACAATCATCACTAAAGAGAGCTGTCTTTTATCATTTTTTAAGAATTTTTGTGAGAAAAAAAGCGTAATACTACTTGCAATAATTAAAAATGTACTGATATAAAATGATTGCGGTAAGTTAAAAGTAACCCAATCATCTCTTTCCATACTTATTACATAAGCACTTGTTAGTCCTGCAAAAAACATCACCATACTAATCATGGAAATCCATAACATAGGTTTTGCAGTCTTTTTCTTAGCAATCACTAATTCTTCTTCTATTCTCTGTTCTCTTACCATTATTAATGTAAAAATTTATCAACTACGTATACAATTTGCACTACTGTAATATATAAAACACTAGACAACATTAATTTTCTAGCATCAACGTTATCTTCACTTTTATGCAACTTAACACCAAAATATAACATATATACTCCTAAAAGAGCAACAATTACAGCTGTTATTGGGTGAATGTAAAATGCTCCAGATAATTTTAAAACTGGAGAAATCGATACCAATATCATTATTACTGTGTAAAAAATAATCTGTTTTACGGCTCCTTTATTTTTTTGCCCCATTGGCAACATATTAAAACCTGCTTTTTTATACTCTTCATGTTGTAACCAACCAATAGCCCAAAAATGTGGAAACTGCCAGAAAAACTGAATCATAAACAAAAAACCTGCTTCCATACCAAATTGATTGGTAGCAGCTACCCAACCTAACATAAAAGGAATGGCTCCCGGAATGGCACCAACAAAAACAGATAAAGGTGTTACTGGTTTTAAAGGTGTATAAACACTTGTATATAAAAATATGGAAATAGCACCAAACAAAGCTGTTTTAGCGTTGATACTATATAATATTGACAACCCAGATACTGTAAATAGTATTGCAATTGTAAGCGCAACATTAACAGACATTCTACCGGTTGGTAAAGGTCTATTTTGCGTACGTTTCATAATAAGGTCTGTATCTTTTTCTATGATTTGATTAAATGCATTTGATGCACCAACCATAAAAAAACCTCCAATGGCTAACATTAAAAGCGTAAAATAATTTACAACATCTATAGCCAATAAATAACCGGCAACGGAAGAAAATACAACACTTAATGACAAACCAACTTTTGTAAGTTGTTTAAAGTCTGAAATTATAGCTTGCATAGATATTTTATTGTCTGTAATTACTGTTGATTCCATTCTATAAAAATAGTTTGCAAAGATATTTGATAATTATGACTTTACCATCCTTTTAGTTGGGTTTTAACTATAAATAAAAAACCCACTCAATAAATTGAGTGGGAAAATTGCTATGAAAAAGAAAAAGTGTGACTTAATTAAAAATCACACTGCAAATGTATGTATAATACTCTTATGTTTTTCTTAAAAAAATATTAAAATTTAAAAATCGAAATACCAATTAAACAAATCGGCTCTTACCCCTACTGAAAACCAAACATTAGAACCAGATGGATAACTTGTTAAATCTGAATCTGAAGAGAAGTTTCTGTAAGATAAACCCGCAAATAGATTCGTATTCGTAGAAGGATTTATTAAATAATTGGCTTGTACGTCTGCAATAAAGACATTTGCAGCATTACCTTGTGCAAGCTCTATACCCGTATCTGACAATCTATCGTTATAAGATTGATAAATATCACCACCATAACTTATTGCCTGATCTTCTAAATCGAATCCCTTTTTACCTACAATAATTTTTGCACTACCACTCCATCTATCTTTTTTATATCTAGCAATAGCAATTGCTTCCCAAAAGTTAGCACCCCACAAATGCCCAAGAGGCTGACTGTAATTACCGTAATTTAATATTGGTGATTTATGTGCAAAGGTATAAGGACGAGCACGATTGTACTCTAACTGTAAAAATAAGTTTTCTACTTTAAAAGCATCAAAGTATTTTACACCTAATTGATATGCGAATTTATGTTTCCAATCGCTCATGTCACTAAAGTTCCCTACAGAAAACTCATCAATTACTAATTGAGAATATAAAGAGACATTATTATTTAGCTTATATTTTCCTGTTAAACCAATAATTGCGTTTCCAGAATCTTCACCTCTATTAAATTCTAAAGACCTATAAAATATAAGTGGGTTTAAGAAACCAGCATCCATTCCATTCTCTCCGGCAGAAATTGCAGTTTCAAAAAAGCCTAAATTTAATTTATCTGTAACATTCACACTTAAATAATGAGCTGCGACATACTTTCTTGCATGTTCATTAGGATCTGATACTGAACTTAAAGATGGTTCTGTATTCCACATCCAAATATTGGTGTATTGTATTTTCCAAATATCTAATTTCATTTTTAAATAAGTAGTTGGAGAAGAAACATCAGACAAAATAAAAGATCTATATCCATCTCCTATAAAGTTTTTACCGTTTCCAAACTGAAACTGCATGTATTTATTTGGTGTATATGCCAAATAGCCTTCTGCAACAGGGTAATCGTGTGAATCCTCTTTAAACCCTTTTGTCTTCCCCCTTCCAGGAACTAAACCTTCGGAATTTTGGGGTCTTACATTGGCTGCATTATTTGTTACAAAGCTATTTACATATTCTGCAAACCTACCTTGACTTTCTGCATAAGTAGTAGAAAATGAAAAGTTGTTTCCAATTTCTCCATTTACATTTACAATTCTAGAATTATTAAAGGTGTAATCTACATCAGAATTGTCTTTTCCCATTTGAACATCAAACAGCAAATCTACCGTAAGCCAATAATCGTCTTTTTTTACTTGTACCAAATGCTCATTCCAGACCTTTTTACCTAACCAAGTTTCTTTATTTGGTTTTAAAAATTTCTTTTTTTCTTTAGTTAAATCGTAATATGGCTTTATATCATCATAAGTATAAGGTTTAGACGCGGTGTGCGTTCCTTTTGCTTTGTGCAACGCAAATTCATAATCTACATAGCTTCTATGTGTAAAAGGTATGTTTAGTTTACTACTATGTTCTAAAAAAGTAGAGTCTGCAATTCTCTTTTTTGCTACAACATCTATTAAGCTTTCTTTTTTAATTTCTAATGTAGTATTGTCTACAACAACATCACTATCATTCGTTAAAGGAAATTTAATAGGAAGCTCGAATTTCATTTCTATTGCATGGTCATTATACCAAGCAGGTTTAATTTTCGAAAACACCTTAAAAGCTCTCTTTACTTCGTCTCTAATTTCATCGAAAGGCGTGTCTACATAAATTAATTTAAACTCCCCTTCTGCTGTAACAGCAAAAATAGTATTGGCAGAACCAACAAAACCTTCTTCTTTTGCAATTGCCGGTGTTTCAAACTCTGCAAAAAACAGTTCTCTTGTTTGGGCATAGAAACAATCTTTTAAAGATTGAACTTCTACATCTTTACAAGCATCAAAAACGGGGTACTTTTCTTCTTGAGCAAAATATATTGAGGGAAATAATAAAACTAGAAATATGTATTTTTTTATCATCCTATAACTTTATAATGGTATTATTTTTTAATTGATATTGTTCTTTACTTTCTTTACAGACTGCAATTCCGTTTTTATTAAACTCTAATCGATGTCCGTATTCACTAACCCAACCAATTTGTTTGGATGGATTACCAACTATAAGTGCAAAAGGTAAAACTTCTTTGGTTACTACTGCTCCCGCTCCAATAAGGGCGTATTCACCAATAGTATTTCCACAAATAATAGTAGCATTTGCCCCAATACTTGCTCCTTTTTTTACTAAGGTTTGTTGGTATTCATTTTTTCTTTTGATAGCACTCCGTGGATTGATTACGTTTGTAAAAACCATAGAAGGTCCTAAAAAGACATCGTCTTCGCAAATTACTCCTGTGTAAATAGATACGTTATTTTGCACTTTTACATTTTTACCCAAAACTACTTCTGGAGAAACCACTACATTCTGACCAATATTACATTGTTCACCAATAACACAATGAGACATAATATGACTAAAATGCCAAATTCTGGTATCTTTTCCGATACTGCAATCGTTATCTATTACAGCCGTTTCATGTGCAAAATATTCTATCAAAATTAGTATCCTGAATTACTGTTTTGTTCTTTATTTACAATCTCTTTAGAAGATGATGTACCAATTCTATCTACTCCTAAATTAACCATTTTTACAGCCATTTCATAATCTCTTACGCCGCCTGCTGCTTTTATTTTTAATGGTTTTGCATTTTCTGCAATTAACTTCATTGTTTCTAACGTTGCTCCGTTAGGCAAATTGTTTTCTGTTTTAAAAAAACCTGTTGATGATTTCACAAAAACATTCTCTGCATTTTCTTCACCAAAATCAGTAAAAACAATATTTTTAATTAAGCGCGAAATTACAATTATTTCTTTGTTTGTTAAGGCAGCAACTTCAATTATCCATTTTATTACTTTGTTATGTTCCAAAGCAAGTGCAATCCCTTTTGTAATTTCATTGGTAACCAATTGTAATTCACCTCTTTTAAAGGCTTCGTAATTCACAACAAAATCTAACTCATCTGCCCCTAAATTAATAGCTTCTTGTGCTTCTTCTAATTTTTCTTGAGTAGTATAAGTTCCTTCATGAAAACCAATTACAGTTCCAGTAAGAATACTTTTATTTGCCTCTTGAAGCATTTCCTTAGCTAAAGGAATGTATTTAGCACGAATCATAATTAATTTATAATCGTACAAAATAGCTTCTTGAATTAAATGAATAACGTTTTGTTTATTTTCTTCTTCCGTAAGATTCGCTTGACTTGCTGTTTTTAAGTAAGTAGCGTCTAAATATTGACTGATTTTCATCTTGCTAAAATAACAAATAATAAAATATTTTCAACATAAAACCCAACCAAAAGGTTGGGTTTCATTTTATTCTAAACTAAAAGCAATGGGCAAGTTATACCTTACTTTAACAGTTTTACTATTTTGTATACCTGGTTTAAATTTTGGTAACTTCTTAATAACTCTTAAAGCCTCTTTTTCTAATGTTTTATATGCAGTCCTTATTTTAACATCAACTATTTCTCCTTTATCATCTATAACAAACTGAGTATATATTTTATGTTTACCAGTGCCTAAACCTATTTCATTTGCCAATTCCACATCAAAATTACGCTGTACAAACTGTTTCATTTTTTTCTCAAAACAAACCTTATTTTCTTCTTTCGATAAATTATCACATCCTTTAAAAATGGGTGCATTTTGTATGTTGATAAAATCTACATCTTCTACAAATTTCTCTTCAACATTAACCTCTACAACATTTTCTATATCTATTAAAACTGGATCTTCTGCTGTAACATTATCAATAAAATTTTCAATGATATTATTATCACCTTTTACAACCTCATCTAAAATAATTGGTGCTGCTTTTATAATCTCTATTTTAGGAATAACCTTAGGCTCTTTTGTAAAAATGACATCTGTATCTGGTGCTACATAAACGACTTCTCTTTTAGTAGTTTCAAAATCTGCAACTATTTTCTCTTCGGTTTGGTGCTCTAACGTTATAAAGATAATAAAGAGCACTAATACCAACCCTAACTGTGTAAAAATATTAGAGAATTTCTCTAATTGTTTTCTTGGTAATTTTTTGGTGTTTCTCATAATTCAAAAGTTTTTAAATGTTAAAACTTTGTTAAAACAATTAACGTGCCATAAAAAAAGCATCAAATTTCTTTGATGCTTTTTACTTCTATTTATACGTGATATAAAAATTTACTTATTTTTCTAAATGTTTTGCGGCTATAACCTCTAATTCATCATACCAATCCTGTCCAAATTTCCTTATCAAGGCTTGTTTCACAAACTTGTAAATAGGTACTTGTAATTCTTTTCCTAAAGAACAGGCATCATCACAAATTTCCCATTTATCATAATTTACAGCAGAAAACTCACTGTATTCTTTTATTCTGATAGGATATAAATGACAAGAAACTGGTTTTTTCCAATCTATTTCTCCTTGGTTATACGCTTCTTCTATTGCACAAAGTGCTGTCTTTTTTTCATCAAAAATAACATAAGCACAATCTGCACCATTAATTAAAGGAGTTTCTAATTCTCCCCACTCACTGGTAACCCAAGTACCTTGTTCTTCAATAACAGCAATTCCTTCTTTTCTTAAAAAAGGTTTTACTTTAGGATATATTCTTTCTAAAATTTTGGTTTCTTCCTCATCTAAAGGAGCTCCGGCGTCACCATCTACACAGCAGGCGCCTTTACAAGCAGATAAATTGCAAACAAAATCTTTTTCGATAATATCTTCTGAAACTATAGTTTTTCCAAGTTGAAACATATCGCAAAAATAGTGTTATTTTTTTCTATAACTTTGCGTTTTCCTAAACTAAGTTATCTAATTTTACAAAAAAATATAAAAAATTATGAATTTTAATTTTAAAGAAGCTTTTACAGCCTTTATGGTTTTGTTTGCAGTTATAGATGTTATTGGTAACATCCCTATTATTATAGATTTAAGAAAGAAAGCAGGCCATATCCAATCAGAAAAAGCAGCTATTATTGCAGGTGTAATTATGATTGTTTTTTTGTTTTTAGGACAAAGTTTACTAAAACTCATTGGTATTGACGTACATTCATTTGCCGTTGCAGGTGCTTTTATACTTTTTTTTATTGCTTTAGAAATGATTTTAGGAATTACGCTTTACAAAGACAATGAAGATGATGTAAATGCAATTACAGCTTCTGTATTTCCATTAGCTTTTCCTTTAATTGCTGGTCCAGGAAGTTTAACAACCTTACTTTCTTTAAGATCTGAGTTTTTTTTAGAAAATATTATAATTGCAGTATTAGCAAATATTATTTTAATTTACATTGTCTTAAAAACCTCTTCTAGAATAGAGCGCATGATTGGCCCTATTGGAATTCAAATAATTAGAAAAATATTTGGTGTAATTTTATTAGCTATTTCTGTAAAATTATTTGCAGCAAATATTAAAGTTCTATTTGTATAAATGAATTTTGATGTTTTAATTATTGGTGGTGGAGCTTCTGCACTGCAGTGTGCATTGGTATTAGGTTCTGCAAAAGACAAAGCTTTTGCAGCTGGTAAAACTATTGGAATTATCAGCCATCAGAGAGCTTCTCACCTGCAAGATGCCTTATTTAATAATGTATTAGGCATACCTGCTAAAACTTTAGGGAAAGACATATTACTTGAAGGTAAAAAACAGCTTTCTACCTTATACCCTCATGTACAACAAATAGAAAGTGAAAAAGTTATCTCTATTTTAACTGCAGAAAATGGATATCAAATAACAACCAATTATACTATCCATTTTACTAAGGTTGCAATTCTTGCTTTAAATTACTCTAAACCTTTTACAATAGAAGGGCTAGACTCTTTTATAGAACCTCATCAAAGAGCTAATCCAGTAAAAGATAGAATTCAACTTAAAAATAAAAATCACCTTATAAAAGACGGTTTATACTGTTGTGGCACCATCTCTGGTTGCAGAAGTCAATTTGCAATTGCTGCAGGAAGTGGCGCAAGTGTTGCTACAGATATTCTTACAATTTGGAACAATAATACACCCACCAAAGTACATGACAAAGTATGATGGAAATCATATTTTAAAGCCCTTTAAATTATTAATTTTACAATAGAAAATCGAATTTAAAAGAATTTGATAATCTAGAAAGCTATTTTTAAATAACGAAGTTAAAATTATACATTTTTAAAGGATTTCAAAATGGACATTAAAAAAAACCCAAAACAACAGTTAGAAAATTACAGTAAAATTTTCTTACAAATAGGGTTAGTATTAGCCTTATTTATTACTTATACTTTAATTGAGCACAAAACTTATGAAAGGAATGACCTAAAAAGCTTAGGACAAGCAAACATGATTGATGATATGAAAGAAGATATTCCTATCATTGAAATGCAAGAAGTAATACCTCCACCAAAAAACACACCTCCACCTATTGTAGAGCAAATTACAGTAGTAGAAGATGAAAAGGAAATTGAAGAAACAGTAATTGAATCTACAGAAACAGACGAAACAGTAGGTGTAGTTGTAAATACCGATGATATTGTTGAAATTGAAGAGGTAGAAGAAGTGGTAGAAGACATTCCTTTTGTATTAATAGAAAACGTGCCAGTTTACCCTGGTTGTAAAGGAAACAATAAAGCACTAAAAGACTGTTTTACAAAAAAAGTTACAGAATTTTTTGGTAAAAGATTTGATATTAATTTAGCATCTGAATTAGGCTTAGACCCAGGTAAAAAGAAATTGTTTGTAATTTTTACAATTAATAAAAAAGGGAAAATAGCAAATGTTAAAGCGAGAGGACCACACCCTCGATTAGAAAAAGAAGTAGTAGAAATTATTAATGCTTTACCTACAATGACTCCAGGTAAACAAAGAGGTAACCCTGTAGGTGTTAGCTACAGCATACCAATAACATTTGAAGTTAGAACATAAATAAAAAGAAAACCCAACTTTAAAGTTGGGTTTTCTTTTTTTACTCAAAATCGACACAGTAGCAGCAACCTATAAGATTTATAAGCAATCTCTTATGATTTGTATATCACCAAAACCTGCTTTTTTATACCTAATTATAAAAAATAAGAAATTCACCTATTGAACAACCTTACAATGTTATATATATTTGTAGTATAAAAACAAGTACATGGTTGATAATCAAACAAATTAAATCTTACTAAAAAAATATTTTATTAAAATATCTTCCCCCACTATTTTAATAATTCATTAATATATTAGTCCCCCAATTATATTAATAAAAAAGCTAAACAACCCCCTTAAAGTTTAGCTTTTTGTTATTATAAAAACTTTGTAAAATCAATAATATCTTTTTTTTGGAATTAAATTTCTTAAAGATTAGCAGCTTAATAGTTATGCTATCTTTATTGCCTCAACTAATTCATCAAAATCTTTGGCTTTATCAAAAAAGGCAAACGCTCCGTATTTAAAACACGTTTTTCTTAGCTCTGTACTTATAGAAAAAACAAAGACTTTAGTATCCTTTTTATCTTTCTGAAGCATTCTTAACAACTCTATCCCATTACCATCAGGCAACTTCAAATCGAGTATTATTACATCAAAATTAGTTTTGTTAAAAATAGAAATTGCTTCATGTAAAGATTTTGTCAAGCAAATATCTCTTATACTATCAATTTGCTTAGCGGCATCAAAAATATTTCTACCTATAAAAGGGTTGTCTTCCACTATCAGTAAATTATGAAATGCTGCTTTCAATATAAGGTTGGGTATCTTAATTAAAAGGCAAGGTAAATAGTTTTTACAGATATTTTCATAAGCAAAGTGCTTATCATTTTAATTTAACAGCTATATGAAAAAGTATAGATCTATTAAATTCCCAATGAAGTTAATCCTTCTTGAATGGCATATTTTGTTAATTCAGGAATAGTGAATAAATCTAATTTTTTCATAATGTTATTTCGATGTACATCAACCGTTTTAGGACTTAAAAATAAGATTTCTCCTATTTCTTTAGAAGAACGCCCTTCTGCAATTAACTGTAATACTTCTTTCTCCCTAGAGCTTAATTGTGTCTTTTCTATTCCTTTAGGCTCTTTTAATACCAAAAGAAACTCTTGATTAATATCATTTGAAAGATATTTTTTATTTTGCATTACAGTGCATATTGCTGTAATCAATTCATCTGAATCTCCATCTTTTAACAAGTAAGCAAAGGCACCAGCTTTAAACATACTCTGTATAAACTGCTTGCTAGAATGCATAGAAAGACCAATTATCTTTATTTCTGGATTGTTTTTATGAATCTGCCTTGTTGCCTCTATACCATTTAAACCAGGCATAGCAACATCCATAACAACAACGTTTGGCAAAAGTTTTGGACATATTTTTATAGCCTCTCTACCATCGGAAGCTTCACCAATTATGTGCATATTAGACCTCTGCTCTATAATGTTTCTTAAACCATCTCTTAATAGCTTATGATCATCTACTAATACAATTTTAATATCTTTTAAATAACTCATTTAGATAAAGGTATAAAAATTTTAACAGTTGTACCCATATTTATTTTTGATTTTATTGTAAATTTCCCTTGAATATTTTTAATTCGTTCCTGAACCGTAAACAAACCAAAACCTGAACCTGAATGATTGTGAAGACTACTCAATATTGCTGTATTAAAACCAACACCATTATCTGTAATAAAAATATCTAACCCTAACTCATTCTTATCAAGGTCTAAAGTTATCAAAGATGCATCTGCATATTTTATAGCATTGGTTAACACTTCTTGTATGCTTCTATACAGTAAAATAGATTTTACTTCATCTAGATTAATATTATCTACATTAGTATTAACTACACAAGCAATCTTATGCGTAGTCTCTACATTATCAAACAACCAACTTAGCGCTTCAATAATACCTAATTGATATAATACCGGAGGAGAAAGTTCATACGTAATTTTTCGACTATTTTCTAAAGCTTCAGAAATATGAGTTTCAATAAATTTTAAATCCTCGTCAATCAATTTTAATTGAGGTCTTTTTTTCAACTCATTAATTTTCATTTTTGAGATTACTAAAGACTGACTTAGATGATCATGTATGTTTGTTGCAATTTCTTTTTTCTGTTTTTCTTCTATTAACGTCATTTCTGTTGTTAATTTCTGAAGTGATGATTGGTATACTTCTATCTCTTGCTTCGCCAGTACCCATTGCGTAATATCTCTTGCTGATGAAATATAGGAATTAATCATATTATCTTTATAAACTGGAGAGGATAAAAACTCTAACCAAACGTAATGACCTTCTTTATGCAACACTCTACAACTAAATGCATCAGTATACATATTACTAGATGTTCTTTCAGACATTACTTTTAATAAAGGCTCAATATCTTCTTTATGAACAATGCCAAACACTTTTCTCCCTAAAAGCTCTGATTGCTCATAACCTAATAAGTTATGTATAGAAGGACTAATATATTTAAAGCTACTATCAACTTCATGCAAACAGATTAAATCATTAGAATTATCCGTTAATATACGGTACATCTCTTCTGCTTTCTCGATTTCACTTCTTGCCTCTTTTTGAGCTGTAATATCTTGATTGGTTCCTTTTAAACTAACTACCTCCTTATTTTCTCCGAATATAGGCTTACATATAGACCTTATAGTTTTTTCTACATTATTTGGTAAACAAATTCTAAACTCAATATCATAAGGTATTCCTTTAGTGTAAACTAAAGATGCTGCATTTTCAAAATAATCAAGATCATCTTTATGAATTCTATTTAAGATATCTACTTGCTCTGGTGTTGGTTTATTTAAATCAAAACCCCAAATACGAAACGTTTCATCAGACCATTCTGATTTTTTTGTTGAAAAGTCAAACGACCAACTACCAACTTGTGCTAACTCTTGTGCTTCTTTTAACCTATTTAAAGATTCTCTTTTTTCAGATTCAGCATCTTTTATATTTTGTATACTCTGTATACTAACAGGAACCGTTTTTTGCTGTTCCAAATTTAGAGGAATTGGAATTGAAATTAGGGCCGCAAACTCATCCCCTTTAAAAGTTTTATAATTTACTTCGGATGTAAATGTTTTCTCCTTATTCCATATTGAAATTATAAATTCGGCAAACACTTTATGCGCACCTGTACCAAATGTGTTTTCCATTTTTCCATCTAAAAACTCTTTTTCACTTTTTGCTTTAAAAAGTTTTACAGTAGCTTTATTCACTTTGTTTATGACTACTTTTTTAAGTATCGAAACAAAAACCTCTGGATGCAGCTCTAAATAAACTCTAAAATCAAGAATTTTAAGCTTTTTAAGTTCTTCTAATTGTTTTATCACTCCAGATAAATCTCCATTCCAAACGGAAATCGTAGCGTTATCAAAGAGATTTCTATACCTTTCGGTTATTATTAAATTTTCGTGTTCTATTTGTTTTCTCTCGGTAATATCTTGAAAAACACCTCTTCTACCAATAACCTCTTTTTGCTCATTAAATAAAGGCTGAACTATCATTCTACCCCAAACCTCTTCTTTCTTTTTATTAATTAACCTAAGTTCAATATCATAAGGAATACCATGCTGCTCAAGATCTAAAGTCACTTGTTTCATCTTTTTTTGCGACTCTTTATCTAAAAAATTAATAATCTCTTTTAATGGAGGCACTGGGTCTTTTGAATCCAATCCAAAAATATGAAATAGAAACTCAGACCAAACAAAAGTCCCCGTAGCATTATCATATTCCAAATACCCTATTTTAGCCAAATTACTAGCCTCGTTCTTAGAATACTCACTTTTTTCTAACAATTCTAAAGAGGTTTGAATATTTTTCTTAGAAACCTCTAACTCAAACTGTGCTTTTTTAGACGCAGTAATATCTTGTAAAACTCCCCTTCTTCCTATTATTTCATTATGTTTATTATAAACAGGCTGACCAAAATTTCTTACCCAAACTTCTTCTTTATCATTGGTAACAAGCCTCAACTCACAATCTAAAGGAGTCCCATTTTTAATTAGTTCTTGAGTTGCTTTCGTATATTTCTCGACAGATTCATCATCAAAAATTGCAATAACATCTTCACGTGATGGAATCCCTTTTTTTATATCAAACCTTAAAATATCATAAACATAATCAGACCACATAAAAGTATCCGTTGCATTATCATATTCTTGGTAGCCTATTTTAGCTATTTCACTTGCTTTTCTCAAGGAATATTCCTTTTTCTCTAAAAGTTTTAGAGCATTTTCTATCTTTTCTTTAGATAGTTCTAATTCCTGTTGCGCTTCCTTAGAACCTGTAATATTCTGCAAAACACCTCTTTTACCAACAATTTCATTCTTTTCATTATAAACAGGTTGCGCTACATTCCTTAACCAAACCACTTCGTCTTTTATATTATTAAATTTCAACTCTAGATCGTAAGAAACACCTTTAGTAGTAAGTGCTGTAGTTGCTTGTACAAACTTTTCTTGCGATTCTATAGTCATACTTTCTAAAAACTCTACCTTTGATGGAATTCCATTTTTTGGATTTAATCCAAAAATATGATACACGTATTCAGACCACACAACAATATCTGTTAACAGGTCATGCTCCCAATACCCTATTTTAGCCACTTTACTAGCCTCCCCCATAGCAAACTTACTTTTTCTTGACAGTTCTAGGGAATTCTGAACATTTTCTTTAGAAATTTCTAGTTCTAGTTGAACATTTTTAGAAGCTGTAATATCTTGTAAAACACCTCTTCTTTTAATAATTTTATTTTGTTGATTGTAAACCGGTTCAACTGCAATTCTAATCCAAACTTCTTCCTTTCTTAGGTTTGTCAACTTCAACTCAATATCAAAAGAAATGCCCTCAGTATCGAGTTTTAAGCTAGCATCCCTCATTTTTTCATTAGATTCCTTGTCAAAAAATTCTGCTATTTCTCTACGTGAGGGTACTGGTTGTTTTATATCAATTCCAAAAATATGATATGTATATTCCGACCAAGAAAAAGTTTCAGTTGCAATGTCATACTCTATATACCCTATTTTAGCCATTTTACTAGCTTCATTCTTAGAGAACTCACTACTTTCCAACAACTCTAAAGACCTCTGAATCTCATCTTTAGAAATTTCTAATTCTATTTGAGCATTTTTAGCGGCTGTAATATTATGTACTACACCTCTTCTTCCAATAATTTCATTTTTATCGTTATAAATAAGATGAACCACTTGTCTTACCCATAACTCTTTATTTTTTTTATTAATTAATTTCAATTCAATATCATAAAGAGTGCCTTTTAAACTAAGGTCTACAGTAGATTTTGCTAATTTTAACTGAGAATCTTTATCGTAGAAAGCAACCATATCCTTACGAGACGGAATACTTTCACTTGGGTCTAAACCATAAATTTCATACACATAATCAGACCAAACAAAAGCATCAGTTGCTATATCATACTCCCAATGTCCTATTTTAGCAATCCTGCTTGACTCAGTTAAAGAGTGATCTCTCTTTTCTAAAAGATGTAACGAAGATTGTATCTTTTCCTTAGACAATTCTAATTCAGCTTGTGCTTTTTTCCATTCAGAGATATTTTGCGACACACCTCTTCTGCCAATAATTTCATTTTGTTTATTATATATAGGCTTAGCAACATTTCTTACCCAAACTTCTTCTTTATTTTTATTAATTAATTTTAAAACAAGATTATAAGGTGTACCATGTGTATTCAGTTCTACAGTGGCTGCTAATAATTTATCTATCGACTCTTTATCACAAACCTTTACTACTTCTTCATATGGTGGAATTCCTTCATTAGGGTCTAATCCATAAATATGATAAATATAATCGGACCATGTATATGTATCTGTTGCTGCAATATAATCCCAATACCCTATTTTTGCCAAATTACTAGACTCATTTAAGGAGTAGTCCTTTTTTTCTAGTAACTCTAAAGAAATTTGAATCTTTTCATTAGAAAGCTCTAAGGCTAATTGGGCTTTTTTAGAAGTTGTAATATTCTGTAAAAGCCCCCTTCTTCCAATAACTTTATTTTGTTTATCGAATACAGGTTGCACTATATTGCGTACCCAAATTTCTTCCTTTTTTTTATTAGTTAACTTTAATTCAATATCATAAGGCGTTCCACTTGAATTCAACTCTAAATTTACTTGCACAATCTTTCTTTGAGATTCTTCATCAAAAAGTGCTACAATTTTTTCTCGTGGAGGAATTCCTTTTTTAGGATCAAATCCAAAAATTTCATAATGATAATCAGACCAGACAATATTAACCTGCTCGTTATTATACTCCCAATAACCAATTTTCGCCATTCTACTAACTTCATTCAAGGCATAATCCTTTTTCTCTAAAAGCTCTAGAGAAGATTGAATCTTTTCTTTTGAAAGTTTTTCTTCAAATTGGGCTTTTTTAAAGGCTGTAATATCCTGCATAATACCTATTCTACCTACAACTTCATTTTGTTGATTGTAAATAGATTGAGCTACAGTGCGCTCCCAAACAACTTCATTTTGTTTGTTGACAAACCTTAACTCTACATCACAAGAAACTCCTTTTACAGCAACATCTTTTAGAGCCTGTAGTATTTTTTCTTGTGATTCGTCATCGTATAGAGAGAGCAGTTCTTTTTTAGAAGGAATTCCATTTACGGGATCCATTCCATAAATAGTATACATATAATCAGACCAAGTAAAAGTATCTGTTTTAATATCATATTCCCAATATCCTATTTTAGCAACTTTACTCGCTCCCTCTAAAGAGTGTTCCTTTTTTTCTAATTCTTCTAAAGAATCTTGAAGTTTCTTCTTTGATAACACTCTCTGCGTAATATCTCTAGCAGAGGTAACAAAGTAACTAATTTCACCTCCTTCATAAACAGCAGATGACAAAAACTCTAACCAAACAAAATGACCTTCTTTATGATGAACTCTAACAGGAACAGCTTCAGAAATAACACCTTTACTAATCAACTTGTTTGATACTACTTCGTTTAAAAACTTAAGATCTTCTTTATGAACAATACTAAAAACTTTTTTACCTACTAAATCTAATTGTTCATAGCCTAATATATTTTTTATAGAGGGGCTAATATATTTAAAAGCACCATCTGGTTCTTGTAAAAAGATTAAATCATTTGAGTGATCAGTTAGTATACGATACATCTCTGTAGTTTCTTCAATTACTTTTTCTGCAGATTCAAATTTCTGCTTGTAAGTTAGAGGTTCAAAGACGTCTTTTATTTTAAAAACACCTGTTAACTGCTTGTTTAAATCAAAAAACCTTAAATAAAGATAAAGAAGTGCACTATAAAAGACTGTAAAAATTCCTTTAGATATAAGTCCTGATATGATAATTGACTTTAAATTATCTATTCCCCAAAAATTAAGGGTTACAAAGAATAATGTATCAAAACTTACAACAATTAACATGGTAATACAAATGCGTAAGAATAAACATTCTACTCTTTTAGATATATATTCGAATAAAAGTATAATTAAAAAAGCATCTAAAAACAATACCACTGTACCAATAAATAATTCTCTTAAACTTATATCGAAAAGGTTTACAGATGCATTAAAAGTTCCTTGTATTGATGTATTGTTAAAATTTAAGTTTAATGCTTGTACAAGAATTGTCATTACTATATTTACTATAAACAGCGCATAAATTAGTTTTTTTGTTTCACTAGCATCTTCTTTTATATATACCATAAGTATTACAAAGAGAGATGCCGTAAAATAAACAACAGAGCCTGGAGAAACAAAGAAATTATCTGTAATTGAAACAGAAACCGTATTATATAAAAATAATTGTACAAATTGAAATAATCCCAGGCATGCAAACATGACTCCAATACCCAACTGCTTTCTAAGGTGAAATAAAAAAAGAATTACCAAAGCAACTAAAGTGCCCTGCATAAACAAATGGGCTATTTGACTATAATTCATAGTTATAGGGATAATTATATAGACATAATAAAATGAAAATCTTTTCTATTTTATATACTACATTAAATATTTTAAGGACTAAGGTAAGTATATTTTTTTTTTACATATCAATATACAATGTTGATATTTAACTAATCACAAAATTTAAGTGTAATATATTGATCTTATAAAATGAAAAAACCCAGCTATAAGCTGGGTTTAATTTTATAAAATATAAGAGAAATTACTCTACCGTAACCGATTTTGCTAAATTTCTTGGTTGATCTACATTCTTACCTAACATCACTGCAACGTGATAAGATAATAATTGAAAAGGAATTGTAGTTAATAACGGTGTTAATGCTTCTTCTGTTTCAGGAATTTCTATAACATGATCTGCTATATCTCTAACCTGTGTATCTCCTTCTGTTACAATTGCAATAATTTTACCAGACCTCGATTTAATTTCTTGAATATTACTCACTACTTTTTCGTAATGACCTTTATTGGTTGCAATAACAAAAATTGGCATGTTCTCATCAATTAAAGCAATTGGACCATGTTTCATTTCTGCTGCAGGATATCCTTCTGCATGTATATAAGAAATTTCTTTTAATTTTAAAGCGCCTTCTAATGCTACCGGAAAGTTAAAACCTCTACCTAAATACAAACAGTTTTTTGCATCTTTATAAACATCAGCTATTTCTTTTACCTTTTCATCAATCTTTAAAAGAGCCTCTATTTTAGCCGGAATTAATTCCATTTTCTGCAAATACATTCTAAAAGCAGAGTCTGACATTGTTCCTTTTGCCTTTGCTAACTTTAAAGAAATTAATGTAAGTACCGTAATTTGAGTTGTAAATGCTTTTGTTGAAGCTACTCCAATTTCTGGACCAGCATGCGTATAAGCTCCTGCGTGTGTTTCTCTTGCAATAGAAGAACCTACTACATTACAAATACCAAATACAAAAGCTCCTTTAGATTTTGCTAATTTAATAGCTGCTAAGGTATCTGCAGTTTCTCCAGATTGAGAAATTGCAATAACCACATCATTTGGTGTAATTATAGGGTTTCTGTATCTAAACTCTGATGCGTATTCAACCTCAACAGGTATACGCGCCATATCTTCTATTAAATACTCACCAACTAAACCAGCATGCCAAGAAGTACCACACGCAATAATTATAATTCTATCAGCATTTAAAAACTTATTTAAATTGTCATCTATTCCAGACATTTTAATAAGTCCTTCATTAGGTAACATTCTACCTCTATAAGTATCTATGATAGCTTTAGGTTGCTCATGAATTTCTTTTAACATGAAATGCTCATAACCACCTTTTTCAATTTGATCTAAGCTCAGTTTTAATTTCTGAATATTAGTATCAACCATAGAGTCGTCTTTAATCTTACGAACTTTAATGTCTTTACCAATTTTAACAACTGCTAATTCTTCATCCTCTAAATAAATAGCATCCTTAGTATATTCTATAAAAGGAGATGCATCAGAAGCAACAAAAAATTCACTATTATTTTTTCCTACCCCAATTGCAATAGGACTTCCTAAACGAGCAATAACTAACTCATTTGGTTTTGTTTTATCAAAAACAGCAATTGCATAAGCACCTACAACACTTGTTAGTGCTAATTGAACTGCTTGCCCCAATTTACAACCTTCTTTCTTTTTTACTTCTTCTATAAGATTTACTAAAACTTCTGTATCTGTGTCACTCTTAAAAACATAACCTCTAGAAATTAGTTCTTTTTTTAAAGTGTCATAATTTTCAATAATACCGTTATGTACAATAACTAATTCACCAGACTGAGAAACATGTGGATGAGAATTTACATCATTTGGCACCCCATGAGTAGCCCAACGTGTATGGCCAATTCCTATATTTCCTTTTTTTCTTTTTTCGTCATTATCAGTTATAGCTTCTAAATCAGAAACTTTTCCTTTGGTTTTAGAAAGATGTATCTCTTTTCCATCATACATCATTATCCCAGAACTATCATACCCTCTGTACTCTAATCTTTTAAGTCCATTTACAACTATCGGGTAAGCATCCCTAAAGCCAATATAGCCAGTAATTCCACACATAAAATTTTCTTTTAGTTAGTTTTTTTTAATCCTTTTTCTCTGAATATGAAATCTTTAACTCTACCTTTTTATCTTCATTTATAGCTTCATGATTATAAAGAGTTACTGCCTTCGGATTCCAATTATAATTCTTAAATATAGTATCTGTAACTGTTAGTAAGTCTGTAGCGTTAATTACTTTAAGCCTTAGTGTTGGAGAATAATTTGTTTCACCACTTAATAAGTCTGAAATATAATCTGTAATTCTAAAAGTGTACTTCTCTTTCTTTCCATTAGAGTCTCTTTGTAACAAACCTCCAAAAACAGCGGCTCCCTCAGAATAAACATCTTTTATTTGACTGTAAACAGGCGGTACATTTTCATCACTCTTGTACAAAAATAACTGATAAGGAACAGCTGTTGTATCTATAGATTGATTAATATAAAAGGTTAAAGAAGCATCATTTATCAACAGATTTCTAGCTCTTAATTCTTCTATTTTATCAGCAACTCCATTACCATCTGTATCTGCTCCAAAAAGGTTTATTTTAGCTTCACTTCCTGCAGCTCCTTGTAATACAATTTTATCTGAAGGATATACTTTATCATCCATCTTATAAGTACTTGCTCTTACACCAGATAGTAAAAAACTATCATTTTTGTAAATTGTATCTATAATAACTCCTCCAGCAACAACTGTGTTTGTATAATAAACTTCTAGTGATGGCTTAACCGTAGCATTAAAATTAAAAGAAACTAAAGATCCTTCGTCTCCTGTAGCTTCTAGAATAAGTCCTCTAAAATAGTCATTAAACGCAGCCTGAGAATCAAAATCTGATGATTCATATTTATCTAGGAATAATTCTTTAATTTTATCTTCTTTTAAAGGGATCGCTGCAAAAGGTACTGGTATTGTAGCAGATGTAGAATTAAAATATTTTATAGTATCTTGCTTAGCTACTGTTTCATCACTTAACCATCTTTTAACTACAATTGAGTCTGTTAAGTTCGGTAAAAATTTAAAATCTGAAGTAGCATTCAACTCAGTTACTTTTTTATCAAACACATCATTAGATTGATAACTATTCAATTTTGAAGGCTCTGTAGGATTTAATATACTTAAATAAGTACTGGTTTCATAAACATTTAAATTAAACGCTTTAGTTTGATCCCCTATAATTGAATCTAACTCATACGCTGTACCATCATTATTAAAAGTTACTTGATATGGTAATTTTACAAATGCAGTATCTATTGTAGTAACCACAATAGTATCAGAACCGTAAATATTGGCATCATCTATTACTTGTAAACCTGTACTTAAAGCTAGTTGAGAAACTATAGAAGCTTCTATTTTTTCGTAATCACCATTTGCACCAGTATGAACACCTAGTAGATATAAACCTGGCTCTGCAGAAATATTATCAGAAGTAACACTTGTAATAGGGCTATTTTCTATAACAATTCCTTTAACAGTTAAGGTATCTGTATCAAACTTTGTATTACTAATAATACTAGACTTAATATCTGTAAAATCTTTTTCACAAGAAATAACAGCTGTAAATACGAATACTAAAGCTACAATAAATGTGCTCTTCTCAAAAAATCTCCTCACTTTATAAAATAATTAATTAGCTGAAATTAAATCAGCATAAAAATTTAAATAACTTTCCTTTAAATCTTCAGATTGATATTCTAAAACTGGAATATCTTTACCTTCTATAAAAGAAGTCAATTCTTCTGAAATATCTTCACTACCATGTATAATTGCGTCAGAATTTTCTATCGCACTTTTTAATATGTTTGTAAAGTTTGGTGTTTTAATTGTAGCAATTTTCTCGTCACAAATATTATCAAATTTCACTTTATCAGCTAAAGATTCATCTAACGTTCCCTCAAAAGGGTTGTTATATAAAGACGTTATAATTTTACTTTCGGTAAACAAAGGTTCTTCTTTATAAAACTCTTTTAAATAAAGAGGTAAAAGAGAAGCCATCCATCCATGAACATGGATAATATCTGGTGCCCAGTTTAATTTTTTCACAGTTTCTATAACTCCTTTTGCAAAGAAAATAGCGCGCTCATCATTATCCTCAAACAAATCATCATCTTCATCTGTAAAAACGGCTTTTCGTTTAAAATATTCTTCATTATCTATAAAATATACTTGCATTCTTTCTTTAGGAATAGAAGCAACTTTTATAATTAATGGCATATCCATATCATTAACTACTAGATTCATACCAGATAAACGAATTACTTCGTGTAGCTGATGTCTTCGCTCGTTAATTACGCCATATCTTGGCATGAAAATTCTTGTTTGTACTCCTTTAGAATGTGCGTTTTTTGCAACATTAAAGGCTGTAGATGATAACTCTGTTTCGGGTAAGTATGGAACTACTTCAGATGAAACAAATAATATTCTCTTGTCCTTCATTAAATCAAACTCTTTTATAAGAAGCGCAAAAATACAAATTTTTATGCTAATATCGTGTTAAATTGGTAAGTTTGCAGACTCTACTTAATTTTTGAAGATGAAAATTTTTAACACTAAACAAGAAATAAATACATATTTAACCTCTAAAAAAGAGGGTAATAAAACCATAGGTTTTGTGCCAACAATGGGCGCATTACACGAAGGTCATTTATCTTTAATTAAAAAAGCAATCGAAAAAAACGATCTAGTTGTAGTAAGTATTTTTGTAAATCCAACCCAGTTTGATAACCAAGAAGACTTAATTAAATACCCAAAAACCATAGAAAACGATACTAAATTACTAGAAAGTGTTTCTTGTGATGTATTATTTTTGCCTTCTGTAGAAGAAATCTATGCAGAAAACATAGCCTCAGAAAAATTTGATTTTGACGGACTAGAACACCAAATGGAAGGCAAGTTTAGAACAGGGCATTTTGATGGTGTTGGTACCATCGTAAAAACCCTTTTCGAAATTGTAACACCTAATAGAGCTTATTTTGGTCAAAAGGATTTTCAGCAGTTACAGATTATCAAAAAAATGGTTAGAAAAAACAGACTTCCTGTAAAAATAAAAGGATGCCCCATTTTTAGAGAAGCAGATGGTTTGGCAATGAGTTCTAGAAACGCTAGATTATCTAAAGAACATAGAGAGGCAGCACCTTTTATATACAAAACTCTTAAAAAAGTTAAAAATAAATTTGGCATAGAAAATGCTGTAACCGTAACTGAGTGGGTAGAAAATCAATTTAAAGAACACCCTTTATTAGAATTAGAGTATTTTACAATTGCTGATGAAAAATCATTAGAAACCATAAAAAACAAAGAATCTAACAATAAAAACCGTGCTTTTATTGCAGTTTATGCAGGAGAAATACGATTGATAGACAACATTCGATTAAAATAGTAGTAATCAAAAAAAATAGTATTTTTGCCCCATGTTAGTACAAGTTGTAAAATCAAAAATCCACCGTGTAAAAGTTACAGGTGCAGATTTAAATTATATAGGAAGCATTACCATTGATGAAGATTTAATGGATGCGGCCAACATTATTGAAGGCGAACGCGTTCAAATTGTAAACAATAATAATGGCGAGCGTTTAGAAACATACGCTATTCCTGGACCTCGTGGAAGTGGAGAAATCACCTTAAACGGAGCCGCAGCAAGAAAAGTTGCTGTTAATGACGTTTTAATTCTAATCGTTTACGGATTCATGGATTTTGAAGAGGCAAAAAGCTTTAAGCCATCTTTAGTTTTCCCTAACGAAAAAGACAATACACTTACATAGGTTTGAATATCAAAAAAATATTAAAAACTATACTACCTCTCGTTTTGGGAGGTTTTTTAGTATGGTACTCTCTCTCTAAAATCTCTTTAGATGTTCTAATAGGATATTTTAAAGACGCAAAATATGGTTGGATTGTCCTTGGTCTATTTTTCGGAATTTTGAGTCACCTTTCTAGAGCTTATAGATGGAAATTCATGTTAGAACCTTTGGGTTTTAACCCCAAATACACAAATAGTGTTTTAGCTGTTTTAGTAGGTTATTTAGTAAACTTAGCCATACCAAGAGCTGGAGAAATTTCTAGAGCAACTGTAATGGCAAACTACGAGAAAATTCCTTTCGAAAAAGGATTTGGAACTATTGTAGCCGAACGTATTGCAGATTTAATCATGATGCTTTCTATCGTTGCAATAACACTTTTTGTTCAATTCGATTTTATCTACGACCTCTTAACTAAAAACTTTAATCCTACAAAAATCATTATTGGCTTAACGGTTCTTATTCTTGGTTTTTACATTTTAACATCATTTATAAAGAAAGCAAAATCTGGGTTTTTACTAAAAATTAAAACCTTTGTTGCTGGTTTGTTAGAAGGTGTTACTAGTATTTTTAAAATGAAAAATAAATGGGCATTTATTTTTCATACCGTATTTATTTGGGTAATGTACGTTGCCATGTTTTGGGCAACAATTCCTGCAATTGAAGGATTACACGTTCCGTTTGGCGGAATATTAATAGGATTTATTGCCGGTGGTTTCTCCATTGCGGCAACAAATGGCGGAATTGGATTATACCCAATTGCTGTAGCTGGTGCCTTGGCGTTGTTTGATGTACCTACAGAACCTGCAACCGCTTTTGGTTGGATTATGTGGACCGCACAAACAGCAATGATTATCATTTTTGGAGGTTTAGCATTTTTTGCATTACCAATTTACAATAAGAATAAATAACTTTTAAGCATTCCTAAAAAGGTTACGCTTTCACTACTCGCTTTTTTCTTTTGCTAAAAAATCAGCAAAAGAAAAAAAATCAAACAATGAGCCTGCCTTGAGCTTGTTAAAATATTCAATCGCTAACGTAAAAAATTTAGAAAAAAGGGTCTTGTAAATAGCTATTTACAAGACCCTTTTCATTTAACTTTTGAATAACTTTTTATAATTGCCTATACTGTAAAAAAGGAATATGTTTGCCGTTATGGGAAAAAAAACATTAGCAATTGTAGGTTGCGGCGGACTTGCAAGCATCGTTGTACAAGCTTTAGATAAAGGCTTGTTGCCAGATTTTCAAATTATCGGTACATACTCTAGAACATTCAATAAGGCCGAGGTTTTTTCAAATCATATTAACAATATAGATAGAGGATATACCTGTACTGCATGTCATTCTCTAGAAGAATTATTAATGCTAAAACCAGACTATCTTATTGAAGCATCTTCTCCAGACTCTTTAAAAGAATTAGCTTTGCCAACCTTAAAAAACGGAACATCAATAGTAACAATCTCCATAGGAGGTCTTGCAGATACCGATTTTTACGAAGAGGTTAAAAAAACAGCTTCAGAACATGGTACACGAGTTCATATTGCATCAGGAGCCGTTGGAGGATTCGACGTACTAAGAACCGTCTCTTTAATGGAGGAAAGCGAAGTGACTTTCGAGTCTACAAAATCGCCAAGAGCCATGAGAAATAGCCCCGTTTATAATCCTGTTATAGAAACGCAAGAACATACATCTTTTAAAGGTACTGCCGTAGAAGCCATCGCACTTTTCCCAAGACAAGTAAACGTTTCTGTAGCAGCTGCATTAGCATCAACTGGGCCAGAAAACGTAAAAGTTTCTATTAAAACTACCCCAGAATTTGTTGGAGATAATCATCGTATAGAAATAAAAAGCCAGGAAATTCATGCCGTTTTAAACATTTATAGTCAAACGGCAAAAATTGCTGGCTGGAGTATTGTTAATACATTGCGAAATATTACTTCGCCTATTGCTTTTTAAAATAAGCTATTAAGTTAGCTAATACCTTTTCACTTAATCTAACAAACGCTTGTTGTGTTCTACCCGTAGAAACTTCTAAGCAATTAACTTTAGGATTATTTAAAAGCTCTTTATCACCTAAAGCGCCAAGAGTATCACAGTATACGGCATTGTCACCTGCTGCTAGCCACTTATTAAAAGGCTCAGCATCCCAAGCAGGTGATAATCCTGTATTGAATAATATTTTATGATTTCCAAATTTAATAAACTCGTTTTCATGCAATAAAACTATGTTTTTATTTAAACAAGCAATCACAACTTCATTTGTTTTCATTAGTTCTTCTAATGGTAAAAACTCATAGCCTTTTGCTTTAGCATCTTGTTTTTCGCTTCTAGCAAAATAAGTGATTTCTGCACCTAAAAAATGAAGTGCATCCGCAACCATACCGCCAGATTTACCCAAACCTACAATCCCTACTTTTAGTCCTGTAATCTCTCTTGGAATTCCACCCCAAGCATTTCTTGGTTTACCATCAGAAGTAGTTCCAAAACCATGTAAACATCTTACCAACTCACTAATTACATATTCTACAACTCCCTCATCTCCATAATCACGCACACCAGTAACGGTAATACCACGAGAATTTGCATAGTTAATATCTACATTAGCACTTTCTGGCGCATACAACGAACAGCACATACCTATATATTTTATGTTCGGACAACGCTCTAAAATTTCTTTTGTTAATGTAGTAGTATAACTTAATAAAACACCATCTGCATCACCAATACGCGCTACAATCTCATCGTCTGTTGTTGGTCTGTCTGTGTATAATAGTAGGTTTTCTGTTAAAGACTCTAATTTTATATTAACCGACTCAATTAACTCTAAAGGCTCTATTCCTATAAGTTTTTTAAACATAATTCACTTTTTTATTTGTTGTAAATGAAAGACGGCAACATAAGAAATATCCCTTGTAAGAACTAATTTTTAACGTAACTTTAAACGATTCTTTAGTCTACATTATTTTTGGGCGTCCCCTAAAAAAGGTCGCGCTTTCACTACTCGCTTTTTTCTTTTGCTAAAAAAACAGCAAAAGAAAAAGAGCTCAAACAAGTCGTTCAATCACTAACGCAACTGTTTGTTAGCTTTTTGATATTTCTTTTTTTATTATTTTTTTTAAAACCAATAAGCTTATAAACTTTGTAACTTTGTTCCTCAAAAAAATTGTAAACTTTTTTCAAATGGCTAAAACCAAAACTACTTTTTTCTGTCAGAACTGTGGAACCCAACACGCAAAGTGGGTAGGACAATGTGGTGCTTGTAAAGAATGGAATACCATTGTAGAAGAAGTAATACAGAAGGAAGAAAAACGCGTTTGGAAACAATCTACAACTGCAAAACAAACCGTAAACAAACCTTTAAAAGTTGCAGACATTCAACTAAATCCAGAAGAAAGAATTGTTACCAATAACAACGAATTAGACACGGTTTTAGGAGGCGGATTGGTAAAAGGCTCTGTAACACTTTTAGGTGGTGAACCTGGAATTGGAAAATCGACCTTATTATTGCAAGTTGCCTTAAATATTAGTCAGAAAGTACTGTATGTTTCTGGTGAAGAAAGTCAGTCTCAAATAAAAATGAGAGCAGAAAGATTAGAAGCAAATAATTCTAACTGTTTAATTTTAACGGAAACCAACACCCAAAACATCTTTAAAAACATAGAAGAAACAATGCCAGATGTTTTGGTCATAGACTCTATACAAACATTACATACAAGCTCTATAGAAGCTTCTCCTGGTAGCATTTCTCAAATTAGAGAAACTGCTGCAGAACTCATAAAATACGCCAAAGAAACTGCGACTCCAGTTTTATTAATTGGGCACATAAACAAAGACGGAAACATTGCGGGACCAAAAATTTTAGAGCACATGGTAGATGTTGTTTTACAATTTGAAGGCGACAGAAATCATACCTACAGAATTTTAAGAAGTCAGAAAAACAGATTTGGTTCTACATCAGAGTTAGGAATTTATGAAATGCTTTCTAACGGATTGAGAGAAATCTCTAATCCGTCTGAAATTTTAATTTCTAAAAAAGATGCAGACTTAAGCGGAACTGCAATTGCAAGTACTTTAGAAGGGATTAGACCTTTAATGATAGAAATTCAAGCCTTGGTTTCTACAGCTGTTTACGGAACTCCACAACGTTCTACAACTGGTTATAATTTAAAAAGATTAAATATGATTTTAGCGGTTCTAGAAAAAAGAGCTGGCTTTAAATTAGGTGCAAAAGATGTCTTTTTAAATATTACAGGAGGAATAAATGTAGATGATCCTGCAATTGACTTAGCCGTTGTAGCCGCCATTTTATCATCTAACCAAGATGTTGCAATTAACCCAAATGTATGTTTTGCTGCAGAAGTTGGTTTGGCAGGAGAAATAAGACCTGTTTCTAAAATTGACCAAAGAATTACAGAAGCAGAAAAATTAGGCTATAAAACTCTTGTAGCTTCTAAATACAATAAGATTTCTTCTAAAAATCATGGTATTAGGTTGGTTTTGGTTGGTAAGATTGAAGAAGCTTTTGCTACTTTGTTTGCATAGAATAAATTCTATATTTTAAGAATTGTAGGTAATAAATTATTAAAATAAATTCACTTAAAGTTAAACTACTTATAGCATGTGAATTCTATTTAAATTTTAAAATGTAGATGCTTTTTACAAAAATATAATTTTACTCCTTACTCTAATTTGCCATTATTTTTTAATAAAAAAAATAAGTTTTAATATTTGAAAAAATAATATACATTTGCATCCGTCAATCATATGTGTTTTTACACATATATAAAAAATAAAAGCATGGATAAATACACCAAAATACTAAAAGCTTTGTCGGATGAGACAAGATTAAAAATTGTTTGGTTGCTTACTAATATTGATGAAAAAATTTGCGTTTCAGAAATTGTAGAAGTCTTAGAAGAGCGTCAATACAATATATCTCGCCACTTAAGAATATTAAAAGACGCCCAACTAATAGAAGAGGTAAAAGAAGGAAAATGGGTGTTTTACTATTTAACTTCAACCAATAATGAATTTAGACTTTTAATGCAAAAAACAATTAGCGCAATACCAGAAAAAGATATGAAAAAAGAATTAACTAAATGTAAAACACTACTAGATAAACGCGAAAAATAGAAAACAACAAATAATACTTAACCTTTTTTTATAACAACATATGTGTTTTTTCACATATAATTAATTTTAATAAAACAAATATCATGAATGAAAAATTTAATTTAGCTCTAGAAGAATTTATACACGTAGGTGTGGTCTTAATATTTATTATTGCCTTAGTATCTATATTTACTGGCTTAATAAGAGCATTTATCCCTCAAGAAAAACTTCAAAAGAAACTATCTAAAACAGGAAAATATGGCGGTTTAATGGGAGCTTTAATAGGCATTCCAACTCCATTTTGTAGCGCATCAATGGTTCCGGTATCTATGGGAATGATAGAAATGGGAGCTCCTTTTTCAATGGTTTTTTCATTTTTACTCGCCGCACCATTGGCTAATTTTGTTGTAGTTGGTTTTATTTTTGGTGTTTTTGGGTGGGAAGTTGCTTTGGTATACTTTTTAATTGTTTTTATTGGAGCTGTTTTAATTGGAACACTTGCTGGTAAAACATCATTAAAAAACGAGGTAAAAAGAATTAACTTAACCCCTTCTACCCTCTCTTCAACTTGTACTCCTCAACCTATAAATACACAAGACTGCAATTCTAACAATCAATCAGAAACGTATTCAAAGACTTCTTGCAACCAAACAAATACAACCAACCCTAAATTAAAAGAAGCCCTTACTTTTGCGTGGGCATTATTTAAACGAATCTTTCCTTATGTTTTAGTTGGTGCGCTTATTAGTGCTGTTTCTGCTGTTTTTGTACCAGACGCATGGGTAGAAAAGTATTTAGGAAATGATAGTCCACTAGCCATTCCTATAGCAGCAACTGTTGGTATTCCTCTATACTTAAGAATTGAAATGGCTATACCTATTTTAAATGCTCTTATTGTTAAAGGAATGAGTATGGGAGCTGCAATGGCATTAATTATAGGAGGAACAGGAGCTAGTTTACCAGAAATAGCAATAATTTCTTCTATGTTAAAAACGAAAGCCATAATAGCCTTTGTTTTGTCTGTGATGACAATGGCTGTAGTAGGTGGTTTTATATTTTATTTCTTCTTTTAGTTATGATAAAATTTATAAAAAAAATAATAAAAGCATGTCCTTATTCAATAATGGGGAAAAAATGTATTGAAACTCTACAAGGTAAAAAAAAAGATAAAAAGAAAAATAACACCAAAATTGAAACATTAAAGAAAGGGATAAAAACAGGACGAGATATTATATTGATTGGGATATTCTGTCCCCTACTTTGGTATTCTATACTATCAGGATCTAGTAAAAATTTAATTATTATAAATTTAATGCATTCAGGAGTTATTGTTGCTCTAGGTTTTCTACTTATAGTTATTAATTATTTAGCATTATTCCGATATAAAAATGCTAGTTGAAGTAACACCTCTTCTTTTAGGCAAGTGTATATTTAATAAATTAGGTGTTTTTTCTAATTTTAAAAAAGGAAAAAACACCTATTAATCTAAAAGAAAGCAAACAAGTTTAGCCCTGATTGAACGGTATGTTTGAGCTCTTTTTTGTTTTTTTTTACAAAAAAAGCGAGTAGTGAAAGCAGGAAATAGCTTCTAAAATGAAAAATCATTTCTTTTATGGATTGAGTTCATATATAATGCTATTGTTATATTATTAACCTTAAAAAGGTTTGATATTTGGACTTTATAACTAAATGTCATTAACTTAAAACAACAAAGATGAAATTAAGAAAGACGAAATTAAGAATATTAAGTATTATCTGTTTAACTTTAATAACACTTGTAGGCTGTAAAGAGACTAAAAAGGAAAAAGTGAACGATACTCCAGAAAAAATTACAGAAATTACCTTAGAAAAATTAGAAAACTCACCGGAATACGTTACAGCTTCGCTTAAAATGACAACACCAAATGATACGATAATAAAAACTGTTGGTGAAACTGCTTTTAATTTTGAAGTAAATAATTACGAATTAGGTGCATTAACGCAAAGTAAAGACACTGCGCTATTAGCAAATTCAGGAAAAGGACAACATATTCATTTTATTTTGAATAACGAGCCATATTCTGCACATTACGAACCAACATTTAAAAAAGACATGCCTAATGGAGTGCATCATTTAGTGGCTTTTTTAAGTAGATCTTATCATGAATCTGTTAAAAACGAAAGTGCTGTAGTTGTTAAAAAATTAATTGTCGGAGAAGACACTAAAGACGATAACAATTTAGATATAAATGCACCAACACTTATTTATAGTCGCCCAAAAGGAGAATATTCTGGAAAAGATACAGAGAATCTATTACTAGATTTTTTCGTATTAAATACACAACTTTCAGAAAATGGTACTAAAGTTCGTGCAACTATTAATGAGAAAGAATTTATAATCACAGAATGGGCACCACAGGTAATTAAAGGTTTACCAAAAGGAAAAGTTTCTATAAAATTAGAATTAATAGATGCAGAAGGAAATTTAATTCCTGGACCTTTTAATAGTGTTGATAGAACAGTTACTTTAAAAAAATAATTAAATTTATAACTAAAAAAGAATCATAAAAAAAACCAAGCAATTATGCTTGGTTTTTTTTTATGTAATTTATAGAGCTATAAGAAATATTACTTCTTATTTGCTAATTTTATGTATTTATCTAAAGCCATTGTCATAGAAGGTGTTTCTGGTGACGGTGCCGTGATATCACACTTAAAACCAGCATCTGTTACAGCTTTTACTGTAGAATTACCAAAAGCAGCAATTCTTGTTTCTTTTTGCTGAAAATTAGGGAAATTCTTTAAAAGAGATTCTATTCCTGATGGGCTAAAGAACACCAAAACATCATAAAATACATCTTCTAAATCAGACAAATCACTAACGACTGTTCTATATAAATCTAATCGTTTCCAGTTTATTCCTAATTTATCTAATTCTTCTGGAATTAAAGGTTTTAATTTATCTGAACTTGGCAATAAAAACTTTTCCGTCTTATGTTTCTTAATTAATTTTGTTAATTCTAGAAATGATCTAGGACCAACATAAATTTTACGCTTTCTATATACCACATATTTCTGTAAGTAATAAGCTACTGCCTCCGACTGACAAAAGTACTTCATTGAATCTGGCACTTTAAAGCGCATTTCTTCTGCAATTCTAAAAAAATGATCTACGGCATTTCTACTTGTTAAAATAATAGCTGTAAAATTATGTAAATCAACTTTTTCTCCTCTCACTTCTTTGACAGATATACCTTCTACATGAATAAATGGTCTAAAATCTATCTTTACTTTTTGTTTATCAGACAAGTCAAAATAAGGGGAAGTTTCAGTCTTTGGTTCTGGTTGCGATACTAAGATCGTTTTCACTTTCATATGCTTCTTTTTTCTAGTTAAAACAGCAATCTAAACAGTACAAATAGCGGTGCTATTTCGACCGCGCAAAGGTACAAAATAAAATAAAACAACTCGCTAAAAACCAGCTTTTTATTAATTACCGCATGAAATATAAATCGAATAGAAAATAAAAGTGCCGAAAAATAGACTAAAAAAGGGGTGTCTAACTGTGAGTATTCCACTAAAACAATAGCTATAAGTAGAAAAAAAGAAACAGAATATAAATAGACTGACTTAGAAACTAAAAAGAAATCTAGCTTTTTATCAATCTTAAAAACTACAGAAAGCAAGAATTCTAATAGCCTTTTAATCGTTAAATATGAAAAAACAACTCCAAAAATCTGCAGAAAAATATAAAAACCTTGTTCTGCAGAAGAATTATAATACAAATAGATTTTATAGGTTAATAAAGCAAGAACTGTAATCGAAAAAATAAAAATGACATTTTTAAAAGGGTTAAAAAAAGAAGTATTTTCTTCTATTTCAGATTCGATAAAACTTTCATTAAACAAAGAAGATACAGTACCTCTTAACCTTACAACACTCACCCCTCTTAAAAGGAAAACACAGGCAAACAAGCATACCAATAATATGGTAATCCAACTGTTATCTATTACTACTCTTTCTATTGCTTGCACCTATTTTTGTTTTGGTAAGATTAACACAAAATTAGTAATTAAATAATGTATATTTGTCTACTTACCACATGAAATTTTATTTATGTCAGATGCGTTAGTCATAATACCTACTTATAACGAAAAAGAAAATATAGAAGCTATTATTAGAGCCACTTTTAATCAAAAGCAAGAATTTCATATTTTAGTTGTAGACGACAATTCTCCTGATGGAACCTCAGAAATAGTAGAAAACTTAATTTTAGAATTCCCAAATCAGCTTTTTTTAGAAAGAAGAATCGGCAAAAGTGGTTTAGGTACTGCTTATATACATGGTTTTAAATGGGCCATTGCTAAAAAATATGACTATATTATTGAAATGGATGCCGACTTTTCTCACAATCCAAAAGATTTAATTCACTTGTATAAAGCTTGTAAAAAAAAGGGGGCAGATGTTTCTATTGGCTCTAGATATTCACAAGGTGTAAATGTTGTGAACTGGCCTATGAAGCGGGTTTTACTTTCTTATTTTGCTTCTAAATACGTCCGCTTTATTACTAGAATTCCGGTTTGCGACACTACAGCAGGTTTTGTTTGTTGGAAAAGAAATGTACTCGAAACCATAGCATTAGACAAAATAAAATTTATTGGCTACGCTTTTCAAATAGAAATGAAATTTAAAGCATGGAAACACGGTTTTAATATAAAAGAAGTATCTGTAGTTTTTACTGATAGAACATTAGGAACTTCTAAAATGAGTGGAAACATTATTTCTGAAGCTTTGTTTGGTGTGATAAAAATGAGATTAAAAGGATTACCAAAAAAAGTTTATGAATAAAATTTCTATTAGAACTGCGAATTTAAAAGATTTAGAGACATTACTGGAGTTTGAACAAGGTGTTGTTACTGCAGAAAGACCTTTAGATCCTTTTTTAGGTGATGGTAAATTGTCTTATTATAATATACCCGAATTAATTACTAATGAAGACATTTATTTTATTGTTGCTACTTCTAACAATCAATTAGTTGCTTCTGGTTACCTAAGAATAGAAAACTCTAAACATTATCACAAAAACCCAAAACATGGTTATATTGGTTTTATATTTGTAAAACCAGCTTTTAGAGGAAACAAGATTAGTAATTTAATTTTAGAGTCTTTAAAAAATTGGGCAGTAAAAAAAGATTTAAAAGAATTAAGATTGGATGTTTATAGCAATAATTCTGCAGCAATAAAATCTTATGAACGCTTTGGTTTTACAAAAATCTTAGTGAACATGAAAATGAGTATTTAATAGATAGGAATAGTAAAAAAAACAATTAAAAACTTTACTAACTTTGCAAAAATCAGCAAAGTATTTTCAGTAAAAACAATTATAAAAAATGGCGAAATCGACTTTAATAAAAAACGCAAGAATCGTAAATGAAAACAAAACTTTCTTAGGGGATGTTCTCATTGAAAACGGAATTATAAAAGAAATTTCATCAGACATAAAAACAACTGGAGATCTTGAAGTTATTGATGCAGAAGAGAAGTTTTTAATTCCTGGTTTTATAGATGATCAAGTACATTTTAGAGAACCTGGTTTAACACATAAAGCAAATATTGCTACAGAAAGTAGAGCTGCCGTTGCTGGCGGAATTACTACTTTTATAGAAATGCCAAACACGGTACCACAAGCTACAACACAAGATTTATTAGAAGATAAATTTATAATAGCAGCAAACGATTCTTACGCTAATTATTCTTTTATGTTTGGTGGAACAAACGATAATTTAGACGAATTATTAAAAACAGATCCTAAAAAAGTAGCCGGAATTAAATTATTCTTAGGTTCTTCTACTGGAAATATGTTGGTTGATAATGAAGAAATTCTAGAGAAAATTTTCTCATCAACAAAAATGATTATTTCTGTGCATTGTGAAGATGAAGCAACTATCAGAAAAAATACACAAGAGTTTGTTGATAAATACGGAGAAGATATTCCGGTAAAATACCATCCGATTATTAGAAGTGAAGAAGCTTGTTATTTATCATCTTCTAAAGCTATTGAGTTGGCTAAGAAAACGGGTGCAAGATTGCATATTTTTCATGTTTCAACCGCTAAAGAAACTGAACTTTTTAGAAACGATATTCCTTTGGAAGAAAAACAAATTACTGCAGAAGTTTGTGTGCATCACTTATGGTTTTCAGATAAAGATTATGAAGAAAAAGGAACCCATATTAAATGGAATCCGGCAGTAAAAACAGAAAAAGACAGACTTGGTTTATGGGAAGCCTTGTTAGATGATAGAATTGATGTTTTAGCTACAGACCACGCTCCGCATACTTTAGAAGAAAAAACAAATGTGTATACGAAAGCACCAAGTGGTGGACCTTTAGTGCAACATGCAGTTATTGCGCTTTTAGAAAAAGTAAAAGAAGGAGTAATTCCTATTGAAAAATTAGTTGAAAAAATGAGCCATAATCCGGCAAAATTATTTCAAATTGAAAAACGAGGCTTTATAAAAGAAGGGTATTTTGCAGATATCGTTTTAATTGATACCAACAAACCACAAACTGTTTCTAAAGACAATATTTTATACAAATGTGGTTGGTCTCCTTTTGAAGGCACTACGTTTTCATCAACCATTACACATACTTTTGTAAACGGAAATTTAATTTATAATAATGGTGTCTTTAATGATAATATTAAAGGAAAACGCCTGACTTTTAATCGTTAATATGAAAAATTTAAGTTATTTTTTTGTTTTTCTTTTCTTGGCATCTTGTACAAGTAACACTATTTTTAAAGAACCAGAAGACCTCATTCCTAGAGATACAATGACTTTATTACTTGGGGATATGATGATTGCTTCTTCTGCAAAATTTATACAAAACAAAAACGAGCAAAAGAAAGTAAATTACATGGCTTTTATATATGATAAGTATAAAATTGATAGCCTACGTTTTCAAAATAGCAACTTATACTATACCTCCAAAATAGATTTATACGAGGAAATGATTACCGATGTTAAAAAAAACTTAGAAGATAAAAAGGATTTTTACAATAAAATAAGCTCACGAAAAGACTCTATTAGAAGAGACTCTATTAAAAAAGTTGGAAAAAAGTTAAAAAAATTAGATTCTATAAGAAAGGAAGAAAAGATTTTAGATCCTAATTTGGAGGAATTTCAGATAAAGATTTAACGTATTTCTGAGATACCTCTTTAATAACAGTATCAATTTTCTCAAATTGAAAAGGTATTGTTTTTTCAATTTTTTCTGAGGAGTATTTAGATACCGAATGTACACTCCTTGCTGAATATTTACTCAACAATGGTGCTTTTCTTGAAAATAGAGACAACACCCAAGAAACTCTCCAAAAAATAGCAGTTTGCCAAGGCTGAATATTTTTTGTTGGTCTTTTTTTACCGAAAGCATCTGCAATAGAAAAGAAAATTTCTTTAAAAGATTTATTCTCTGCAACTAAAATAAAACGTTCATTTTTAATGCTAGAATTCATCAATTTAATCATTGCTGCAACCACATCTTTTACACCTACAAAACCAGTAATTCCTTCTGTATAATAGCTAAAACCGTTATAAACCTGTGTAAACATTTTACCAGAACCCGCTGTAAAAAAACCACTCCCTAAAATAATACCTGGGTTTACTATAACTACATCTACTCCTTCTTGGCTTGCACGCCAAATTTCCATTTCTCCCCCAAATTTCGTTATCGAATATCCACTATTATCAGATTCTGGATTCCATTCATTCTCTTCGGTGATAAGACCACCTTTTAGAGAATCTCCCACAGAAGCAATAGAACCTACAAAACAAATTTTATGAACATTTGCATCAATGGCAAGGTTTACAATAATCGCTGTTCCATGTATATTTACTTTACGCATTTCCCTATAATCTTTCGGATTAAAGGAAATAAATGCTGCGCAGTGATATATTTTTTCAATTCCAATAAAAGCAGGAATCATAGCAGGAACATCTGTAATATCTGCTTTAAACCATTCTATTTTAGAAATTAAGTCCTCAACATCATCCGTATAAAAAGAAAAGACTTCTTTTACTTTTTTAATTCTTTCTTCAGAACGGTAAATAGCACGTATTTTTTCATCATTCTTAACTAAATGATACAATAAATGTGCGCCAACCAAACCTGTTCCTCCAGTAACTAAAATCATAACGCGAATTTATGATATTTTCATTGATAAGTTTATCTTTGCATAATGAAAAATAGCAAATAAATAATTGCTATTAAGATGTCAAATTGAGCTTGTCCAGATTGATTATTTAAACAATCAAGACACAAAACTTAAACAAACTGAATTTGGCATTCGTATTTTGAATTGAATTAATTTAGACTTATAATGACAAATTTTGTTGAAGAATTACGCTGGCGTGGATTATTGCATGATATTATGCCTGACACTGAAGACTATTTATTAAAAAATAAAACTGCTGGTTATATTGGTTTTGATCCAACTGCAGACTCTCTACATATTGGTAGTTTGGTGCAAATATTTATTTTGAAACACTTTCAAAATGCAGGTCATAATCCTATTGCTTTAATTGGTGGAGCTACTGGTATGGTTGGTGATCCTTCTGGAAAATCTGCAGAACGTAATTTGTTAGATGAGGCTACTTTGGCAAAAAATGTTGCTGGTGTTAGAGAAAATCTAGAACGTTTTTTAGATTTTGATGCTACCGCAGAAAACAAAGCAGAATTGGTTAACAATTACGATTGGATGAAAGATATTTCATTAATCGATTTTGTAAGAGATACAGGAAAACATATTACTGTAAACTACATGATGGCTAAAGATTCTGTAAAGAAACGTTTGAGTTCTGAATCTTCAGTTGGTATGAGTTTTACAGAATTCACCTACCAATTATTTCAAGGATACGATTTTTATCATTTATACCAAGAAAAAAATTGTAGACTGCAAATGGGTGGTTCTGATCAGTGGGGAAATATTACCACAGGTACAGAATTAATTCGTAGAAAAGCACAAGGAAAAGCGTATGCAATTACGGTTCCTTTAGTAACAAAAGCAGACGGAACCAAATTTGGTAAAACAGAAGGTGGAAATGTTTGGTTAAATACAGACAGAACTTCACCTTATAAATATTACCAATATTGGTTAAATTCTTCGGATGAAGATGCAGAGAACTTTATTAAAAAGTTTACATTTTTAGACAAAGAAACTGTAGAAAACTTAATTGCTGAGCACAAAGAAAATCCGCATTTACGTTTGTTACAGAAAAAATTAGGGGAAGAAGTTACTATTTTAACACATGGTAAAGAAGCTTATGAAAATGCTTTAAAAGCTTCTAATATTTTATTCGGGAAATCTACTGCTTCTGATTTAAAGTCTTTAGATGAACAGACGTTTTTAGATGTCTTTGATGGAGTACCACAAGCAACAGTATCTACTACTGATATTGAGGAAGGTTTAGATATGATTGGTGCTTTGGCTGCTAAAACAAATTTCTTAAAATCTAATGGAGATGCAAGAAGAGCTTTAAAAGAAAATGCAATTTCGGTAAATAAAGAAAAAGTAAAAGAAGATTATTCTATTACTAAAGAAGATCTAATTGCAAATAAATATGTGTTGTTACAACGTGGTAAAAAAACATATTATTTATTAGTAGTTGAGTAAATTATAAAGCTCATTCGAATATTTCTGAGATTAAAAATTATTTTAATATAGAGTAGATATAAGCACTAATAATGAATAATCTAAAGAAGTTTCGAAATGACATAAAGGGTAAATATAAAAAAGAGCTGATTGAATCAGCTCTTTTTTTTACAACATTCACAAAATCCCCCGACATTGCTTTCAATCATCATTTTTTATTAATTTTCAACCAGTTTTTGTCTGCTTTTATTTTTAAATCTTCAGCACCTTCTTCCTTCCATAACTCTAACGTATTTATTCCCCAAGAATTGTAGAATAGATATAATTTTCCATCTCTAATCTCAAATGTTTCCGGATCTATAGAAACCTTCTCTCCTTTTGCTCCAATTGCATATGCACAATATCCTCCATAAGCAGGAACGTATTTTTTAGGTGATGTATTAAAAATTTCTAAATTCTCTTTTGATGAAAACTTAAATTGCACACCATCGTAATCTGCAACAAATCTTTTATCTCCTTTTACTGCGGTGTTGTTAAAATAAGAAACCACATCATACCCCTCTGCAACAAAACCTTTTTTGGTATTGTAATCTTGAGCATATAGTGAAGTGGAAATTATAAGAACTAAAAGTGTAATTATGTGTTTCATCGATTGTATTTTCTACATAGTCGCTGAAATTTTTGAGAAATTACAAATAAAAATTAAGATATACAGGCTTTTATGAATTTTTTTAAAGTAATAATTAGTTCTGGAGTATTTTCAATATGACTCAAATGTCCGTCAGGAAAAATAATAAGTTCGGTATTTGTCTTTTTAGCCTCCACTTTAGAAGTTTCTAAATCTAAAACAAGATCTTTCTCACCAACAATTATCAATTTTTTAAAATTATTTTCAGCTAAAACAGCATTGGTATTTAAGCGATTTTTCATTCCCTCATTCGCAGCAACATAACCTTGTAAAGAAGTCTGCATAGCTTCTTTTTTTACCACTTCTATTTCTTCTTTAAATTTTAATAAATTTTCTTGATTAAATAAATTTGAAATCGACATTCTTACCATGATTTCAAAATTATTCTGCACCATTTTATTTGCTCTTGTTCTTATTTTTATCCGCTCTTCAGAATCTTTTTCAGAAGTCGAGTTTAATAAGCACAAGCCCTTTATTTTAGAAGGATTCATTTTGGAAATAACCAAAGAAATATAGCCTCCAAGAGAATGGCCAACCAAAATAAATTTCCTGATTTTCAAGTGTTTTAAAACAGCTTCTATAGTCTCTGAAAACAACTCCATAGAATGCACATAACCCAAACAATCAGACTTCCCATGCCCTAATAAATCAATGGTAATTATTCTGTTTCTTTTAGTGAGTTCAGGTACAATTTTATCCCACATAGTGGAATTCTCTAAAAAACCATGTATGAGAACAACAACAGATCCTTTCCCTTGATCTGTATAAAAAATATTAGCGTTTTTGTAGACTAAAATCATAGAAACAAATATAGTGTTTGATTCGTTTTTAGAAATCTAAAACATCGTAAAACTATTTACTATATTTGGAGTAAATTCAACAACTTTATTATATGTTTCTTAAAAAAGCAATACTACTCTCTCTTTTCCTTATTTCATTAACCTTAAACGCACAAATTAACGAGAAACAACTCGATAATTTAATAGAAGAAACCTTAAAAACTTTTGACGTTCCTGGTATTTCTGTCGGAATTTTAAAAGATGGAAAAATAGTCTACGCAAAAGGTCACGGAGTTCGTTCTTTAACCAACAAAAAAGACATGAATGAAAACACCTTGGTTGGTATTGCGTCTAATAGTAAGGGATTTACTTGTTTTGCTTTGGCAATGATGGTAGATGCAGGAAAATTAAATTGGGATGATAAAGTACGTAAACACATTCCGGAATTTGAAATGTACGATGCTTGGATTAGCCAAAATATTACAGTTCGAGATTTAGTTACACACAGAAGTGGTTTAGATTTAGGGTCTGGAGATTTAATGTTTTTTCCTGAAAACAATAATTTTACCACAGAGGACATCATTAAAAATGTAAAATATTTAAAACCATCGAGTAAATTTAGAACCGATTTTAAATATAACAACAATATGTTTATTGTTGCAGGAGAGGTTTTAAAACGTGTTAGCGGACTTACTTGGGAAGAGTTTATTGAAACTAAGATAATGAAACCCGTTGGTATGAACAACAGTAAAGCATCTTACAATAGAGTTACTAACAGAACAAATATTATTGATGCACACACAAGAACAGAAGAAAAAGTAATTCAAATTCCGCATGATTGGAGCGATACTGCAAACCCAGCTGGTGGAATTATGAGTAACGTAAACGACATGTTAACTTGGGCAAATTTTTTAATGAATGATGCAGTTACCAAAAACGGAGAGCGCTTGCTAAGTGAAACTCAATTTCATGAACTTTGGCAATTACAAACTCCTTTAAAAGTTGCTAAAGATGATTCTTATAATTCTAACTTTAGAGGCTACGGTTTGGGTTGGTTTGTAACCGATGTTAAAGGCGGACACAAACAAGTGTATCATACTGGTGGTTTATTGGGTACCGTTACTCAGTTTACTATGATACCAGATTTAGATTTGGCAATTATCGTATTAACAAACCAAATGAACGGAAGTGCTTTTAACACCATTACAAATACGGTAAAAGACACTTATTTAGGTTATGAAAACAGAAACTGGATCGAAAAACTAGGAACTAATAATACCAAGTATTTAAAATACAACGACAGTATAAAAGCAAGTGTTTATAATAAAGTTGCAGTAGCGAAAGCAGATAAAAGCTTGCCAAGACCTTCACAAATTGTAGGTACTTATAATGATGCTTGGTTTGGTAATATGACCATTTCTAATGATGGAAATTCTTACAGTATAAAATGTGAACGCTCTGCTACTTTATTTGGAGAATTATTGCCATACAACCAAACAACCTACGTTGCAAAATGGAACAATAGAAGTTATGATGCAGATGTTTTTGTACAATTTTCTTTTGATGAAAAAGGAAATACCACAGGAGCAACCATGAAATTTATTGCACCAATTACAGATTTCAGTTTCGACTTTAATCATTTAAACTTTAAAAAAGTAAACTAAATTGAACAAAACAAGAGATATTTGGATTGCAGGTTTTGCATTATTTTCACTCTTTTTTGGGGCTGGAAATTTAATTTTACCACCAACTTTAGGTGTTAAATCTGGATCAGATTGGTGGATTGTTGTTTTAGGTTTTATCTTAACAGCCATCATTATTCCTATTTTTGCCATTTTTGCGCACGCAAGGCTACAAGGAACTTTGTACGATTTTGGCAAGAAAGTATCACCTGTTTTTAGTACTATTTTTTGTTTTTTAATTTACATTATAGCGGCGGCAATTCCATCACCAAGAACTGCTGCGGTTACTCATGAAATGGCAATTCAACCTTTTTTTGATTCACCTCCTATTTTAACAAGTATTGTTTACTTTGTTTTAGTGTTTATTTTTGCGGTAAATCGCTCTAAAATAATTAGTTTAATTGGTAAATTCTTAACGCCAATTATTGTAATAATTTTATTGGTCATTATTTCGATTGCCTTTTTTACTTCTCCAGGAACCGTAAATCCATCATCCTTTAAAAACCCTTTTGTAGACGGAATTTTAGAAGGATATCAAACTTTTGATGCCATTGCAGGTGTTGTGGTTGGAGCCGTAATTATTATTTCTTTAGATTACAGCAATCACACAACTTTTTTAGAGAAAAGAACATTAATTAGAAAAGCGGGGTATATATCTGGGATTGGTTTGTTATTAATTTACGGAGGTTTAATTTTAAGCGGATCTTTATTCAGTGCTACGTTTACAGAAGATGCTACCAGAATTGAAATTTTATCTGGTTTAAGTACTAAAACCTTAGGTAATTTAGGTACTACTTTTTTAAGTGTATTGGTTGCTTTAGCTTGTTTTACAACAGCAGTTGGTATTGTTACAGGAACTGCAGATTATATAAAAGGAATTTGCAACAATTCTAAAACGGCATATGTTATTACGGCTGCAATTGCTTCCATTGTTGGAATTATTGTTGGAAGCTACAATGTTGGTTTTATTATTGATGTTGCCGTGCCTGCGTTAATGTTTGTCTACCCAATAACCATTATGCTGATTTTACTAAATGTGGTACCAGAAAAATATGCTTCTAAATTGGTTTTTAGAGGTGTTGTAATTGTAACTTTTATCTTTAGTATTCCGGATTTCTTAGGTTTTATCATTCCTAGAGAAAACTTAACCGGCATTAAAAGTTTTATTCCGCTTGCAGAACACAGTTTGGGTTGGGTGTTGCCTGCTTTGGTAGTTTTTGTTTTGTTGAATTTAATTACAAATAAAACAAATGAATAAATTAATACTTGTTGGAAACGGCTTTGATTTATTAGAAGACTAGTTAGATTGTTTATTTTTAGTAAACTATGATTTGTTTTAATCTTATTTAAGAAAAATAAATTTTAAATGGTTTCTATTTTTACCATCAAAAATTATAAACCCTAAATTAGTAATAAAATGACTAAAAAGCATAGAAATTGCGGCTCCCATTATTCTGTAAGAAGGAATTAAAAGAAGGCCTAAAGTTAAATTTATAAAACAGCCTACAATAAATCGGTATACATTTTTTTTAAGTTGATTACTATTGATGAGGTGTTTTTCAAAAACCATTCCTAGAAAAATGAATATTGGCGACCAGCTAAATATCTTTAGAGGAGTAGCGATAGAAATATAGCTTTCATTAAAAAAAGTGCTTAAAATAGAGGTTCCAAAAAATGTATAAAATAATCCTATTAAAACTCCTAATAATAGCATGTATTTATACAAAGCACTTATTTTTTTCTGATATATTTTGATATCCGTTTTATAAGATTCTGCCAAAGAAGGATATAATGCATTAATCATTGAAAAACCAATACTCCAGGTAAGAGCAATGACTAGAAAATCAATGGTAGCAAAAAGACCTATTGCAGCATCACCAAAATAGTATTTTAAAATAAAATCATCAATAGAAATATAGAGAGATACTAATAAATTTGAAAGTATTAAAGGATAAGAGTTTTTTAATAAATATTTTGCCATCAATATAGAAAAATATTTATTTTTAAGTTTGATGGAGGTTTTAGTAATAAAAATAAAGCCGTAAATAATTCCTTGCAATAAGAAATCAATAATTAAAAGTGATGCAAAATATTGAATTCCAAGTTGATGTTCAACTCCATAATATTGTAATAAAACAATACAAAATAAGCTTGAAATTTTACTTATAAAAATATAATTCGTTTTTTTAATAGCATAAAAATAATATTCAAAAACATCTGTAATCCTTATAAAATAGCTAAAACCAATTAAAAAGTAGAGCCAAAATAGTTCGTTACTATTATAAAAGTAATTGTAAATTAAAAGTCCAAGGAAAAATAAAATCCAGCTAAAAAGGCGCAAGTAGAATGCAGTTACTAAAATTTCTTTTGTTTTTTTCGGATTAAAAATGATCTCTCGAATACAAATTGCAGATAATCCTAAAAATAATACAGGTGCAAAAAAAGCAATAAATGTTTCAGCAAACTTAAGTTTGCCAATATTTAAAACACCAAGTGAATTAAAAATTTTAGGAATAATAAAGATACCAACAAGTAACTGAATCAATTTTTCGGCAATAAACCACTTTGTATTAAGAAAATCTTGTTTACTAAAAAGCACAGGTATCTAATATAGAATTGAATGTATAAAGATTAAACTTTTTTTGTAATCTTGTAGCCTAAATTATTAAAATGTCTCCAGAATTTCTAAGGCGCTACTATATCTTAAAAATTATTACAAATCCAAAAGCTTTTGGTGTGGATAATGATTTATATGTAACGCATAAAGAACTTCAACAAAAACTACAGGATAAACAATCAGAATTTATTGAAAATGAATTTTTAAGTAAATTAAATTCTAACAGTCCAAAAACGGTTCATAGAGATTTCCAATTTATTAAAAATGAGTTTGGCGTTCATATTTCATTAAAAAGAGGTTATGGCTATTTTGTTAAAAGCGGTAATGTATCCGAAGAAATTACAGATATTTTTAATAGATGCGAGCACTTATTAATAAGTAAAAAAGCATCTGAAAATCATTCTTGTGTAACTACAGAAAAATCTTCATTAAATAGTAAGTTAGATTTGTTAGGGCTAATTAATGCCATAGAAAACAAGTATGTAATTCATATAAGTTACAAAGGTTGGTATGATGATAATTGTTTTGAAGAAATTAGTAAAAAAGCCTTCCAACCTTTACACTTAAAAGAAAAAGATAAAGCTTGGTATTTGCTTGCGTATTGCCCTATAGATGCTAAAATTACATCTTTTTGTTTAGATAAACGTTTACAGGAAATTAGAATCTTTAAAAGAAAAATGTTAGAAGCAATTCCTTTTGATCATAATACTTATTTTAAAGATGCAGTTGGTATTTTAAATGATGAAACAAAAGCAGAGAAAATCACATTACAAGTAGCCAATCATCATTTAAAATATCTGATAAGCAAACCAATACATGCTAGTCAACGTCTTGTTGTTGAACCTGTAAAATGGAATTCAGAGGCGTTAGATTACGCTGATCCTGATATTTGGGGAACGATTGAAGTTGAACTCAAACCAAATTACGAGTTTATCATGGAGATGCTAAAGTTTAATCAATGGATTAAAATTATTTCACCAAAATCTGTGGTAGATAATTTTAAAGAACACCTACAATCTATTGTAAAATACTACAAGTAATTTTTTTTAGATTTTGTTAACTTTCCTCAAATAGACTTTGTTTGTCTTTTTGACAACTCTATTTTTGAAGATTGAAATCTACATATGCCAATCGTTAAAATTTAAACATTCTATGAATGTGAAAAGCGAATATATTGGTTATGCTTTTTCTGTTTCAATTAGTACTATGTTTTCTAATCCAATGAATGAAAAAGGAAAAGTACATGTTACTTTTATGAGAGTTAAAGGTATTTAAATACTGGTTTTTTAGAAGATAGAGTTATTTAAAATAAAAATAATTATGAAATTTATATTGGGGGATATAAATTTTATTAGAATAAAGAATACGCAAAAGTATCGCGTATTCTTTATTTAAAATTATTTTTTTTACATAGTATATTATTGTTATTATAGTTAAGTCTTTTGAAAAGGGAAATTAAAAATTGCTATGAATTGTAAAAGGGGAAATGATGTATTCATTTACCCCTTTTTATTTTAAGAGAGTTTTTATAACAATTTGCTGACATTAATTGTTGTCTACTTTTTAAAGTCAACTAATCACAAAACAAAATATGCCAATGCAAGGCATCATAAATTCATGTTTTGATCGTGTTTTATAATCAAATTTTAGATTTTATTCTACTCAATGTTTCTTGTGATATATTGATGTAAGAAGCTACAATTTTGTTTGGTAAACGCTTAACAATGTTCGGATTTATCTTGAATAATTGCTTGTATCGCTCTGATGCATCTAGTGTCGTAAATGAGATCAATCTCTTAGAATTATTTACATATGCCTTCTCTAAATAGATACTATAAAAATCTTTCCATTTAGGAACAATGGTCATAAGATGCCTAAAATCATCGTGCGTGATGTATAGAAGTTCACTATTTTCAATAACCTGAATGGTTTCTTGCGCAGGTTCCTTGGTTATAAAACTAACCAATTCTGTCGCAAACTGATTTTCAAAAGCAATATAACGTGTTACGTCTTTCCCCTCTTCATTGATGTAAAATAATCTTAAACACCCTTTTTTCACGAAATAACTAGCCTGACTATTTTTACCATTTGAAAGTAAAATGTCATTTTTCTTTTTTTTAATTATTTTAAAATAAGATAACACGATTTTTAAATCTTCATCATCAATATGTATATTCTTTTTTATGAAGTTAATCAGTTCAATATTATTTATCATCTATTTGTAGTCTCTTACAAATTTACGATAATGAATAATATCTTGTATTGTTAACACCATCAAATTGTGTTCAATTGCAAATTCTGAAATCGTGTCAATTTTTGCCATTGTTCCGTCGTCATTCATTAATTCACACAGTACTGCTTCTGGCTTTAAACCTGCTAATTTCATTAAATCTACGCTTCCTTCTGTATGACCTTTTCTATCCAAAACCCCATTATCTTTGGCTCTTAAAGGAAAGATATGCCCAGGTTTTGCTAAATCGTTGCTATTCGCATTTTCTTTACTCGCAGCTTTTATTGTAGTTAATCTATCTTTAGCTGAGACTCCTGTAGTAACGCCTTTTTTTGCCTCAATTGAAATTGTAAAAGGTGTTTGGTAGCTACTTGTATTTTCTTTTACCATATAAGGTAACCCTAATGTATCTGCTTTCTCATTCGGCAAACAAAGACAAACAATACCACTACATTTTCTAATCATCAATGCCATTTGATTATTTGTCATATAATGTGCAGAGAATACTAAATCACCTTCATTTTCTCTATCTTCATCATCCATTAAGATAATTCCATTTCCATTTTTAAGGTGTAATAATGCTTTTTCTAAACGTTCTTCACTGTCTTTACCAAACCTTTGTAATGTATCTAATTCTGTAAGTACCATCTTAAAATCTATTTATTTTTTCGACTGTAAAATTAAGACTGTCTCAAGCAAAACTATTTGATGTAAGTCAATAAATTCATTTATTTTAATCTAAAGAATGATAACAAAAGAAGCTAATATTTACGTTGTGGAATTTTACTTTTTGTTGCTCTTTTCACTAACTTAACCGGAATTAAAAGTATTATTCCTTTTACAGGACATAGTTTAGGTTGGGTATTGCCTGCTTTGTTGGGTTGAATTTGAAGAAGAAATAGATATTAAAAGCATAACTATACTTTTATTTTTCATTATAAATCTAGCTTTTTCTTTACACAAGCTATTACATACCTATATTTTTTAATTCCATATTTTTATATGAATCTAATAAATATTTTAAATTAAAATTCATCAAATCAAAATTACTCTCTAGATGTAAAGAAAAACTGAATTTTTTTGTTTTAGGATTTAAATCAGTTATTTTAATTTTTTCAAGAATTTCAATTAAACTGAATTTATTGTTTTTTACAATTTGAACTAACATATCCCAACTCACAATATCTATAAAGAATAAATTCTCGTAAGGTATAATTTTAAGCTCTTCCTCTTTTCTAATTTTTAAAGTTTCATCCTTAAGAAATTGCTCCCATATGTCTTCTGAGTTTCCTAAAAATAGTTTTTTATATGTAATAATAATACCATAATAAATTTCAGACTCACTTAGTTTAGCTGCTACATTAACCATTTGTTTAGCGTAGGCTTTAACCAAATTTTTTCTAAACTCATTTGCTAATATTTTATCATCAGGATTAGCACGAGCATAAGGTTTTATTTCGATAGCTTTAACTTCTAAAAGGATATTATTATCAATAACAAAATCAACTAAGTTATTCTTCAAACCTAATATTTTTTCTAACTCCTTTTCTGTTCTATACTTAAAGTTTGCCTCATCCAATCCTAATTTTACATACTTTTCCATTCTAGCTCCAAATTCCGTTGTGAATTTATCATCATTACTTTTTAAATATTCGTAAATAAAATGAGTAAAATTATGTTTTAATAAATTTTTATGAGGAACAATATAACTATTTTGAAAATCAAGAAATGGTTTTCTAGTAAAAACAGATTGCTCAAAAGTTTGTAAATTATAATTTTTTATTATCCCTTTGTCTTTTTCTAAAATATCATCAATTTTATCTTCTGAGAAGCATAAAAGATTTAAGTAGTTTTTAACATCAGTCTCATTAAATACTTTAATTAAGATATCATAATCTTCACTAGAGAAATTCCCTCCAATCAAAAAATTTATTTTCCCATTGAATCCTGATTCCAAATTATTAAAAGTAAACATCCAAATTACAAATGAAATATTAATAAAAATATTCAAATCAATTTTTGTCAAATTTTTAAAGGATTTACTTATATCATATTTGTTCTTCAACTCATGGAATAGGATTAATTGTCGAGTGAAAGTATCCCAATGCACTTGATTTTGATAAGTGAATTGTTGGTGAGCCATCATTATCAAAGGTTTTTGAAAATTTAATGATTTACTCAAGTTAAATAAATCATTTGACATCTCAAGAGCTTCCAATTGCTTCATCAGTTTTATTAAATCGTTTCCATCAGCAACTTTAGCTTTATGCTTTTTAGGATAAAATTCATAATTCCATTTTAATAATAAAAATAAGTGCCAAATTGGAATACGATAATTCTTATTGATTTCAGTTTTGCGTAATTGTTTTAAGATTTCTGTAGTGATGGATTCAAGCGTAAAAGTTTTTAATTTATTTCTTATTGGTCTATAGTCCATTTTTTTTTATGCTTGTATTTAATGTTACTCTGAATACATATCGTTTTAATAACCTATATTCAACGTTAGTTAAATGTAGCTTAAATTAAATTTAAAAGCAAACTAACTTCATTGCAAGATTTCAACTAAATACACGACCAACAAACCACAACAATAAAATATGGCAGTTCAAGACATTGTAAAATATTCCTTTAAAGAAACCTTTTCTGTAAGTACCGTTCAATTCGAAAAAGCCTGTACTATAGATCATTCTGTGCAACAAAATGCCTATTCTATTTATTGGATTCAAGAAGGAAGCGGCACATACAATATCGATTTTGAAAGCTATACATTTAACGACAATGTGTTGTTCTTTTTATCACCCGGACAAGTATTTACAGTAGATTCCGAACAAATAAAAACCGCCTACAAACTTACCTTTGTAAGAGATTTTTACTGCATACAAACTCACGATACAGAAGTGGCGTGTAACGGAATTCTATTCAACAATATTTACGAAACACCCTTTGTAAAACCTTGTAAAAAAGACACCCAAAAACTCAACTTTATTTTAGAAAGTTTAATCGAAGAGTTTCAGCAAAACGAAACCGCACAGTACGATATGTTGCAATCTTATTTAAAGCAATTTATCATTTCTTCTGTTCGTGTAAAAAAAGAAAACCACGTTATTAAAGAAGACACCGAAACTCGTCTTTTTAAAGACTTTAGCTTATTGGTAGAGCAGAATTTTAAAACCATGCATACTGTAACAGACTATGCAAACAGATTAGGACTTTCGCCAAAATCTATTAGCAAACACTTTCAGAAACTGGGTGCAAAAACGCCTTCAGACTTTATTAAAAACCGCATTTTATTAGAAGCAAAACGTCAATTAATTTACACCGATAAAACAGTAAAAGAAATTGCTTTCGAGCTTGGTTTTAACGATCCTGCCTATTTTACGCGCTTTTTTACAAAGGGTGTCGAAAAATCTCCACTTCAATTTAAAAAGGAATATTAACTGTTTATATTTTACCTCAACTTCACTATAAACCCCCACTTAAAGACTGATTAAAAGGGTTCATTTAGTTTTTTTCTTTCAGTTTTGTCATTTCGAAATTTTGGAAAAAATCTCATAAAGTTTGGTTGACGTTGTGTTATCACTGTTATGAGGTTTCTCCTATTGTCGAAATGACAAGCTTGTGGTTTATGCTCTAGCTTCACTCAACATTTTTTAATTTTCTTGGGCGTGCCCTTATCAGGTCTGGCTTTCGCAACTCGCTTTTTAAAGTTTTATCAAACTTTAAAAGAGCTCAAACAACTTGCTCTATCCTTCACGCGTGCATTTTTGCCAACTTTTTTACCTTGTCCAAACAGTAGGAACTTTTGTCCATTTTTAAACCTCTATCTCGGTTGCATCTTTGCAGTGTGTAACAATAACAACACAACAACAAGATATAAATCCTGCTTTAGCAGCAATTAAAAATAAGGAAAAATGGAAATTCAATTAGAAAAAACAGACTTTAACAATGTTATAGAAAACAACAGTAATGTATTATTAGATTTTTACGCAGACTGGTGTGGACCTTGTCAAACCTTATTACCAACCATCAACAAATTAGCAGACGAGTTACAGGACAACATTACCATTAAAAAAGTAAATGTTGATGATTACCCAGAAGTAGCCGCAAAATATAGCGTAAGAAACATACCAACATTAATTTTCTTTAAAAACGGATCACCTGCTGACAGACATACAGGTTTAATTACAGAAAGTAGTTTAAGAAGTAAAATAGACAACTTAAAATAAGGACTACAACCATCAAAAAATAGACAACTTTTTAACGAGTCCAAAGCAAAGGAACTTTTGTCCAATTTTTGAAGCTACTATCGGTTGCATCTTTGCAGAGTCAAACAGTAACAATTAAAAAAACAACAATATGAAAACAATAGAAAACGCACAATGCCCAAACTGTTGGGGATACCAAACATACGACGAGCAACACCAAACACAACAACTTTGCGAATGCAAAGCATAATATAAAAGGAGAACAAAATATTAATAATAAAACAATTTAAAATAAAATTATGAGCACATTTAACGTACCAACAAAAAACGAAGTATCAGAAAATAACCAAGCAATTTTTAACCAATTAGAAAAAGGATTGGGTTTTGTACCAAACTTATACGCAGCATTTGCACACAGTGAAACTGCATTAGGTAACTTTTTAGCAATAGGGCAAGGAAAAACAAGTTTTTCTGCAAAAGAGAAAGAAGTAATCAACTTAGCAGTAAGTCAAGTAAACGAATGTGTGTATTGTTTATCTGCACACACAGCAATTGGTAAAATGAATGGTTTTACAGAACCACAAATTTTAGAATTAAGAGCTGGTGAAGCTTCTTTTGACGCAAAATTAGATGCTTTAGCAAAATTTTCTAGAAGTGTATCTCTAAACAGAGGAGCTGCAACAACAGAAGCAATAGAAAACTTATACGCAGCAGGATATACAAAAGGAAACTTGGCAGATGCAATTATCTTAATAGGAGAAATTACCATTACCAACTACTTTCATAAAACAACAGATGTTGCAGTAGATTTTCCTGTTGCACAAACTTTAGAAGTAGCAACAATTTAATAAATAATCAATTTTAATAATAATTAGTAATACACAACAATCATGAAAAAAGTAATCGCAATTTTAGTAATCATTTTAGGTTTCGCATTTAATACAAATGCACAAGATGTAAAAACAGTTTCTTTAGAACAAACCAAGGGTGAGTTTACTCAGAAACAACTTACATTATCTGAAGGAACTTATGTTTTTGAAGTAGCAAACAACAACGTTGGTCATAATGTTGGTTTTGTTTTAGCACCTAAAGCAGATGTAAAAGCACACATTAAAAACGCTTATGTTACTGCACAAGTAAAAAACAACACCAAAGAAAGCTCTAAAGAAGTAACGCTTAAAAAAGGTGAATATGTTTATTTCTGTCCTTTAAACCCAACACCACAATATACTTTAATCGTAGAATAATTTTCTTAATTCAAGTAGTGATTGGCGAGCAGAAATGCTCGCCTTTTTTGCATTTATAAACTAAAATTTTTCTGGCACAAAAGTTTGGTAATCCATTGGTGGTCTTACATAGGCTTTACTGTCTGGTAAAGGCGGAAGTTCAATTGGTTTTATATCCATTTTTTCATAAGGAATCTTACTTAACATATGGCTGATACAATTTAGTCTTGCTTTCTTTTTGTTATCAGAATTTACGACAAACCAAGGCACTTGCTTTGTATCTGTATGGGCAAACATTTTATCTTTTGCTTCAGAATACTCTAACCAACGCGAACGAGATTGTAAATCCATCGGACTAAATTTCCAACGTTTTAAAGGATTAGAAATACGGTTTTTAAAACGTCTTTCTTGCTCTTCATCACTAACAGAAAACCAATATTTTAAAACAATAATGCCAGATCTTACTAACATACGTTCAAATTCTGGACAAGAACGTAAAAACTCATCATATTCATCATTTGTACAAAAGCCCATTACTTTTTCTACTCCTGCCCTATTATACCAACTTCTATCAAACAACACAATTTCTCCTGCTGCGGGTAAATATTGTACATAACGCTGAAAATACCATTGCGATTTTTCTTTTTCTGTAGGCACACCTAATGCAACCACTTTACAAATTCTAGGGTTTAAAGGCTCTGTAAAACGTTTTATAGTTCCTCCTTTACCAGAAGCATCTCTTCCTTCAAAAAGAACGACTACTTTTAAACCTTGGCTTTTAACCCACTCTTGCATGTGCACCAATTCTGTGTGCAATATTTTTAATTCTTCGTCGTAATTAAATTTCTTTTTCTTAGTGCTAACCTTCTTTTCTTTATCCATCTACGCAATCTACGAAAATTCAAAAAAATATGAAATACATTTATTTTTAGTAGTGCTATTTTAAATTAATTATAAATAATATCGCTTAAAAAAAGCACTAAAAATTACATCAAAATTAAAAGTCTTATTTTTGCACTTCAATTTTTAATAGATATCAAAAACAACTATTTGCTAAACTACTATTCATATCCGCATACAACCTCTAAAGAATGGGTTACTTTTGTTCATGGAGCCGGAGGAAGTAGTTCTATTTGGTTTAAACAAGTAAGAGATTTTAGAAAACATTTTAACGTTTTAATCTTAGATTTACGTGGTCATGGAGATAGCAAACCAAAACTAAAAGATACGTTTAAAGCAAAATATACTTTCGATTCTATTACGGCAGATATTGTTGAAGTGATTGATTATTTAAAAATTAAAAAATCTCATTTTATTGGTATTTCTTTAGGTACTATTTTAATTAGAAATCTTGCAGAAAAAAGACCAGAAATGGTAAAAAGCATGATTATGGGTGGTGCTATTATAAAAATGAATTTCCGCTCTCAAGTATTAATGAAAGTCGGTAATATCTTTAAATCTGTAGTACCTTATATGATGCTTTACAAGCTCTTTGCCTTTATTATTATGCCAAAGAAAAATCATAAAAACTCTCGATTACTATTTGTAAACGAAGCGAAAAAATTATATCAAAAAGAATTTTTACGTTGGTTTAAATTAACATCAGAAATAAACCCTTTATTACGTTTTTTTAGAACAAAAGATATTAAAATCCCTACATTATATGTAATGGGAGCCGAAGATCATTTGTTTTTACCTTCTATAAAAAACATTGTTTCTAAACATGTTACAGCATCACTTTTTGTAATTGAAAATTGCGGTCATGTGGTAAATGTAGAACAGCCAGAAATGTTTAACAACCAAACAATCCGTTTTATTACATCTTTATAATTTCATTCATTTAATTCCGTGTAAAACACTTTTTTAATAAATTTTTATGAGGTATATTTACCTTATAAACATTTTTATTATGAATCAGATAATTACATTTGGAGAGGTTTTAATGCGAATTTCGCCTTCAGGAAACAAAAAATTTATTCAATCTAACCAAGTAGAATTTTATTTTGGTGGTACAGAATTAAATGTTGGTATTTCTGTAGCCAATTTTGGACAAGATGTAAAACATATTTCATGTGTTTCTGATGATTTTATAGGTGATACCGCTATTTCTTTTCTAAGAAAATTTGACGTTAGTACTTCTGCAATTGTTCGCTCTAGCAGACCTTTAGGTGTTTATTTTTTAGAAGTTGGTGCTGTTATGAGACCGAGTTCTATTTCTTATAATAGATCTCACTCTTCTTTTTCTGAAATTCAACCAGAAATGGTAGATTGGGAAAAATCTTTAAAAAAAGGAAAATGGTTTCATTGGACAGGTATCACTCCTGCACTTTGTAAAGGTGGTTATGAAACTTTAAAAGAAGGATTAATCCTTGCCCAAAAAAAAGGTATGGGAATTTCTGTGGATCCTACCTACAGAAGTGGTTTATGGAAATGGGGAGGCACTCCAAAAGAAGTTCTATCTGAATTAGTGAATTATTCTACCGTTTTTATTGGTGGTGTAAATGAAATAAATGAACTTTTAGAAACTAATTTCTCTTATTCTAACGACGATTTTATTGAAGCGAGTAAACAGTTAATGGAGAAGTATCCTACCATAGAAAAAGTATTTGATAAAATAAGAACTTCTATCAATTCTTCTTGGCATAAAATTAGAGCGAGGATGTGGAATGGTAAAGAATTTAAAGAAACTCAAGATTTAGACATTACGCATATTGTAGACAGAATTGGTACTGGTGATGCTTTTGCTGCCGGAATAATTCATGGTTTACAAAAATTTGATGACTATAAAGCTATGGAGTTTGGTAGCGCAGCCTGTGCCATTAAACATACCTATTTAGGTGATATTAATTACGCAAATGAAAAAGAAGTAATGAGTATTCTAGAAGGAAACACCACAGGTAGATTGCAGCGATAAAAAACTAAAAATATAACCCATTTTTTATAAGATTATTAACCTTAGGAAGTTTTATAAAAAAACAAGATATTTGCATTGTGAAAATAGCAGCAATCTTTTTATCGTTATTCTTGCTTTCTAAGCCCTTGCTTCCATTATTGGAATATGCTGCTTTTTACGATTATATTAAAAATGAACTTTGTGAAAACATAGAAACTCCAGAGTTACAGTGTAACGGAAAATGTCATTTAGCAAAACAGATTGTGAAGGCAGGAGATTCTGAAAATGGTAATGAAAAAAACCAATCTTTTAAAGTAGAAATTTCTATCGTTTATTTTCAAGAAACAACTCATAATGATTCTGTTATTTTGTCTAAAGACGAAAATATTAAAATAAGTACTTCATATAATAACACCTATAAATTCCATTATACGGATGTTGTTTTTCACCCACCACTCGTTTAATTTCTTCATACTAAGAAACGTAATAGACCAAATAATTGATGCTTAATTAATTTAATTAGGCTTCTAATTATGTGCTATCAATTAGAAATAATTAATAGTAAAAAACAACGCACAGTTAAGTTTTTTTTTTTAACAAAAGCTTTTTACGCGGTGTTTGGTAAGCGCGTTTCCTAACGATTTCTTTTTAGTAGTAAAAATGCAATTATAGCAATTGTGTTTAGCTCTTAATGTGCAATATACTTTCTTAAAAATGAATAATTGTTCACCTATTTGCTGCTACTATTTTTTCAACAGTTTTTTAATAAAACAGTCCTAAAATAATGAAACATTTACAGATAATTGTAATTGCAATTTCTATTGTAATAACTTCTTGTACGCTAGATAAAACAGATTACGAAGCAGAATTAATTGTAGAAACAACAGAATATATTGAATTCGAAGAGGTAACTACCATAAATAATGAAGATTATAACATTAGCATAGAAGCTTTAAATGGTACTTTATATAAAGGTTATAATGAAGTTCATCTAAAAGTCATCAGCTTAAAAACCGGTGAAAGTATAGAGAGTTCACAAATTACCTTTTTGCCAATTATGACCGATGCAAATGGAAACAAATCTTCTTGTCCGCACGAATATAATCTAACATACAATGCTACGGAAGGGTATTACAAAGGATATGTTGTGTTTACAAATGAGAGTAGCTCTACAGTAGATTGGCAGTTGTATATCGATTTTACAGATAATAATGAAACTCAATCTATCGATAAAGTTATCACTGTAGAAGCGCAAACAAATATGAACCTAAACATGACGGCTTTTACAGGCAATGATAACGAGCAGTATTTTATTGCTTTAGTTGCACCTCAAAGTCCGCGTGTGGCACAAAACGATTTGGTTGCTGGTATTTACAAATACAACAAGCCAGCTAATGCGGCAGGAGAATTTCCTGATGTTACGCAATTTTCGTATTCAGCTGTAGAAAATCACACCTTGTTATTAGATCCAAGAATGCCAGAACCTTCTATGGGAAATCATTCATCACTTTATAATGAAGATTTATCCCAAGAAAGCGATGGTTTGTACCATGGAGTTGTAAATTATACCATGACAGGTAACTGGACGTTAAACTTCATTTTAAAAGATGAAAATAAACAAATAATAAAAGGAAACGAAGTTTCTACCGAATTTACTCCTGGAGTAGAAGGAGAAAGAGGTGAACTTTATATTGATATCTTATTTTAAAAATATGAAAGCAATAACAATAGCCATCCTATTATTAGCAACCTTGGCAAATGCACAAACTGTTGAGAAAAAAAAAGATAGTTTAGGAGGCATCTTAGATGAAGTAATAATTATAGCGGCTAAAAAAAAGAAAATAGAAACAGACATGAAAATGGCAGTTTCTGTGGATGAATTTTTAGCTTCTTCAGACAATATCAGTTTTATTAAGCGTGGTGCCTATGCATGGGAACCTCTACTTAATAATATGAGTACAGAACGTTCTATAATTACCATAGATGGTATGCACGTTTTTGGCGCTTGTACCGATAAAATGGATCCGGTAACGTCTTATGTAGAAAGTAATAATTTATCTGATATTGATATAAAATCAGGACAAGAGGGTAGTTTGCACGGAGCAACAGTAGCTGGTAGCATCGATTTGAAAAGGAAAAGTACCGCATTTACAATTGGGGAGAATTACAAAGGTGCCTACCAAACAGGATTCGAGTTTAATAACAAACAGTTTTTTTACCTTGCAAACGCCTCTTATTCTTCTGAAAACTTAGTAATAGATGGAAGTATCTCTAACAGAAAAGCAGAAAATTATACTGACGGTAATAATGACGAAGTACAGCATTCTCAGTTCGAAAAACTGAATGCTTCTTTAGGAGTTGCCTACAAAACGAGTGATTTATCATCTTTAAGGGTAGATGCAATTTTTGATAGAGCTAAGAATGTTGGTTTCCCTGCATTACCAATGGATTTATCTTTATCTAGAGCGTTAATTACATCGGTTGCATACAAGCAATTTTTTGAAAAAGGAATTGTAAAAGTTTGGGATACCAAAGTGTATTTTAATGCTGTAGAACATTATATGGATGACACCACAAGACCAGAAAATTTGGTTCATATGGATATGCCTGGTTGGAGTACAACGTATGGTTTGGTATCTAAAATAAATCTTCAAAAAGACAATTTATCATCTGAAGTGCAATTAAATGCCTACAATAATTTATCGATTGCAGAAATGCGAATGTATCCGCAAGACAGAAGCGAAAGAACCATGTTTGCTTATAGTTGGCCTTGGGTTACCACAACTTATGCAGGACTTTCTATGAATAATTTATGGGATATTTCTGATGCAAGTCAACTAAGTTTTGGAGGCTCTCTAGGTGTCAACTACAATTATTCTAAATATGTAGAATTCAATTGGATTTTTCACCCAGGAACACCACAAGAAAAAACAAGGTTTTTACCAAACTTACATACAAGTTATAATTTAAACGTTGGTGATTTTAATTTTTCTATTGGTGGTGGTTATGGCCACAGAGCACCTTCGGTTTCGGAAGCATATGGGTATTATATTTATAACAGTTTTGATCGGTACGATTACATCGGAAATCCGGATTTGAAAAATGAAATTTCTTATGAAACCAATGCAAGTGCTGGTTTTAAAAATGAAAAATTGAGTGTGCAAGCCAAAGTAAACTATTTCTATATTCAAAATTATATTATAGGAAGAATTTTAAGTTTGGGGAGTCCAATGAATTATCAATCTGTAGGTGTAAAAGGATACACCTCTTTAGATTATGCAACATTGTTCAATTTTTCACTAAATACCAAGTACAATATTTTGGAAAACTTGCATTGGAAAGGAACACTGACGTATGCGAGAGGTTTAGATGATAATCAAAATAACTTACCTTTTATCCGTCCGTTGAGTTACCAAACTTCATTGCATTTTTCTCATAAAAATTTCGGTTTTGGAACAGCACTAAATGGTGATTTCAAACAAAATAATTACAGTCCAGAATACGGAGAAGACGAAACGCCATCTTACAAAAATTTTAATATTTCTGCAGATTATACTTTTTACATTAATAATTACAAAACAGTTTTTCAAGTAGGTGCGGAAAACCTGTTTAATGAATATTACAGCACCTACGCAGATTGGGGAAACATCCCCAGAATGGGACGTAACATTTTTACGTCTTTAAAAATCAATTTTTAAACAAACACAATCAATTAATAATCACAAATTTAAAAAACAATGAAAAATTTTAAAAAGTACCTTTTAGCATCATTAATCTCATTATCAATAATTTCTTGTAGTGAAGATAGTATTCCTGTAGCCAACGACGTAACATTAGAATTTAACAATACATTTGGAGCAACAACAATTGTTTTAGGAGATGCAACCTCTACAGATGCAACTGTAAATACTTCTGTTGAAGAGCAGGTTCATCATTTTGAGGAATTAAAATATGTAATTAGCAACATTCGTCTTATAGATGTAGAGGGTAATGAGTTTCCTTATAACGTAAATAATTTAGATGAAGGAGCAACTATTATAGATCAATCTAAAACAGCAACTTTACAATATGTTTTAACAGATATTCCTTCGGATGAATACACGCAGATAAAATTTGGATTAGGAGTAAAATCTGAATTAAATACTTTAAATGAAGAACAATTCCCTAATTTTTATGCAGCAGCAGGAGCAAATGATACAGAAATGCATTGGGAATGGGGAACAGGTTACCGTTTTACAAAAATTGAAGGTTATTATGGTACAGAAAACAATGAATTATCTTTTCACTCTGGAAGTACTGTTGAAGGTACAAGCGGAGAAGAAAGCACTTACACACAAGGTGTTGATGCTTATAGAGATATTACATTAGATCTTTCTACATCTGCAGTTGTTGGTAATAATGCACCAACAATTAAAATTAAAGCAGATTTTGATAAATTTTTAAGCGGAGAAAGTAATACTATAACATTAGTTTCTACGGCAGATATTACAAACAACGCTACGCCAAGTGCTCATACAGCTACAGAAATGATGAAATTTGTAGATAATATTGGAGGTAATGGAGGTACAGACATTAAAGGAATGTTCTCTGTAGAAAGTGTAGAAAACTAAACCTAAAAATAGAGCTGTCTTAAATTTTACTTACGACAGCTCTATTTTCTCTTTTTAAATATTGAAAATGAAAAAAATACTACTGAGTTTCTTTATCATACAGCTAATTTCATCTTGTACTAAAGAAGATGTTTATGAGCCTTTTATTTTTGACAACCCAGAAATAGAAATAAGTATTCCGGTAAATTTCCCAGAATTAAATACTTCATTTTATGCCAACGTTCCTACAAAATATGGAGTTGAATTAGGTAAAAAATTATTTAATGAAAAGAGGTTAAGTGCAGATAATACAATTTCTTGTTCTAGTTGTCATATGCAAGAAAATGCTTTTGCAGATCATAACGAAAAAGGAATTGGTATAGAAGGTAGAATAGGGCTACGTAACGCACCTCCTATCCAAAATATGGCATTTATGCAATTTTATAATTGGGATGGCAATAAACTGGTTTTAGAAAACCAACCGTTAGTTCCTATTATTACTTTCGTAGAAATGGATTCTTCTATTTTAGAGGTTATTGGCAAAATTGAAAATGATGAAGAATATCTAAATTTATTTTACAATGCTTTTGGTGATAAAGAAATTACTGCCGATAGAATTTATAATAGTATTGGTCAGTTTGAATATACATTAATTTCTGCCAATAGTAAATATGATAAAGTAAAGAGACAAGAGGGAGAAGAATATACCGATGAAGAAGCACAAGGATATCAAACTTTTCAAGACAAATGTGCAAGTTGCCATAGTTCCGAATTGTTTACAGACCAAAGTTTTAGAAACATTGGCTTCCCTATTAATCCTGATTCAGAAGAAGGCGGACGCTCTAGAGTTACTGGAGAAATAGATGATTATATGCGTTTTAGAGTACCTTCTTTACGTAACATAGAATATACTGCTCCTTATGGAAGTTTTGGTCAATTTGCTACGTTAAAAGAAGTCTTAGATTATTTAGACAATGGTGTTTTAGATACCGATAATTTAGATCCAATTTTAAAAGATAATGGAAATAGAATTCCACTTACAGAAAACGAAAAAGAGAACCTTATTTCATTTCTAACAACATTAAGTGATTCTGAATTTGTTGGGCAATAACACAAAGTTTAGAGTATAAAAAAAGCGAGTCGTAAAACTCGCTTTTTATATTAAGTATAAGACTTAACCTTGCATTATATCTTCAATTTCATCTGCTTCAATAGGTATATTTCCCATTAAATTAAACGGTTCTCCTTTTTCTTGAACAACGACATCATCTTCTAAGCGAATACCAAAACCTTCTTCTGGAATGTAAATTCCTGGTTCTACTGTAAACACCATATTTGCTTCCATTGGTTTGTGTAATAAACCATAATCATGCGTATCTAAACCAATATGATGACTTGTACCATGCATAAAGTATTTCTTATACGCAGGCCAATCTTTAGGAGCATTCTTTACATCTGCCTTGTCTAATAAACCTAATTTTAATAATTCAGAAGTCATAATATCACCAACTTCTACATGATATTCTTTCCATAATGTTCCTGGAACCAATAATTTTGTAGCTTCCTTCTTAACATAGTTTACAGCATTATAAACCGCTTTTTGTCGGTCTGTAAACTTCCCCGAAACGGGTACAGTTCTAGACAAATCACTTTTATAATTTCCATATTCAGCAGCAATATCAAACAAAATTAAATCACCAGCTTTACATTCTTTATTATTTTCTACATAGTGCAAAACATTTGCATTATTACCACTAGCAATAATTGGTGTGTAAGCAAACCCTTTAGATCTATTTCTTACAAACTCATGCAACAATTCTGCCTCAATTTCATATTCCCAAACACCAGGTTTAATAAAAGATAAAATTCTACGAAAACCTTTTTCAGTAATATTACAAGCATGTTGCATTAAATCCAATTCAATTTGGTCTTTAACAGCACGTAATTTATGTAAAATAGGGCTGCTTTTAGCAACTGAATGTGCAGGATATTTTGCCAATAACCACTTTGTAAAACGATCTTCACGAGTTTCCGTTTCTACATTTGCTCTATAATGTTCGTTTGTGTTAATGTAAAAAGTATCTGCATAAGTAGAAAGTTCAAACAATACCTTCTCTAAATCTTGCAACCAGAAAACTGTTTTAATTCCACTTGTTTCAAAAGCAGCTTCTTTTGTTAATTTTGCTCCTTCCCAGACCGCAATATGATCGTTAGTTTCTCTAACAAATAATATTTCTCTGTAAGCTTCATTAGGGCAATCAGGAAACAAAAATAATACACTTTCCTCTTGATCTACACCACTTAAATATAAGATATCTCTGTGTTGCTCAAAAGGCATTGTACTATCTGCACTAATTGGATAAATGTCATTAGAATTAAAAATAGCCAAACTATTTGGCTTCATTGCAGCAGCAAAGTTTTTTCGATTTTTTATAAATAATTTTGAGTCTATTTTATCGTATTTCATACTGATGAATTTATGTTGAAATACAAAGGTAGCAATATTTCGGTGGCTACAAATTCAACACTCATAAAATATAAAAATCTCTTATAACAAGTTTACTTATTAAATTTGACTCTATATTCAAAAACTAAAAACACCCCTTATATTTATTTTTTTTGGCATTCGAACGGGCTTGTAATTTATCTTGAGTGAAGTCGAAAGGTTATATCTTTTTGCAAAAAAATAAAAAAGGATGCCATTGCAAATACAAAACATTCACGATTTCAACAATAATAAAAAAGGATGAGTACTCCCTAACGCAAAATAAATCCCAACAATTGTCATTTCGAAGTATTGAGAAATCACATAACAGTGATACCACAATGCCTAACTAACTTCATGTAATTTCTCCCAAAAGGTCGAAAATACAAACTGTGTAGAAGATTTCTAAATCGCTAAAAAAACTCATTTCTAAATGACAGACTTGGTGGTTATTGAGCGTATGAATGTTTATCAAAAGAATACACAACCTGTAAATTCAACGTATTGAAAAGTCACAAAACAGTGATAACGCAAAACAAACCCCCAACAATTGTCATTTCGAAGTATTGAGAAATCACATAACAGTGATACCACAATGCCTAACAAACTTCATGTGATTTCTCCCAAAAGGTCGAAAATACAAACTGTGTAAAAGATTTCTCAATTGCTAAAAAAAGCTCATTTCAAAATGACAGACTTGGTGGTTTTTGAGCCTATGAATAGTTCTTTAAAAATAAAAATCCTACAAGGTTAACAACCTTGTAGGACAATAAAATTCGTGTAAATTAGAAAAATTAATCTCTAAAACGTTTCTTTTTTGGCGCTCCAGTTCTTCCTCTTCCAGAAGTAGAACCTGCTGGTTTATTTCCTTTAAAATGAGGTTTATTTTTTGGTTTGTCTCCTTGAGAAGATCCTCCATTAGAAGATCTAGTTTTCTTACCAAAAGATCCTTTACTTTGCGTTGCTGCTCTTTTTGGAGCTGCCGTATCTGTAGGTTCAAAACCTTCTACAATAGAAGTGTTTAATTTCTCTTTTAGTAATTTTTCAATTTCGTTTTGGTACTCAGTTTCTTCACTACAAACTAAAGAAATTGCTTCTCCAGCTGCTCCTGCTCTACCCGTTCTACCAATTCTATGCACATAATCTTCTGGTACATTTGGCAACTCAAAGTTAATAACATGCGGTAATAAAGGAATGTCTAAACCACGTGCTGCAATATCTGTAGCAACTAATGCCTTAATGGTGTTGTCTTTAAAGTTTCTTAACGCTTTTGTTCTTGCACCCTGACTCTTATTTCCATGAATTGCTGCTGCAGAAATACCTGCTTTTATCAATTTCTCGGTTAATTTATTAGCACCATGCTTTGTTCTTGTAAAGATTAAAACTTGGTTCCAATTTCCGTCTTTTATCAACTTAATCGTAAACTCTGTTTTTTGGCCTTTATCAACTTTATAAACATTATGAGTTACTTTTTTAGCCGTAGAATTCTGTGGCTCTGCTTCTACAGAGACAGGATTATTTAAAATACCTGACGCTAATTTTTTAATATCAGCCGAAAAAGTTGCCGAAAACATCAAATTCTGACGCTTTGCAGGCATAAAACTAATCAGTTTATTTAAGTCTCTAGCAAAACCCATATCTAACATTCTGTCTGCTTCGTCTAAAATTAAAACATCAATTCTGTTAAAAGAAACCGCTTTCTGACTGTGTAAATCTAATAATCTACCTGGTGTAGCTACCAAAATATCTACACCACTTCTTAGGGTTGCTATTTGTGGTTTTGCATTCACTCCACCAAAAATTACAGCAGATTTTATGTTTACATATTTACTATACTCTCTTACATTATCATGTACTTGCGCCGCTAATTCTCTTGTAGGCGTTAACACTAACGCTCTTAAAGGTCTATATTTTGGATGCTTTGTTTCAGCTAAATGTTGTAAAACTGGTAATGTAAAACCAGCTGTTTTCCCTGTTCCTGTTTGTGCAGAAGCTAAAATATCTTTACCTTCTAAAATATGTGGAATTGCTTTTTCTTGTATTGGGGATGGTTTGGTATATCCTTTTTCTTCAACTGCTTTTACTAATGCAGCAGATAAACCTAAATCTTTAAATGTCATAAAAATACTTTTTTGAATGCAACTTTATGTAGTTGTTTCAGCCTACAAAGATACGTTGTTTAAAATTGAAGTTGAATTTTTCTTAAAATTCCTTTTTATGTTAATTTTTTTGATATTGATTTTACATGTAGTAATTTCATCACCTTAAAACAAACCTTACTTTTTATGAAGTCTATTTTCACTTTTGCAACACTCTTTCTTTCAGGATTTTTAATTGCACAAACAGTAACAAGTTCAGATATCACTCAACAATCCTTAGAGAAAAAGTCTCAAATGATGAACTCTTCTTTGGTAAAAAATGTTGAATTTACCAATATTGGCCCCACAGTAATGAGTGGTCGTGTGGTAGATATGGATGTAAACCCAAACAATACAACCGAATTTTATGTAGGGTATGCTTCTGGAGGACTTTGGTATACAAACAACAACGGAACAACGCTTACACCTGTTTTAGACAATGCTCCAACCCAAAATATTGGTGATATTGCCGTAGATTGGAAAACTGGAACCATTTGGGTAGGTACAGGAGAAAATAATTCTTCACGCTCTTCTTATGCCGGAATTGGAATTTTAAAATCTACAGATAAAGGCGAAACTTGGCAAAATGTTGGGTTACCAGATTCTCATCATGTTGGTAGAATTTTAATCAACCCAAATAATTCTGATGAAGTTATTGTAGGTGCTATTGGGCATTTATATTCTTCAAATGAAGAAAGAGGAATTTTTAAAACTACAGATGGAGGAAAAACATGGAATAAAACCTTATTTATTAATGAAGACACCGGTATTATAGATGTTGATGTTGCTCCAGAAAACTTCAATGTTATGTATGCTGCTTCTTGGGAAAGAGAACGCAAAGCATGGAATTTTGTTGGAAACGGAAAAAATTCTGCTATTTACAAAAGTACCGATGCAGGTACTTCTTGGACAAAAATTGCTGATAATAGTGGTTTTCCTACTGGTGATGGTGTTGGTAGAATTGGATTAGCCGTTTTTAATGCTAACACTGTATATGCTCTGCATGACAGCCAATATAGAAGAGAAGCAAAAAAGAAAACGACTGCTTACAATTTAACAAAAGAACAATTCGAAAATTTATCGTCTGCAGATGTTTTAGCACTTAGAAATAAAACTTTAGACAACTATTTAAAAGAGTATGGTTTTAGAGAAAAATTTAGAGCCGAAAACGCAAAACAATTGTTAAGACCAGGAGGTTTAAAGCCAAAGGAACTAATGGCTTTTTTAGACGATGAAATGGCAATAGCTTTCGAAGAACCTGTAATTGGTGCCGAAGTTTTTAAAACAACTAATGGAGGAAGTTCTTGGAAAAAAACACACACTGAATATTTAGACGGAGTCAACAGTTCTTACGGGTATTATTTTGGAGAAATTAGAGTGAATTTAGAAGATGAAAACAGCATTTATGTTTTAGGTATTGGCATTATAAAATCTAAAGATGGCGGAAAAACATTCTCTTCCATCAGTAGAGAAAATATACATTCAGATCATCAAGCATTGTGGGTAAATCCTAAAAAACCAGGCCATTTAGTAGAAGGAAATGATGGTGGTTTAAATATTTCTTATGATGATGGAGAAAGCTGGATAAAATTAAACAATGCTGCCGTTGGGCAATTTTATTCTGTAAATGTAGATAATGAAAAAAACTATAATGTTTACGGCGGTTTGCAAGACAATGGTGTTTGGTTTGGTCCACATAATGCAAAAATTGATAAAGCATGGCATCAATCTGGACAAAATCCTTTTAAGTCAATTATGGGTGGAGACGGAATGCATGTTCAGGTAGACAACAGAAACCATAATATTGTGTATACAGGATATCAATTTGGTAATTATTACCGTATTAATTTAGAAACTGAAGAAAATATATACATTCAACCAAAACCAGAAAAAGGCGCAAAACCTTACAGATTTAACTGGCAAACTCCAATTCATTTATCTAAGCACAACCAAGATATTTTATATTTAGGAGGAAATAAATTACACCGTTCTTTAAACCAAGGTGATACTTGGGAAACAATTTCAGATGATTTAACAAACGGCGGAAAAGAAGGAAATGTTGCTTACGGAACCTTAACTTCTATTTCTGAAAGTCCGTTTCAATTTGGGTTAATTTATACAGGATCTGATGATGGTGTTATTAGCTTAACAACTAACGGAGGCGGAAGCTGGACCAAAATTTCTAACAATCTTCCACAAGATTTATGGGTTTCTAGAGTAATTGCTTCTAAATTTAAAAAAGAGCGTGTATATGCAACTTTAAACGGCTACCGTTTTGATGATTTTACACCTTATGTGTACATGTCTGATGATTACGGACAAACTTGGATAAATATTGGAAACACAATCCCTACCTCTTCTGTAAACGTAATTAAAGAAGATACAGAGAACGAAAACATATTGTATTTAGGTACAGATAACGGGCTCTATGTTTCTTTTAACAACGGAACTTCTTGGAATGCTTTTAGTAAAGAATTACCCAATGTTGCTATACATGATTTAGTGATTCAACCAACAGCAAAAGATTTAATTGTTGCAACACACGGACGTAGTTTATATAAAACCAATATTACCGCAATACAAAAAATGAATGATAGCGTTTTAGCAAAGCCTATTGCACTTTTTAATGTAGATAATATTAAAAAAAGTAAAAGATGGGGAAGCTCTAGAAGTCAATGGAGAAAAGCAAGTACACCAGAAGTTAAAATTCCTTTTTATGTAAATATTGATAAAAAAATAACGTTAGATATTTTCTCTGGAAACGTAAAGGTAAATTCAATTTCTATTACTGCAGACAAAGGATATAACGAAGTTGTTTATGATGTTTCTTTTTCTAAAAAAGGATTGAAAGACTTTAAGAAAGCTAATAAAAAATCTGAAATTGAAAAAGGAAATAACGATGTATATTATTTATCTAAAGGAAAATATACCGTTAAAATTGGTGAAGAAAAAACAAGTTTTGAGGTAGAATAATTTACTTAGGTTTTTAAACAATAAAAAAATTATAACGTGTACTCGTTACAAACGAGCACCAGCTTGTGAGAGCACATCATTTTAGACTACTTAATCGCTAGCGCTCGTTTTTAACGAGTGCCGGCAACAATGAGAACATTCAAAATTATTTTTTTGTATTTTTGATAAGCTATGAGTCGAAAATATAAGTTTCACAACAAATCTGCTTTATATTTTGTAAGTTTTGCTACTGTATACTGGATAGAAATCTTTACAAGACAAGTATATTTTGATGTATTAGCAAAAAGCATCGATTTTTGTAGGGCGAAAAAAGGTATGGAACTGTATGCTTATTGTTTTATGCCTAGTCATGTACACCTATTATTTAGATCCTCTAATGAGCAACCTATGGAGCTGCTACGAGACTTAAAAAAACATACCGCAAAAAAAATAATTGAAGCTATAAAGAACAATCCACAGGAAAGTAGAAAAGAGTTGTTACTTTGGTTATTTGAAAAAGCAGGGAAAGAGAAAGCGAATGTAACTAAATATCAATTTTGGCAACATCACAATAAACCAATAGAATTGTGGAGCGAAAAAGTAATCAAGCAAAAAATAGATTATATTCACAACAACCTTATTGAGCTTGGTTTTGTAACAAACTCAATCGATTGGAAATATTCTAGTGCAAGAAATTTTCAAGATGACCATACCGTTTTAGAAATAGATGAAACTGGTTTTTTAGGTTAAAAAACTAAAGATAATAGTGTGAACGAAGATAGAAAATCCTTGTGGGTACTCGTTACAAACGAGCACCAGCTTGTGAGAGCACATCATTTTAGAGGACTTAATCGCTAGCGCTCGTTTTTAACGAGTGCCAGCAACAATAAAAAAATAAAACTCAGTACTCCTTGTAAACCAGTTATAGCTTATAATTTTCACATTTACAAAAGTGGTAGAACTACAAAAATTTCAGATAAATGTTAGCACCTCTATCCAAAATAGAATCATGATTAAAAAACACATTTTGCCCATTAAATTCAGCTTCAATTAACAAATAAGAACCTTTAAAATAAGAATTTAAAACAATTGCTTTTAAATTAGAGTTTTCTACTACTTTTATTTGATGTGGATATACTAAAACTGTTTTATTATTGATGGTAATTTCGTTGACATCATCAAACAAAGCGGCAACGTATTTTTCTGTTGGGTTGTTGTAAATCTCTTTCGGAGCATTGTTTGCTATTATTTTATTGTCTTTGATAATAATAAGTTTGTCTGCAAAGGAAAGTGCATCATTTTTATCGTGTGTAGCAATAATACAAGCAATATTTTTTTCTTTTAAATAACTGAATAAATTTCTACGTAAAGAGTTCTTTTTAAAATTATCTATTTGTCCGAATGGTTCATCTAACAACAATAATTCAGGTTCTTTTGCCAATGCTCTTGCAATAGCAACACGTTGTTTTTGTCCGCCACTTAGGTTTTTAACCATTGTGTTCTCAAAAGACTTCATTTGAATGACTTCTAATAATTCTTGAGTACGTAATTCACTTTCTTCTGGATAAAACCTCGACAAAAATTTTTTAATGTTTTCTGATACAGAAATGTAAGGCATTAAATCGAAGTCTTGAGCTACATATTTAAAGTTTTCGAAACCGGGAACAAGATGTTTCTTTGGACCGAAAATTTGTTCCTCTTTCCAAAATATTTTTCCTTTATTTAAGTCTACTAATCCGTAAATAGCTTTTAAAAGTGTCGATTTTCCGCAACCACTTTCCCCCATTACACAAAGGTGTTCTCCTTGTTGCAAGGTGAAATTAAAATCGTTTAATATTATTTTTTTTTTATGGTAAGAAAATGAAACGTTATCTACTTTTAGCATCTTACAAAAATAAGAATTATTAACAAACCCTAACATAGATTTTAAAACCATGTAAAAAAGTTGAATTTTATGTGGTTGTTAACATGAGACTTCTCAATAATTCTTAGTGAAAAATTTAAATTAAAATGACACTAACAAACCCCGCGTTAGCGATTGAACGGTTTGTCTGAGCTCTTTTTTAAGGTACGAAAAAAAAGCGAGTAGTGAAAGCGCGACCCTTGTGGTAACGCCCAAAAAAACCGACACTTTCGCATCGGTTTTAATGTTGTTCTTAGGTATGTATTCACAAAAAAATCATACAAAAAAGGTCTGCGACCTTACCAGATTCTTACTCTTTCTTCTGGTTTTAAATACATTTTATCACCTTCTTTAACATCGAACGCTTCGTAAAAAGCATCTACGTTTTTAAGAGGCATATACGCTCTGTACATTCCAGGAGAGTGTGTGTTTGTCATGATTAAGTTTTTTAAAGCTTCATCACGCATTTTTGTTCTCCAAATTGTTCCCCAAGAAAGGAAAAAACGTTGTTCTGGTGTGTAACCATCAATATCTGCTGGTCTACCATTCTTTTGTAAGAAAATCTGTAAACCTTCGTAAGCCGCTTGTACACCACCTAAATCTCCAATATTTTCTCCTAAAGTATATTCTCCATTTAAGTGCATAGAATCTATGGCAATAATATCTGAATATTGCTTGATTAATTGCCCGCCAATTTCTTTAAACTTTACAGAATCATCTTCTGTCCACCAGTTATTCAGGTTTCCATCACCATCAAAACGAGCACCAGAATCATCGAAACTATGAGAAATTTCATGACCGATAACAGCTCCAATTCCACCATAATTTACAGCTTCATCTGCTTTATAATCATAAAAAGGAGGTTGTAAAATTGCTGCTGGAAAAACAATTTCATTATTTACAGGATTAAAGTACGCATTTACAGTTTGCGGAGACATTCCCCATTCTGTTCTGTCTACTTCGCTACCTAATTTTGCCATTTCTTTGTTGTAGTTCCATTTGGTTACATTAATAGCATTCTCGAAATAAGAACCACCATTTTCTAAACCTTTAACTTGTAATTCAGAATAGTCTTTCCAAACATCTGGGTAGGCTATTTTAACCGTTAATTTGTGTAATTTTTCTAACGCTTTTTCTTTAGTAACTTCACTCATCCAAGGCAATTGTGCAATTCTTGCTTCGAAACCAAGCATTACATTATCAATCATTTCTTTCGCTTTTAGCTTTGCTTCTGGTGGAAACATTTTTTCTACATACAATTTACCTAAAGCTTCACCAATTGCACCATTTAAGCTACCTAAAGCACGCTCATCTCTTGCACGTTGTTTTTTAGCTCCACGCATTTCTTTAGAATAGAACTCCCAATTTGCAGTTTCTAAATCTGTAGATAAAGAACCTAAAGAGCTATTTATAGTATTCCAACGTAATAATAATTTAAGATCTGCTACAGATGCTTTTGCAAAAACATCGCTAAAAGCTTTAAAATATCCAGGATCTGTAACAATAACTGTTTCTAAATCTGTTACTCCAATACCATCTAAATGCGCTTGCCAATCTATTGAAGGAGACAATTTTTGTAATTCTGCAATCGTCATTGGATTGTAGATTTTACGAATATCTCTGCTTTCTTCTTTAGACATCATTGGTGTTGCCAAACTAGTTTCTAAAGCAACAATTGCTGCTGCATTCTTTTTAGCTAAAGCTTCGTCATCACCAAATTCTTGCAACATTTTGGCTACAAAAATTTCGTATTTTTCTAATTTGTCTTTTACTTTAGCATCAACATAGTAATCTCTAGATAAACCTAAAGAACCACCGCCCATATAACCTGCGTATTGGCTACTATTTTTTAAATCGTTATAAACACCAAAACCGTAAAAACCTCCACCACCATAAGGCGCCATATTTGTTAAATACGTTTCTACATCTTTCTTTGTCTTAATTTCATCTACTTTAGCTAAATAAGGCATTACGGGTGCTTTCCCTTGTGCATTTCTAGCTACAGTATCCATTATTGTTTGGTAATAGTTTACTGCTTTTTCTTGATCTGAATCAATTTCATTTCCTTTAGCATCTTTTATTTTAGGAAAATTACTTTCTTCAATTGCTTTGTTTAAAATAGTTAAAACATCTGCATCTGTTTTTTTACGTAATTGATTAAAACCACCCCAAGAGGTTTGATCGTCTGGAATTTCGGTTTTATCTAACCAAGTTCCGTTTACGTGTCTAAAGAAATCATCTGTAGGTTTTACAGTTGTATCCATGTTTTCTAAAGCAATACCAGGTGCTTTTTCTTCTTTTGGGCTGTCTTGTTTACAAGCTACTAAACCTAAAGAGGCAATAGCTGAAACAAAAAAAACATTTTTAATTATCTTCATTATTATCTGATTTTTGTTGAGTTTAATTATTTGATTAGTAACAAAAATAGCATATTGTTACATATTTTAAGATTTATTTTTTACTGATTTAGATATTTATCAAAAAAAAGAAAATTTAAGAACACATAATATTTACAGTTTTTTATTAAAAAATCTGTTTAACTAAATCGATATTCTTCTTGTAGCATTTTTAATTATAGTAGTTTTGTAGAGATAAAACTATTTATGAAGGATTATATAATTATAGGAGCAGGACAATCTGGACTTGCAATTGCGTATCATTTGGCCAAACAAAATGCTAATTTTTTAATTGTTGATGCAAATAAAGAAACCGGCGAACCTTGGTTAAAAAGATGGGATTCTCTAAAATTATTTACGCCTTCTGAATTCAATAGTTTACCGGGAATGGAATTTCCTCATAAAAAAGGACATTATGCTAACAAATATGAAGTTGCTGATTATTTAAAAGCGTATGTCTTTAAGTTTAATATTCCCATTGAATTTAACCAACGCGTAAATTCTTTAAAAAAAGTGGATGGTATTTTCATTTTAAAAAGTGAAAACAAAACTTTTGAAGCAAAAAATGTAATTATTGCTACTGGTCCGTTTCACAAGCCTTTTACACCGAGTTGTCATAAAAAAATATCCAAAGATATTTTACAGATTCATAGTGAACATTATAAAAGTCCAGATCAATTACAAGAAGGTGCAACTTTGGTAGTTGGCGCAGGAGATTCTGGCGTACAAATTTTAAATGAAATTTCTAAAGCAAAGAAAAAGGTTTACTTTTCTGGTAAGACAGATATTGTTTCGCTACCGCAAGAACTTTTAGGAAAAACACTTTGGTGGTGGTTTAGTAAAGTCGGTTTTTTAACGGCGAATAAATATTCTTTTATCGGAAAAAAACTAAGTAACAGCGGTCAGCCAGTTATTGGTACAGATGTAAAAACTTTATTTAAAAAAGAAAATATTACTTGTGTTGGTAGAACTTTAGATGCAAATAACGACACCATCATTTTTGAAAAACAAAAAGTAAACGATATTAAAAATATTGTTTGGGCAACCGGTTTTAAACCTAACTTTAATTGGATTGAAAACATCCAATTAAATGAAAATCAATACCCTAAAAACTACAGAGGTGTTAGCGACATGGAGGGTTTGTATTTTATTGGTTTGCCATGGCTCTACACAAGAGGTTCTGCTACTTTGGGAGGCGTAAAAAAAGACGCTAAGTATTTATGCAATTATATTGCTAAACAACAAAAGAGGCAGACTAAAACAGATTAAGTCTTGTCATACTGAACCTGAAATAAATTCAAGTTGACAAAAAACTTACTTTTTAGAAGACCTCTTTTATCAATCTAGTTTTATAAACTAAGATTTAATTTTAGCCGATATCGGATTTGGTAACTGCTTAAACCCCATATTGAATAGTGTAAAACCAAAAATATCTGCATATTGCTCAATGGTTTTTGCAACAGGTGTTCCGGCACCATGGCCTGCATTGGTTTCTATTCTAATTAATGTAGGATTATCTCCACTTTGTTTTGCTTGTAATTCTGCTGCAAATTTAAAACTATGTGCAGGCACAACTCTATCATCATGATCTCCGGTAGTTACTAAAGTTGCCGGATATTGCACACCTTCTTTTACATTATGTACTGGCGAATATCCTTTTAAATATTCAAACATTTCTTTGTTATCATCTGCAGTACCGTAATCATACGCCCATCCTGCTCCAGCAGTAAATGTATGGTAACGCAACATATCTAAAACACCCACTGCAGGTAAAGCAACCTTCATTAATTCGGGTCTTTGCGTCATAGTTGCACCAACTAATAATCCGCCGTTAGAACCACCACGAATAGCTAAAAACTCTGAAGAGGTATATTTTTCTGAAATTAAGTATTCTGCCGCCGCAATAAAATCATCAAACACATTTTGTTTTTTTAGTTGCGTACCTGCATCGTGCCATTTTTTACCATATTCTCCACCACCACGTAAATTAGGAACTGCATACACACCACCTTGTTCCATCCAAACTGCGTTTGAAATACTAAAAGAAGGTGTTAAACTCACATTAAAACCTCCATAACCATATAAGATAGTCGGATTCTTACCATTTAACTCCACTCCTTTTTTATGCGTGATAATCATCGGAACTTTTGTTCCGTCTTTAGAGGTATAAAAAACTTGTTTACTTGTATATGCATCCGCATTAAAAGCTATTGAAGGCTTCCAATAAGATTCATACGTTCCGTCTTCTGGGTTAAATTTGTATGATGAACCTGGCGTACTGTAATTGGTAAAAGAAAAATACAATTCTTTCGCTGCTGTTTTTCCTCCAAAACCACCGGCAGTTCCAATTCCTGGTAATTTTACTTCTCTAATTAATTTTCCATCAAAATCGTATTGCAATACTTTAGAAACAGCATCTACCATATACGTTGCAAAGAAATAACTTGCGCCAGAATTTAAACTCAATACATTTTCTGTTTCCGGAATAAAATCTTTCCAGTTTTCTGATGTTGGATTTGTAACATCAACAGTTACTACCTTTTTATTTGGCGCGTTTAAGTTTGTTACCAAATACACTTTACTTCCAATATTTTCTATCGGATAGGTATCACTGTCTGTATGATCTAAAATAGTTACCAAAGGACTATTTGGTTTAGACAGCTCTTTAAAAAACAACTTATTACCAGATGTTGATACACTTGCAGAGATAAAAAGGTATTCATTATCTTCAGAAACATTTCCACCAACATAACGGTGTTTTTCTGATGCCTTTTCACCAAAAACCACAACATCATCTTTTTGAGATGTTCCTAATTGATGATAATACAATTTGTGTTGGTCGGTTTTTGCAGACAACTCACTTCCCTCAGGTTTATCGTAACTAGAATAATAAAAACCTTCGTTTTTATACCATGAGATTCCTGAGAATTTTACATCTACTAAGGTGTCTTCTTTAATCGTTTTAGACTCGGCATCCATTATAATAATTTTACGCCAATCAGAACCTCCTTCAGAAATTGCATAGGCAGCAATTGACCCATCTTTAGTAAAACTTAACGAGCCTAAAGAAGTAGTTCCGTCATCAGAAAAATTATTTGGGTCTAAGAAAACTTCTGGTTCAGAATCTCCTTTGGTTCTGTAAATAACACTCTGATTTTGCAATCCGTTATTTTTAGAAAAATACGTGTAATCGCCTTCTATAAAAGGGGTACCTACTTTTTCATAATTCCATAATTCAGACAAACGTTCCTTTAATTGTTCTCTGTACGGAATCTTATTTAAGTAATCGAAAGTAACCTCGTTTTCTGCTTTTACCCAAGCTTCGGTTTCTTTACTTCTATCATCTTCTAACCATCTATAATTATCTACAACAGCGGTTCCAAAAAGTGAATCTATTACTGGTTTTTTAGTGGTTTCTGGGTATTTCAAATCGGTATTTTTTTGTTTAATTTCTTTGTTACAAGAAACAAAAATTGCACTTGCAAATAAAATAGGAATGATTAATTTATTTTTCATGAGTTCAAAGAATTTGGTAATACTAAATAAATTTTAAAATGATTGATGATAAATTTAAGTTATTTTTTCTTAATAAGAGATATAAAATCTAATCATAGCCTTAGCTACGATTCTATTTTATATTGAATTAGTAAGGAAAAAGAAATGAATTTAATCAGTCATTTTGATGTTTACTTGGTACAACTATCAAAATTAAGAATATTTAATTTATACACCGTTATTTTACCATTTTTAACTTTTGAAGCTTCAATTTACCTCCATTTTGTAATTTATCAAGTATAAAAACGACTACTTTTGTGAAAATAGATTACATATTTCCGACTTTATCGGAAGCAAATTAAAATATTATGACAGAAAACTTAACAAAAGAAACTTTCTTAGAAAAGGTTTTTAATTTTGAAGAAAGCCAAGAATGGAAATTTAAAGGAGACAAACCAGCATTAATCGATTTTTATGCAGATTGGTGCGGACCATGTAAAGCTATAGCACCTGTTTTAGAGGTTTTATCTGAAGAATACGAAGGTAAAATTGATATTTACAAAATAGACACCGAAGCTGAACAAGAATTATCTGCAGCATTCGGAATTAGAAGTATACCTTCTATGTTATTTTGTCCTGCAGAAGGAGAACCACAAATGGCAAACGGAGCTTTACCAAAAGCAGAACTAGAACGCATTATTGCAGAGGTGTTAAAAGTAGAAAAGTAAAATACCTTATAAAAATTATTATAAAAATCCTGAAGATTAATTTTTCAGGATTTTTTTTACCTTAAAAAAACTATACATAAGAATTCTATGTATAAGAAAATTATGTATATATTTGTATTTAAGAAATCGTCACAACGAAGAACAAATCAATCTGTTTTTAATGATAAGATTGCTTCGTAAACTCGCAATGACAATTAAACATATAAACAATTACACGATTACACATTTTTTAAACATGGGAAATCAGAAGTTATATAAAGGGTCTTTACAAACCATTATTTTAAAGTTGTTAGCAAGTAACGATAAAATGTATGGTTATGAAATTACCCAACACGTAAAAGAATTGACCAAAGGTGAATTAAAAATTACCGAAGGTGCTTTGTATCCTGCATTGCACAAACTAGAAGCCGATGGTTTATTAGACGTTGAAGTTGCAAAAGTTGGTAACCGGCTTAGAAAATATTATAAGCTTACTGAAAGTGGCACCAAAGAAACTGCTAACAAGTTAGAAGAAATGCAAGAGTTTTTAAAAACGATGCAACAATTGGTGAATCCTAAATTTAGTTTGGAGTAAAAAAATTTAGTTATGGAATTGAATAAAGAACAACTACAAAGAGTAGAACATTATTTAGATAAAAAAAACATCACTTATATTGATGTTCGTTTTGAAGTTTTAGATCATATTGTTTCTGATATAGAAACAAAAATGACAAAAGAAAATCTTGATTTTGAAACCGTCTTTTATAACGTTACGGAGAAATGGAATACACAATTAAAAGAAACAACGAGTATGTTTTTTGGACTTGGATTCTCTGCGCCAAAACTGGTTATTCAAAAAGCAAAAAAAGTCTATTGGAAACAATACGTGCTTTTATTTACCTCTTATTTTCTGCCTTTTATATTATTAACTCATTTTAATTTCAAAATTCAAAACCCCACTGAATTTAATTTTTTTATAATTCTTAAAGGAATTCTAATAGTAAGTTTTGTGTCCTTTATGTTCTTGCTACTAACCAAAAACAATAAAATAAAAACTACATATGGCTTTATACTGAAATCGCAAGGTTTAGGAGCGGTAACAGGTTTAATAGTTCTTCTAATGTTTTTTACAAGGTTAAAAGTGTTAGATGGAATTAGTGTTGGTATGTTCTGCTCTTTTATCTTTATGACCTTTAGTTATTTCCTTTTCTACAAAAAACACCAAGAAGCAATTAAAAAATATAAAATTTCATAAATTATGGAATTAACAAACGAACAACTACAACAAGTAGAAGCATATCTAGATAAAAAGAATTTTAATTATATAGATTTAAAAATAGAAATTTTAGATCATATGATTTCTGATATCGAAAGCTTTGTAAATAAAGACTATTCTTTTGAAGAGGCTTTTAAAATCACTATTTTAAAATGGGATAAACATTTTGAAAACACCGCTAGTTTTTATTTTGGCTTAATGTATCACGAGCCTAGTATTTTAATAAAAAATGCCTCAAAAATATTTAAACCTTTTTACTTTTTATATTTAACTGCGTATTTTTTACCAATTGTTATTTTTACCAATTTTAGTATAGTATTTTCTAAAAGTAATACTGTTTTTTTAAACCAACTTTTCTTTGCTACTTCTATTATTTGCCTAATTTACTTACTATATATCATTATTAATAACATAAGAACAAAAATAAAAACAACCTACAGTTATGTTTTAAAAACACAGTATGTTAGTACTGTTTTTTTAATTCTTCCTTTATTTATGGGAAACCTTTTTAATGATGACGGAAGTTTTATTCCTTTTTTAATTGGTTTTCAAAGTGCTGGTTTTACAGTGACTTTAATCTGTCATTATTTCTACAAAAAACATAAAGAAACCATCAATAAATATAAAATTCTATAACAATGGAGTTATCAAAAGAACAACTTTTACAAATAGACAATTACATCTTTTCTTGTGGAATAAAGTTTTATGATGTTAGAACAGAAATTGTAGATCATTTTGCTCATATTTTAGAGCAAAAATTAGATAAAAACCCTGATTTAGATTTCAAAAAAGAAATTGAAAATATTCATAGAAATTTTACTGATAATGGTTTTAAAATGCTTTTAAAAGAGAAAACAAAATCGGTTCATAAGCAGTTTTATAAACACTCTTTTAAACATTTGGTTACTTTTTTTAAACTTCCTAAAATAATAATCACCATATCGTTTTTTTATGCGCTGTTTTTGTTGATGAATTTGTTTGAGGATAAACAAGATTTTTTCTTCTGCACATACATCTTTCTAATTATTCTTATTGTTCGTATTTTCTATCAAAACAAGAAAAATAAAAAACAACATAAAACACGTTTTTTGGTTTTAAACAAAACGAATAGCTTCTTACAACTACTAAATTTTATTTTTATAAGTTTTAATGTAATTTCCAACTCTAGAAGCGAACAGAGTTTTTTAAATCCTAATCATAACAATATTCAATTAGCTGTTTTTGTGCTATTATTATTGTTTTATTGGTCTGGTGAAGTTGTTTTTTATCAGCATAAAAAAATGGTTAGAGAACAATATTCAAATGTAATTGTTTAGCTATGGAACTCACTAAAGAACAAATACAATATATAGAAAATCGTTTAGAAAATGAAGGTGTAAAATATTGGGACATTAGAATAGAAATGTTAGACCATGTGGTTTCTGATATAGAGAAAAATTTAACTCCAGAAAATTCTGAATATGAATTTAAAGAAAAAGTACAGACTGCATTTGTTACTTTAGGCTGGAAAGAGAATTTTAATGGTGGAGGTTTAGATGGTTCAGATAAAGACGCTTTAAAAAATGTGAATAAAGAGTATAGAAAATTGTTTTTTCAAGGATTTGTTAACTTTTTTAAATCTTTCAAAAACCTTGGCTTTCTTTTATGTTTTGTTATGATATATTATATTGTTTCTAACAATATAAACTACACTACTTTTAAAAGGATAAGTTTAGTTTTATTTCTTTTGCCAATGCTTTTTTTTCTTTTTTATTCTATAAAAATTTGGTCTAAAAAATATGGGAAATCAATCCATCTGAATTATGGTATTTTCTATTTTTCATTTGCTTTTATGATGTTGAATTTACCAATACAGCTTCTAAAATATACTACACAAAATAGTCAGAAATTATTTACCATCCTTTTAATACCAATTTATTTTATTGCTACCTCTATTGGATTCAAAGTTTACCAAAAAGCAATTGCTAAAGTAGAAAAAATGCGTAAAGAACTATTGTCATGAAACTAACAGAAAATCAAATTGATGAACTTTTTAAATTTACCAGAAAACACTATGTGTATCATTATGATGTACAAAGTGAATTGGTAGATCATTTGGCAAATGATATTGAAGAAATTTGGGTGGCGCAGCCACTTTTAACTTTTGAGCAAGCACGAGATAAATCCTTTAAAAAATTTGGTGTTTTTGGTTTTATGGATGTTATTGAAGCCAAACAAAAACAAATGAATAAACGTTATTTAACAATAATGTGGCGTTTTTTTAGAGAGTGGTTCTCTTTTCCTAAACTAGTAACAACATTAGGCGTTTTTTTATTGTTTTTCTGTATTCTTAAAATGCCATATGCTAAATATATTTTATTAAGCTTATTATTTATTTTAGTAGTTTTCGATTTAAGGAAACAAACGATTGCTAGAAAAAGTCATAAAATAAAAACTATAAAAAAAGAGAAAATATTTTTATTGGAAGAAATGATCACCGGAGCAAGAAATAGTTTTTCTGGCCTTTTATTTATCAATGTTTTTAATTCCATGAATGCTTTTAGAGTATCTTTTAATTCTATGGAAAACCATTGGTTATTACTGATTTCATTTTCGTTGACGGTAGTTGTTCTTTTATTTTATGTAACCGGTTTTTTAATTCCGCAAAAAGCAGAAGAATTGCTACAAGAAACCTATCCAGAATATAAAATGGTAAATAATCTGTAACAAAATCCATTTCTAAACTACTTATTATCAATCAAACTAATTAACCAAACTTATGATTTCACATTTTTTAAAGTTAGAATGGAAACAGTTTACACGTTCTGCTTCTTTAGGGAAAAGCGTTTCCATAAAAATATTAATGGGCTTTTTGGCAATTTGGATGCTTCTTGGATTTCTTTCTGTTGGGGTTGGAGCCTATTTCTTTCTTGAAAAAGAATTCCCTAACAATGACCCTTTTATTATGGCGAATAAATTTATAATTTTCTTCATAATCTCAGATTTGCTTTTCCGTTATTTAATGCAGAAAATTCCTGTAATGGATATAAAGCCAATGCTTATCTTATCAATAAAAAAGAAAAAACTAGTAAACTATATTTTAACCAAATCTATTTTCTCTTTTTTTAATTTCAGTGCTTTAACACTCTACATACCTTTTGCTTTTATCTTAATTTCTAAAGGATATAATTTTACAGGTGTATTAGCTTGGACTTTTTTTATGCTGACAATTACTATCTGCGTAAATTTTATAAATTTCTTAATTAATAAAAATAATATTGCGCTGGGAGTTATAATTATATCTATAAC